>NZ_JBFAUU010000016.1:0-68410 GCF_040679435.1 Spirillospora sp. NPDC052269
CCTCGCATGTGGATTGGTCGGCGGGTGCGGTCGAGTTGGTCACCGAGACTGCCGCGTGGCCTGAGACCGGCCGGCCGCGCCGCGCGGCCGTGTCCGCCTTCGGTGTGAGCGGCACCAACGCCCACGTCATCCTCGAACAGGCTCCCGCCGAACCCGACACCGAGAGCACTCCCGACGACCACGTCGAGGGCCCCGTGCTGTGGCCGCTGTCGGCGGTTGACGAGGGCGCGCTCCGGGAGCAGGCCGCCCGACTGGCCTCCTTCGCGGCCGGGTCACAGGAGTCCCCGGCCGACGTCGGCTGGTCGCTGGCCACGGCCCGCACCGCGCACACGCACCGCGCGGTCGTGGTGGGAGCCGATCGTGATCAGCTCGCGGCGGGCCTGTCGGCGCTCGCACAGGGGACCTCGTCCACCGCCGTCGTGGCAGGCCGGGCCGTCGAGGGCAACGTGGTGTTCGTCTTCCCCGGCCAGGGCAGCCAATGGGTCGGGATGGGCCGCGAACTGCTGCGGACGTCGCCGGTGTTCGCCGCGTCGATGCGGCGCTGCGCCGACGCGTTCGCCGAGTACTTCGACTGGGACCTGCTGGAGATCCTCGACGACGCCGACGCACTGGAGCGGGACGATGCGATCCAGCCCGCGCTGTTCTCGGTCATGGTGTCGCTGGCAGAGCTGTGGCGCCACCACGGTGTCGTGCCGGCGGCCGTGGTCGGCCAGTCGCAGGGCGAGATGGCGGCGGCCCACGTGGCGGGCGCGCTGAGCCTGGACGACGCGGTCCGGGTCGTCGCGCTGCGCAGCCAGATCATCCGGGCGACGCTGGCCGGACGCGGCGGGCTGGTGTCGGTGCCCAGGTCCGCCGACGAGACCACGGCGCTGATCGCCTCGTGGAAGGGCCGGCTGTCCATCGCCGCCTACAACGGACCGCACACGACCACGGTGGCGGGTGATCTGCCCGAGCTGGAGGAGTTCCTGGCCGAGTGCGAACGGACCGGCGTGCGGGCGCGGCGCATTCCGATCGCCTACGCCTCGCACAGCCCCCACGTCGAGCAGGTGCGCGAACGCCTGCTGGAGGTGCTGGCCGGACTGCGGCCGACGCAGGCGACCACCGCCTTCTACTCCAGCGTGACCGGCGGGTTCCTCGAGCAGACCGAACTGGACGCCGAATACTGGTACGAGAACGCCCGCAGGCCCATCGACTTCGTCGGAGCCATGGCGGCGCTGCTGGAGGACGGCCACCGGGTGTTCGTCGAGTGCAGCCCGCACCCGGTGCTGACCGCGACCTTGCAGGACATCGTCGAGGAGGCGGGCGCGGACGCCGCCGTGATCGAGTCGCTGCGCCGCGGCGATGGAGGCATCGACCGGTTCCGCCGGTCGATGGCCGCCGCCCACACCGGCGGCGTGCCGGTGGACTGGGCGGCGGTGCACGGCTCCGGCCGCCGCGTGATCGACCTGCCGACCTACGTCTTCCGGCGGACGCGGTTCTGGGTGGACGACCGGCCGGAAACGGCCGCCGTCGACGCGGCGGGTCTGGGGCTGGAGACGTTCGACCACGCCCTCCTGGCCGCGGGCACGGCCCTGCCGGACGGCGAGGGACACCTGTTCACCGCCCGGTTGTCGACGGCCACGCATCCCTGGCTGGTCGACCACAAGGTGCGCGGCGTCGCCGTCCTGCCGGGGACCGCGCTCGTCGAGCTCGCGGTACAGGCCGCTGATCGCTCGGGATGCGCGCGAGTGGCGGAGCTGACGATGCTCGCGCCGCTCACCCTGCCCGCCGGATACGGGGTGCGGCTCCAGGTACGGGTCTCGGCCCCCGACGGGGCGGGGGCGCGGACGGTCACGGTGCACTCGGTCACCGACGCCGCGCCCCCCGACGCGGAATGGACCCTGCACGCGACCGGAACGTTGACGCCCGAGCCGGGACCGGAGCCGGTCAGCCTGCTCCAGTGGCCGCCTGCCGCGCCGGAGGTCGACATCACCGGCCTCTACCAGCAGTTCGCCGCCGCCGAGGTGGATCACGGTCCTGCCTTCCGCGGGCTGCGCCGAGTGTGGCGTACTGGCGAGGTGACCTTCGCCGAGGCGGAGCTTCCGGAGGGGACCGGACCCGAAGGGTTTGTCCTGCACCCGGCACTCTTCGACGCCGCCCTGCATGCTGCGATGGCCGGAGCCGAGGGTGAGGAGCCGCGGCTGCCGTTCGCCTGGTCCGACGTGATCCTGCACGCCGCGCACGCCTCCCGGGTCCGCGTGCGGCTGACGCGCGCGGAGTCGGGGATGACGACGGTCGATCTCTGCGACGCCGACGGCGTGCCCGTCGCAACGGCGTCGGTCGTGGTCCGTCCGCTGGCCGAGGCCGCGCCGGAGACCGGCCGGGCCGCCGGTGCCCTGCCCTATCGGCAACTGTGGAAGTCGGTTCCGACACCGTCCCCCGTCCCGGTCGTCTTCGTGGACGATCCGGCCGAGCTTCCGGCCGCCGAAGCGTTGCCGCCGGTGGTCGCCGTCCGGCTCACCCGGTCGTCGGATGCGTCGGACGCGGCGGCCCGCGAGCACACCCACCGCGTGCTGAAGCTGATCCAGGCGTGGACGGCCGACCCGAGGTCCGCCGCCGCGTGCCTGGTGTTCGTCACCGCAGGCGCGGTGGGCGAGGATGCGTCCGACCCGGCGCAGGCGGCGGTGTGGGGCCTGGTCCGGTCTGCCCAGGCCGAGCATCCGAACGCGTTCGTGCTGGTCGACGTCGCCCACCCCGACGACGGCTCCCTGGTGGGTGCCGCCGTGGCGACCGGCGAGCCGCAGGTGGCGGTCCGCGCGGGAGCGCTGCAGGCGCTGCGGCTGGTCCCGACCGTGGGGCCGCTGGGGGAAGTCCGTCCGATCGCGGATCCAGAGGGAACGGTACTGGTCACCGGTGCGACCGGAGGGCTGGGGCGGGTGCTGGCCGGGCATCTGGTCGCCGAGCACGGTGTCCGGCACCTGACCTTGGTGTCGCGCCGCGGCGCCGACGCGCCGGGCGCGCGGAAGCTGGTGGCCGAGCTGGAGGAACGGGGCGCGGCCGTCGCGCTGGTCTCCTGCGACGTCTCCGACCGGACCGCCCTGGCCGGGTTGCTGCGCGGACTCGACCGTCCGCTGCACGCCGTCGTGCACGCGGCCGCCGTGTTGGACGACGGCGTCGTCACAGCGCTCACCCCGAACCGACTGGACACCGTCCTGGCGGCCAAGGCGGACGCGGCGCTCCACTTGGACGAACTGACCCGAGAAGCCGACCTGCGGGCGTTCGTGCTGTTCTCCTCGCTCGCGGGCGTGCTCGGCGGACCAGGCCAGGGCAATTACGCGGCGGCCAACGCCTTCCTGGACACCCTGGCCACGACGCGCCGCGCCGCCGGACTGCCCGCGACCTCGCTGGCGTGGGGCATGTGGGAGCAGGAGGGCGGCATGGCCGGGCAGGTGGGCGCGGCCGACCTCAGGCGGGTCGCGCGCGACGGACTGCTGCCCCTCACCGACGAGCAGGGGCTCGCGCTGTTCGACGCGGCGCTGCGCCTCGACCACGCCGTGCAGGTCCCGGTGCGCCTTGACGTGCGGACCGTGGCGGCCACGCCGGGCGGGCCGCGGCCGATCCTGCGTGAACTGGCGGCGGGTCCGGCACGGCCCGTGGCGGCGGGAGGCCCGGTTTCCGCAGGTGGCGCGGACCTCGCCGCGCGCTTGGCGGAGCTGCCGCCCGCACGACGCGACCAAGCGCTCGCCGACCTCGTCCATGCCGAGATCGCGACGGTCCTCGGACACGGTGACCCCGCCCTGCTGGACCTGGCCCGGCCCTTCAAGGACCTTGGCTTCGACTCGTTGACGGCCGTTGAACTGCGCAACCGGCTGACCGCCGCGACGGGACTGCGGCTGCCCACGACCCTGGCTTTCGATCACCCCGACGCCGCCGCGCTGCTGGAGTTCCTGCGCACTGAGCTGTTCGGCGGCACTCACGAGCCGCCCACGGCGGCTTCCCCTTCGGTCGCCCTGCTCGGGGAGTTGGATCGGTTCGGCCACGCCCTGGCGAAGGCCGAACTGTCCGAGGCGGACCGCTCGGCCGTCGCCGCCCGGCTGCGGACGCTGCTGGACGGCTGGCAGGGCGCCGCTGACAGGCCGCGAGCCCACGACGACCTCGGGACGGCCACCGACGACGAGATGTTCGCGCTGATCGACTCGACGTTCGGCACCGAATAGGGCGGGGCCTGATCCGCCCGCCGCCCACCCGAATCCACTGAGAGGAACCAGGCAAGCTGTGCGCGTCATCTTCACCACCTTCGCCCAGTCCGCCCACTTTCTCGGCCAGGTCCCGCTGGCCTGGGCCTTCCGTGCGGCCGGACACGAGGTGCGGGTCGTCAGCCAGCCCGCGCTGACCGAAGCCATCGTGGCGGCCGGGCTGACCGCCGTGCCGGTCGGCGAGGACCACACCTGGCTGGAGGCCGTGGCGGGGGAGGACGGCGACGGCACCGGGGGTGGCTGGAACGCGGCCGTGGACTTCGACCCGGTCCACCCACGTGTGCACACCTGGGGCTTCCTCCAGGCGGCGAGTGAGCAGATGACCGAGCGGTTCTTCGCACCCGCCAACAACGCATCGATGGTCGACGGACTGGTGGAGTTCGCCCGCCAGTGGCGGCCCGACCTGGTGATCTGGGAACCGTTCACCCCCGCGGGGGCCGTCGCGGCCGAGGCCGTCGGCGCTGCGCACGCGCGGCTGCTGTGGGGAGCGGACCTGCTGGTCGACCAGCGTGAGGCCTTCCTGGAGGCGCTGGCCGGACGGCCGCCCGCCCAGCGCGCCGACCCCCTGGCCGCCTGGCTCGGCGGCGCGCTCGACCGGCACGGGCTGGTGTTCTCCGAACGGATGCTGCGCGGCCACTGGACGATCGACCAGATGCCCGCCGGGATCCGATTGCCGACCCCCGAACGCATCGTGCCGATGCGGTACGTCCCCTACAACGGCACCGCCGTGGTGCCCGACTGGCTGCGGGAGCCGCCGTCGGCCCCGCGCGTTTGCCTCACCCTGGGCATCACCGGGCGGGACGCCGAGTTCCTGGGGGTGCCGCTGCGCACGCTGCTGGACGCGGTCGCCGATCTCGACGTCGAGATCGTCGCCACCCTCAGCGCCGCGCAGCGGGAGGGGATCGGAGACCTGCCCGCCAATGTGCGTGCCGTCGACTTCGTGCCGTTGCACGCGCTGCTGCCGACCTGCTCGGCGATCGCGCACCACGCGGGGGCCGGGACCTGGGCGACCGCGGCCGCCGCCGGCGTGCCCCAGCTGATGTTCCCGTCGGCGTGGGACGACTTCTACCGCGCCCGGCGGACCGCCGAGCTCGGGGCCGGGCTGGTCGTGCCGTACACCGAACTGACCTCCGACGGGCTCCGCGAGGGGCTGCGGCGGCTGCTGGACGAGCCGGCCCATGCCGATGGCGCCGACCGGCTGCGCCGCGAGTTGCTCGCCGCCCCCGCTCCCGCCGATGTCGTCCCCCTTCTGGAGAAGCTCACCCTCGACCACCGGCAGTGACCACGTGGCCGGTGACCGCCGGCCACCGCGCAGGACCCCGACACCCCCCCACGAAACCCCAAGAGAAAGAGGACGCTGTGGACCCCCTCGCCGAAGCCGCGCTCACCGGAGCCTCTCCGGAGACCCTCACGAACCTTCCCGTGCCCGAGCGGTACATGGCCGCCCACCTCAGCGAGTCCGACACCGGAATGTTCACCGGCGTCGAGGACAAGGACGTGCGCAAGTCCATCCGGGTCGGGGAGGTGCCGATGCCCGAGCTCGCACCCGACGAGGCGCTGGTCGCGGTGATGGCCAGCTCCATCAACTACAACACCGTCTGGGCGGCCACGTTCGAGCCGCTTCCCACGTTCGGCTTCATCCGGCGCTACGGTCGGCAGGGCGGGTTCGCGGCGCGGCACGACCGGCCGTTCCACGTGATCGGCTCCGACGCGACCGGGGTGGTGGTGCGCACCGGTGCTGGCCTCAGCCGCTGGAAGGTCGGTGACCACGTCGTCATCTCGCCGTTGCAGACCGACGACCACGAGCCCGCCACCCACGCCGACAGTGTGCTCAGCCAGGGCCAGCGTGCCTGGGGCTACGAGACCAACTACGGTGGCCTGGCGACCTACACGGTGGTCAAGGGCAGCCAGCTGCTGGCCAAGCCCGCCCACCTCACCTGGGAGGAGGCGGGCAGCACCCAGCTGTGCGCCTCCACCTCCTACCGCATGCTCATCAGCGATGCGGGCGCCCGTATCAAGCTCGGCGACGTCGTGCTCATCTGGGGGGCGACCGGTGGCCTCGGGGCGTTCGCCGCGCAGCTCGTGCGCAATGCCGGGGGCATCGCGGTGGGCGTGGTCGGCTCCGAGGCCAAGGAGCAGGTGGCCCGCGACCTGGGCTGCGAGGTCGTGATCAACCGGGAGCAGATCGGGATGTCGGGGATCCCCACCCCCGACCAGGTCATCGAGCAGGGCAAACGCCTTGGAAAGATCATCCGCCGGGAGGTCGGAGAGGACCCGCACGTCGCGTTCGACTACGTGGGACAGGCCACCTTCGGGATCTCCGCCTTCGTCATCCGGCGCGGTGGCGCGGTCGTCACCTGCGGCTCCAGCACGGGCTACATGCACCAGTACGACAACCGCTATCTGTGGATGAACTCCAAGCGGATTCTGGGCTGCCACGCCGCCAACCTCCAGGAGCACGCCGAATGCGTCCGGCTGCTGGAGCGCGGACGCCTCGATCCGGTCGTTTCGCAGGTGTTCCCCCTTACCGAGGTCGGCGAGGCCACCCGCCACGTCCAGCAGAACCGGCACGTCGGCAAGGTCGGTGTGCTGTGCCTGGCGCCTGAGGAGGGGCTGGGCGTCACCGACCCCGCGCGCCGCGCGGAACTCGGCCTCGATCGGCCGAGCCCGCTGCGGGTGCTGGCGTCGAGCGAGAGCCGGACGTGACGACCGTATGAAGGCGCTCGTTCTCGCCGGAGGGTCCGGGTCGCGGCTGCGGCCCATCACCCACACCTCCGCCAAGCAGCTCGTTCCGGTCGCCAACAAGCCCGTCATGTTCTACGGGCTGGAGGCGATCCGGGACGCGGGCATCCGCGACGTCGGCATCGTCGTCGGCGCGACCGCCGCCGAGGTCCAGCACGCCGTCGGCGACGGTTCGCGGTTCGGCCTGGAGGTGACCTACCTCCAGCAGGACGCGCCGCGCGGCCTGGCGCACGCGGTGCTGATCGCCCGGGAGTACCTCGGCGACGACGACTTCCTGATGTACCTGGGTGACAACTTCGTCGTCGGGGGGATCCGCGACCTGGTGGAGCGATTCCACGCTGAACGGCCCGACGCCCAGATCATGCTGACCCATGTCGCCGACCCGCGCGCGTTCGGGGTCGCGGAACTGGACGCGGCGGGCCGGGTGGTGGGTCTGGAGGAGAAGCCGGAACATCCCCGCAGCGACCTCGCGCTGGTCGGGGTCTACCTGTTCACCCCGGCCGTGCACGAGATCGTCGCCGGGCTGAAACCGTCCTGGCGGGATGAACTGGAGATCACCGACGCCATCCGGGGTCTGCTGGAGCAGGGCCGCACGGTGTCCCCGACGGTGATCACCGGCTACTGGAAGGACACCGGCAACGTCTCGGACATGCTGGAGGCCAACCGGCTGGTCCTGGACGGACTGCGGCCCGCCATCGAGGGCGACGTGGACGATGACAGTGAGCTGGTCGGGCGCGTCGTGGTGGAGCACGGCGCGTCCGTCGTCCGCTCGCGCATCCTCGGTCCGGTGATCGTCGGTGCGGGCACCCTTGTCCGCGACTCCTACCTGGGGCCTTTCACTTCCGTCGACCGCGACTGCACCGTACTGGACAGCGAGATCGAGTACTCGATCCTGCTTTCGGGCACGCGGGTGGAGGGCGTCGGCCGGATCGAGGGCTCGCTGATCGGCCGGGAGGTGCGGGTCACCGCCGCGCCGCGCGCCCCCCATGCGCACCGCCTCGTGCTCGGCGACCACAGCACCGTGCAGATCAACAGTTCGAGGAGCGGAAGATGACACGCGTGCTGGTGACCGGCGGGGCGGGGTTCATCGGATCGCACTACGTGCGATCGCTGGTCGCCGATCCCGAGTTCAGGTCCGGGCTCGGGCCCCGCGGCGAGGTCACGGTGCTGGACGCGCTGACCTACGCGGGGAACCTGGACAACCTGGAACCCGTCTCGGGGGCACATACGTTCGTGCACGGGGACATTTGCGACGCCGAGCTGCTGGCCGAGCTGGTCCCCGGCCACGACGTGGTGGTCAACCTCGCGGCCGAGTCACACGTCGACCGGTCGATCGCCAGCCCGGGAGAGTTCGTCCGCACCAATGTGCTGGGCGTCCAGACGCTGCTCCAGGCGTGCCTGGAGGCCGGCGTGCCGCGCGTCGTGCACGTCTCCACCGACGAGGTGTACGGGAGCATCGGGGCCGGCTCGTGGGACGAGTCGGCCCCGCTGGCCCCCAACTCGCCGTACTCGGCGGCCAAGGCGGGCGGTGACATGATCGCCCGGGCGTATGCCCGCACCCACGGCCTGCCGGTGTCGATCACCCGGTGCGGCAACAACTACGGCCCCTACCAGTTCCCCGAGAAGGTCATCCCGCTGTTCGTCACGAACCTGCTGGACGGCCTGCCGGTGCCGCTGTACGGCGACGGCGGCAACGTCCGCGACTGGATCCACGTCGCCGACCACTGCCGTGGCATACAGACCGTTGTGGAGCATGGCCTGCCCGGCGAGGTCTACCACATCGCCGGAACAGCCGAGCTGACCAACCTGGAGCTGACGCGGCGCCTGCTGACGGAGCTGGGCGCCGACTGGTCGATGGTCGAGCGCGTCCCTGACCGCCCCGGTCACGACCGCCGCTACTCGTTGGCGGACGGCAGGCTGCGGGCCCTCGGGTACACGCCGTCCGTCTCGTTCGCCGACGGGCTGACCGACACCGTCCAGTGGTACGAACGCAATCGCGGCTGGTGGGAGCCCCTGAAGAAGGGCCCCCATCAGCCGCGGTGAGGTGAGGCGCCGCCGGTCGCTCAGACCACGCGCACGTCCGGGACGTACAGGATCCACTTGCCGCCGGCCGTCCGGAACGCCTGCTCGTTCGCCATGATCTCGTCGGCGTGGTTCCAGGCGAACAGCAGGGCGTAGTCCGGGTGGTCTGCGGCGAAGTCCTCGGGGCCGCGCACAGGGATGTGCGAGCCGGGCGTCAGCCGCCCCTGCTTGGCGGGGGTGGTGTCGGACACGAACTCGATCAGATCCGGGCCGAGCCCCGCGAAGTTGGCGACCGTCGCGCTCTTGGCGGTCGCGCCATAGGCCACCACCCGGCTACCCTCGGCGCGCAGTCGCTCCAGCAGGGCGCGCAGGTCGTCGCGGTTGCGCTGGACCGCCGCCCAGAACCTCTCCAGCGTCGCGGGCTCGGCCAGCCCGCGCTCCCGCTCCTCGGCGAGCAGCTCGGCCACCGCCGCCGCCGGCTCGCGCTCGCCCGCGCGGGCCAGCCAGTAGCGCACCTCCCCGCCATGCACCTCCAGCCGTTCGACGTCGACCAGCTCGAAACCGAAGCGCCGCGCCATCTCCTGCACCGAGCGGGCGGTGAAGAAGTAGAAGTGCTCGTCGTAGATCTGGTCGAACGAGGCGCGCTCGACGATCTCCCCCAGGTAGGGATCCTCGAAGACGAAGACGCCGCCGGGCTTCAGCAGCACGTCCGCCCCGCGCAGAATGGAGTCCAGGTAGGGGATGTGGCAGATGGTGTTGGCCGCGTAGATGACATCGGCCGGGCCTTCCTCCGCCGCGACCTCCCGCGCCGTCGACTCCTCGAAGAACGCGGTGCGGACCCGGATGCCCTTGGCCCGTGCCAGGTCGGCGACGCCGCCGGAGGGCTCGACGCCCAGATGCCGCACGCCCGCTTCCCGGACGGCGCCGAGCATCGCGCCGTCGTTGCAGCCGACCTCCACGATGAACGGTTCCGGCCCGGTCAGCTCGTCGTCCAGGAAACGCCGGGCGGTCTGCTCGAAGTGCTTGCGCATGACCGCCGACAGGGACGACTGATAGGGGTAGTCCTGATGGAACATCCGGTCCCGGGGGACCTCCTCGGTCAGCTGCACCATGGTGCACTCGGCGCACATCCCCACGGCCAGCCGGTAGAAGAACTCCCCCTCCTTCTGCTCGGGGGTGATGAAGGCGTCGGACAGGGGCTGTCGCCCGAAGTCGAAGTATTCGCGGACGGGACCGCCGCAGATCCGGCACTCGACCATGGTTTTCAGGGTCCTTCCTGTACTACGGACGGGTCAGGAGACTGCGCGTGCAGGCGACCAGTGTCCGGGCCTGGACGTTGAGGTAGTGGCTGTGCCGGAGTAGCTCGCTGAGCTGGTAGAGGGTCATCCAGCGGAACTGCCCGGGGTCTCGAACCGCTTCGAGGGGATCGTCGTCCGCCTCGGCCTCGACGACGAGGTAGCGGTTGCGCGCATGGTGGAAGCGCCCGCCCTCCTCCGACAGCACGGTGTCGAAGAGGATCCGGGACGGGGCGGCGTCCAGGACCTGGTCGAGCAGGTCCGGGTGCGCGCTGGGAGGCAGGTGCTCGAGGTTGGCCGGGGTGGTCTGGACGGTCGGGGCGAGCTCGGCTTCGTCCACGTAACCGGGTTCGTGGTGGATCCGCACCAGAGCGTGGAGCACCCCGGCGACGCGCCGCACGACGAAGGCGATGACGCCCTCGGCGCGCGGTTCGAGCATGGGCTGGGACCAGTGCGCGACCTCGCGGCCCTCAGCCTCCACACCCACGCCGATGATGTCGAAGAACGCCCCCCGCTCGTGGGTGATCCGGCCGTCGGCGAACCGCCAGTCCGGCAGGGAGTCCAGAGGGCGCGACCGGGCCCGCAGCGTGCTCATGGATCGCGCCGAGGTGATCCAGCTGAGGATCTCGCCGTTGCTGTGCAACGCCGCGTCCGGTCTGCAGGACCGCAGCAGGGCGGCGTGGAGGCCGTCCCCGTCGATGGCTCCGCAGGGCACCCCGCCGGCGAACGGCAGGCACGACAGCACGGTCCGGGCATCCATGTTGACCAGGTCGTCTACCGCGAGCAGCCGGTGGATCTGGGGAAGCGAGAACCACCGGAAGCCGTCGGCGACCGGGACGTCCTCGGTCACCTCCACCACCATGTTGCGATTGCGTTTGCAGAGGAACCAGGACCCCTGCTCGGACTGGCGGATGTCGGAGATGACGCGGTGTGGAGAGGTGTCCTGGAAGTAGCCCAGGTAGGGAACGGGCCGCCCCTGGTGGACTCGTGTGTAGTTGCTGCGCGTCGCCTGGACCGTGGGGGACAGTTGCAGGCCGCCGGCGTTGCCCGGCTCGGCCTTGGCCTGGAGGAGGAAGCGCGGGACACCGTCGAAACGGCGCATCAGGACGCCGAGGATGCCCACCTCCGGCTGGTTGATGATCGGCTGGTTCCAGTGCGGGACGGGCCCGTCGGGCCGGAGGACCTCCAGGCCTTCGACCGAGAAGAACCGGCCGCTGCGGTGCCGGATGTCGCCGCCGTCCGGCGCGCGGTACCACCCCTCCATGGCGTCCAGCGGGATGCGTTCGACCCGCATCTGCGAGCGGGTGCCATAGTCGTCCAGCCAAGCGCGCACGTCGGCGATGTCCGCGGCCCCGGATCCGGCGGCCAGGGCCGCGCCGACGAACGACGGCAGGCCCAGGTCGTGGGCGGAGGCCAGTGGGGGCGCGAAGTTGTTCATGGTGTGATCGGTCCCATCTGCTGTTCCTGCGGGTCAGCCGACCGCGAGAGCGCGGCAGAGCCGGTAGTCGGGAAGCAGCCCGCGCGCTTGCGCCTCGGCCAGGGAGAGGGCCGCACGGTCTCGTTCGGACAGCATGGGCTCGACGCCGTCCGGAATCGGCAATCCCAGGTCGGGGTCCAGCACCGACAGGGCCAGTTCGTTCTCCGGAACGTAGCTCTCGGAGAGCAGATAGGACATGACGGTGTCGTCGCTCAACGCGACGAAGGCATGGCCGACGCCTACCGGGAAGTAGACCGAGCGGAAGTCTCGCCCGTCCAGGTGGATGGCGTCCCACCTACCGAAGGTCGGAGACCCGGTTCTCAGATCGACCACGATGTCCAGGGCCTCGCCCTGGACGCAGCACACGTACTTGGCGCAGCCGGGCGGCGTGGCGGTGAAGTGCACACCCCGCACCACGTTCCGGCGCGACCTGCTGAAGCTGGTCTGGGCCACCGGGAACAGAGGCGCACCATGTGCCGCCGCGAACGCGGGTTCCTGGAACGGCGAGACGAACGTTCCCCGTTCGTCGGGGAAGACGCGCGGGGTGAACTCCAGCGCCCCTTCCACGGCGAGTTCGCGCACGTCCATGTCAGCCGTTCGCCAGGGCCTTGAGGACGGCGGAGATCACACGGTCCTGGAGTTCGACCGGCAGCGAGGGGTACATGGGGAGCGAGAAGATCTCCCGGGCCAGCGACTCGGTCGCCGGCAGGTCGCCTTCTCCGTACCCCAGGTGCGCGAAACCCGACATGGTGTGCACCGGCCACGGGTAGCTGATGTTGAGGTGGATGTCCTCGGCCTTGAGCGCATCGAGGATCGCGTCGCGCCGGGGGTGCCGCACTACGTACACGTAGTAGACGTGCTCGTTGCCGGACGCGGTCGCGGGCAGCACCAGGTCGGTGTCGCCCAGTGCCTCCTCGTATCGCCGCGCAACCGCGCGGCGCCCCTCGACGTAGGTGTCCAATCGGGTCAGCTTGCGGCGCAGGATCTCCGCTTGGATCTCGTCCAGGCGGCTGTTGTGACCCGGCGTCTCCACGACGTAGTACTGCTCGGCCATGCCGTAGTAGCGCAGCCGCCGCAGCCGCTCGTTCACCTCGCCCGAGGGCGTCACGATCGCGCCCGCGTCACCGTAGGCGCCCAGCACCTTGGTCGGGTAGAAGGAGAAGGCGGCCGCTTCGCCGAACGTTCCGGCCAGGGCGCCGTCCTGACGCGCGCCGTGCGCCTGGGCGCAGTCCTCGAGTATCGGCAGCCCGTGCCGGTCGGCGATCTCCCGGAGCGCGGCCATGTCGACGCACTGTCCGTACAGGTGGACCGGGAGCAGACACCGGGTCCGCTTGGTGATCGCCGCCTCGACGAGGTCGACGTCCATCAGGTAGTCCTCGGCGCGCACGTCGACGAAAACCGGCTTGGCACCCACCGCGTCGATCGCGACAACGGTCGGCGCGGCCGTGTTGGACACCGTGACGACCTCGTCGCCCGGGCCCACACCGAGCGCCTGGAGGGCGAGCTTGACGGCGTTGGTGCCGTTGTCGACGCCTACACAGTGCGGGAGGCCATGGTAGGCGGCGAATTCCTCTTCGAAGCCCGCCACGCTCGGGCCGAGGACGAGTCGGCCGGAGCGGAACACCGTGTCCACCGCGTCGAGCAGGTCCTCACGTTCAGCCTCGTATTCCGGCAGGTAGTCCCAGACGTACGTCGGCATCGATGGTCTCCTCAAGGTCGGTGCGGTTCGTTCAGCAACGCCAGGACCGTCCGGTCCAGGGCCGTGCGAAAACTCACGCGGGGCCGCCAGCCGGTGGCCGCGCGGAAGGCGGAGTCGTCGATGGACACGCTGTCGGAGTCGCCGGATGTGGCATGGCCGGGACGGGCGACCGGAACGACCGGGACGGGCGGCTCGCCGGTGTGTCTGGCCACGGCCTCGGCGATCGCGGCGAAGACGTCGCCGAGCGGCCGGTCGTGCCCGGAACTGATGAGCCAATGCCGTCCGGCCAGTGTGTCCACCCGATCAAGCGCGGCAGTGAAGGCCGCCGCGACGTCGGGCAGGTACAGCAGGTCCCGCGTGACGGCGCCCACGTCCCAAAGTGGGAGGGGCTCACCCCGCAGCGCCAGTCGGGCCATGGTCGCCACGACGCCGCGGTCGGCGACCGGACCGTGCCCGAAGACGGTGGGGAGCCGGATACTGACGCCGCGCGCCACGCCCTCGCGGGTGGCGTCCCGCAGCAGCGTCTCGGCGGCGAGCTTCTGCCGGTCGTAGGCCAGCACTGGACGGTCCGGCTCGGAGCCGTCGATCCGGGAGCCCGAGCGCGGCCCCACCTGCCCGGCGCTTCCCGCGTACAGCACGGTCGGTGGGGGCTGTTCCGCCGTCGTGGCGCGCAAGATCTCGACCAGGTTGCGCATGACGCCGACATTGACCCGCTCGGCCGCGGGGTCGCTCTCGGCCGAGCGCCAACCGCCCTCGTCCATGAGCAGGTAGATGATCACATCGGCGCCATCGACGGCCCGGGTCAGCGCGCAGCAGTCGGTCAGGTCGGCTGTGATCGGCTCGAACACGGCGGGCAGGGCGAGTGGCCGGGCGGTCGGACGGCGCGCGACGGCGCGGAGCAGCACAGGGTGCTCTGCCAGCGCGCGCAGCACCGCGGAGCCGATGAACCCGGAAGCGCCGAGCACGGCGACCACGGGCCGGCCGTCGGCGGCCGCCGCAGAACCTGATCTTTGGAACACGTCTCATCTCCCGTGCGGCTCTCCTGCGTCCAAATGATTCACAACTCGGCCCGCGCGCAACAGGAAGAAGGGGTGGCAGAAGGGAGCGGCTCCGGCGGGGACGCTTCGCGTCGTGGATCAGCGGCGCGACCTACGCGCGGTCGATCTCCAGCGCAACGCGGCAGCAGAGGCGGCCGCCGACCATGTCCCAGAATTCGACGCGATCGCCCTTGCCGGTCTGCTGGCAGCGTTGTCGCAACCAGGCGTGGCGGTGGAACCTTGACCACGTGGTGGACCCGCACGACAACACCATCACGTACTACTACGCGAAGGAGACCAACAACTACACCCGCTACCTGCAGACCAGCGGCGGCACCAAGTACGTCTCCGGCGGCTACCTGAGCCGGGTCGACTACGGCTCGCGCAAGGGGTCCAGCTACTCCAAGAACGCCACTGCCCGTGTCCGCTTCGGCGTCGAGAACCGTAGTGACCTGCCTGACGACCGGATCTGCGCGGACGGTGACGCCTGCGGGATTGGTGGCGCCGGTGAGTCGCTCGATCGTGGCGCCGTCGTCGTTGCGAGGCCGCCAGGTCTTGGCGGTGCGCCGCTTCGAGTGCCGCCCCGGACGGCGAGCAGAACACGAGGTCGTTGCACTGCCACAACCCCCCGCCTTGAGCTTCTGCGTGGCCTGACGAACATGGTGAGCCTTGAGCGCCTCGGCGGCCTGCGTCGGAAGCTCAAGCGTGCGCCGGGACTTCTCCGTCTTGGTATCCCCGTGCTTATGGACCGTTCGCCACGAGCGCGAGGGGCAGGGGCACGACCGCGACGTCCGCTGACCGACTGCGACACCGTCGCGTCGGGCGGAGCTATGGGCAGTTCAAGAGTGCGCATGGTGGTGACTGGGCGTCGCGGACGCTTCCGATCCGCACCCTGAAGGTGTCGGTCGACTGTGACAACGCTGCCAGCAACGAGCCCAACCTGGTCGCCGGGGACATGATCTCCGACACCAAGATGCTCTACGACAGCAAGGCCTACGGCGCCTACCCCACCACTGGCGACCTCACCAGCGCCGAGAAGGTCACCGGTGTTTCAGGCGGCCGTTCGACCATGGCCACCGACGTGACCAGCACCTACGACAACTACGGCCGAGTCCTTACCACCACCCAGGTCGGCGACACCGCCACGACAGCCGACGACCGCACCACCACGACCACCTACACCGACGCCACTGAAGGCTGGCTGAAGTCCAGCACCCTGACCAGCCCCCCGATCAGCGTCGGCGGCGCCCCAGCCGCGGGATTCACCACCACCACCGAGTACAACCCCGCCTTCGGCCTGGCGTCCAAGGTCACCGACACCAACGGACGCATCGGCGAAGGCGAGTACGACGGCCTCGGACGACTCGTGCGCGCCTGGCTGCCCAACAACACGCGCAAGGCCAACCCCGACCGCCCGTCCACCACCTACTCCTACGCCCTGCCGAGCAACGGCGACCCGGTCTCGATCACCACCAAGACTCTCAGCAACACCAGCCCGGTCACCTACGAGACCTCCGTTGACCTCCTCGACGGGCAACTCCGGCCCCGCCAGTCGCAGAACGAATCAGCCGACGGCGGCCGGATGGTCAACGACACCAAGTACGACAGCCGCGGCCTCGCCTGGAAGGCCAACGCGGGATACGCCCTCACCGGGGCTCCGTCCGCGGTCCTGACGACCCTGGACGACACCCAGATCCCCAGCCAGGCCTACAGCACCTACGACGGGGCCCAGCGAGTCCTCACCAGCACCCTCTACAGCCTCGGCACCAAGAAGTGGACCACCACCAACCGGTACGACGGCGAACGCACCACCGTCATCCCGCCCTCAGGCGCCATGCCGTCCGCAACGGTGACCGACGCCCTGGGCCGCACTGTCGAGTCGCGCCAGTACAAGACCAGCGACCTGAACGGCGCCTACGCCGCGACCACCGTCACCTACGACGGCGCCGGACGCCCATCCGAGCAACGCGACCCCGCAGGCAACGTCCGCAAGATCACCTACGACGTCCAGGGCCGTCCGGTCACCAGCACTGACCCTGACAAGGGCACCTCGAGCGTCACATACGACCCGCTCGACCAGGTCGCCACGACCAAGGACGCACGCGGCACCACGCTGACCTACGGCTACGACAAGCTCGGCCGGCCCTTGGACGTCAAGAACGGCACCACGCTCCTGACCTCTAGGACCTACGACACCGTCCCCTACGCCAAGGGCCTCCCTGCCACCGCGACCCGATACGTCGGCACCGACGCCTACGTCACCGCCGTCACCGGCTATGACGGGTTGTACAAAGCCACGGGATCCACCATCACGATCCCCGCCTCCCAGGGGGCCTTGGCGGGGACCTACACGACCAAGCAGACCTACCGGTTCAACGGGTCACCCGCAGTCACGTCCTATCCGGCGGTCGGCGGCACCACCGGGCTACCTGACGAAGACGTCGCCACCGAGTACACCCCCGAGGGTCTGCCCGAATGGACGCACGGCCTGACCACCTATGTCGCCGACACCGTCTACGACGGTGCTGGCGACATCACCCAACTGGCCATGGCGTCGGTATCGGACAAGTTCCTCTGGCAGACCTTCGACCGGGACAAGGCCACAGGAAACCTGACGCGCACCACCGTCAAGCGCCAAAGCTCAACGGCAGCGTTCGACGTCGAGACCAAGTACGACTACACCGACTCCGGGTCGATCAGGTCCATCCTGACCAACGCCGTCGACAAGGCGGCGGACCGCCAATGCTTCACCTACGACTACGCCCAACGACTGACCGATGCGTGGTCGACCACCGGCACCGACTGCAACGCCGCCCCGACCGCCACCACCATCGGCGGCCCGGCACCGTACTGGACCAGCTACCAGTACGACGCCGCTGGCAACTACGGCGACAAGGTCGGTAACCGCACCAAGGAAGTCCAGCACGCCTTCACCGGCGGCCCGGCCGCCGACAAGACCCGCACTTACAACTACCCGGCCGCGCTCGGCGGCAGCGGTACCAACAGCCCGCATGCCCTGAAGTCGCTCACCGAGACGCAGGGCAGCACCAACCGCACCGACCTCTACACCTACGACGAGGCCGGCAACACCCTCACCCGCCCAGGCCAGAAGCTCGTCTGGGACGCCGAGGGCAACCTGTCCAAGACCACCGATGATGCCGGCAAGGAACTCGCCAGCTACATCTACGATGCCGCCGGCAACCGCCTCATCCGCAAGGACGCAACCGGCAAGACCCTCTACCTCGCCAACCAGGAACTGAAGGTCTCGGCCAGCGGTGTCACCAGCGCAGTCCGCTACTACAGCCACGCTGGCCAGAACGTCGCCTACCGCACCGGCACCTCCAGCTCCACCATCCAGTTCCTCACCCCCGACTACCAAGGCACCGCCGACACCACCGTCAACGCCGTCGACCAGAACAACTGGAGCCTCCGCCGGTTCGCGCCCTTCGGCACCGAACGCACCAGCTCCTTCACTGCCTGGCCATCATCGATGGACCGCGGCTTCGTAGGCGGCAACAAGGACGCCGCAACCGGCCTGACCCACCTGGGCGCCCGCGACTACGACCCCGCCACCGGACGCTTTGTCAGCGCCGACCCCATCACCGGCGGCGGCGACCCCTTCACCGCCAACGGCTACGTCTACGCAGGCAACAACCCCATCGACGGCTCCGACCCCACCGGTCTCAACCGCATCGCAGATGGAAGCGGCCCAACCGCAGGCAACACCGGGAACCAGGACCGCTACGACCTTGGCCAACAACACCGCAACACCTTCACCCCCCACGGCTCCAGTAACCCCCTACCCCCACCGCCGCCTCCCAGCGGATGCGTGGTCGGCTGCGGAGGCGACTACAGCCCACCCGCTAAGAAACCCTGCGGACGGACCTGCAAGTTCAACAAGGCCAGCAACTGGGTCGACAAGCACAAAGCCACCATCGTCGCAACAGCTGCCAGCATTGCCGTGGGCGCCGCATGCGTGGGCGCGAGTGCTGCCACCGCAGGCGTAACAGCCGTCGGCTGCGCAGCACTCGGAGGCTACGTCTACGGCGTCGTCAACTACGCGATGAGCACACCGATCGATCAACAAAGCCTCATCGGCGGTGGCGTTGCTGGACAAGGTCGCCATCGACAACCTGATGTGTCCATGGCGTGGGTGGACGCCGACCTCAAGAAGGCCGTTGTCGCTCACGGCGCCGGCCTGGGCATCGGGGTGGCGGTCGTGCACCGTGATCCGGGCGGCCGCGGGTCCGCGCCGTTGTGATGCGCCCCGAACGTTCTGGACAGCTCATTTGCGGTTAGATCACGCCGTGAGCTGCAGTTCTAGCTAGTGAGCTGGTCCGGAGATTCTTGAGCAGTAGCGGCAGATGCGGTCGGTGATCTGGTCGGCGGTGGCGGTCCAGGTGAAGGGCCGAGCGTGGGTGTTCCAGGTTTTGATCCAGGTTTCGAGTGCGGTGGTCAGTTCGGCCAGGGAGCAGAAGACGCCGCGTTGGAGGCATCGGCGTTGGAGTTCGGCGAACCAGCGTTCGACCTGGTTGATCCAGGAGGAGTAGGTGGGGGTGAAGTGCAGGGTGAACCGGGGGTGGGCCAGCAGCCGGTGCTGGATGACCGGGGCCTTGTGCGCGGAGAGGTTGTCGCAGATCACGTGAACGGTCAGGGCGGGGTCGGTGTGCTGGTCGATCTGGTCCAGGAAGTCACGGAAGTCGACCGCGCGATGCCGGGTGGACAGTTTCCCGATGACTTGGCCGGTTGCGGTGTTGAGGGCGGCGAACAGGTCGATCGTGCCGTTGCGCCGGTAGTCGTGGCTGCGGCGTTCGGGGATGCCGGGCAGCATGGGGAGCACCGGCGCGGTCCGTTCCAGGGCCTGGATCTGGGGTTTCTCATCCACCGAGAACACCACCGCGTTCGCCGGCGGAGCCAGGTAGAGCCCGACTACGTCCCGGATCTTGTCGATCAGCAACGGGTCCGGGGAGATCTTGAAGTCCTCGGTGCGCCAGGGCTGCAGCCCGAACACCTTCCAGATCCGCTGCACGCTGGACGGTGAGATCCCCACCTGCCTGGCCAGTTCCCGCTTGAACCAGTGAGTGGCGCCCTCGGGCGTCTCCTCCAACGTCCGGACTACGACCTCCTCCACCTGCGCGTCGGTGATGGAGCGAGGAACCCCCGGCCGGGGCTCGTCACTCAAACCGTCCAGTCGGTGGGCCAGGAATCGTGCCCTCCACCGGGACACGGTGTTCCTGGCCACTCCCAACCTGGCCGCGACCGCCAGGTTGCTCCGGCCCTCAGCGCACTCCAGCACGATCCGCGCCCGCATCGCCAGGCCCTGAGCGGTCGAACGCCGCTTCGCCCAGCCCTCCAACACCAACCGCTCGTCCTGCGACAACACCAGCGGCACCAGCCGATTGTCGGCCACAACCACCAGCACAACCCGCCACCGCCCCCGACGTCACCCCCCAAACCAAGATCTGAAACAGAACCCGACACACGTGGCGACACCAGAACTCCAAAACCAGCTCACTAGGCGGATCGGATCGCCGCCGTCGAACGCAGCCTGCGGCACGTCCCGGCGGCCGCGCCCGGTGAGGACCACCTCGGCTAGATAGGGCCTCTCCAGCCGCACCCCGCGGTGCCGCAACTCCAGGTCGTCGCGCACGCCGTCGGGCGCCGTCAGCAGCGGCGCCGCCGTGCGTAGCCGGTACTCCAGCCGCTGCCGCGCGAACCGCGTCAGGAAGGTGACGACGATCGTCCCGACCCCGATGGCCAGCGCGACGAACACTCCCGCCGCCGTCCAGAACGTGCCCGAGCTGTACCACGCATCCGCCACCGTCATGCCCGGCATTCAAACCGATCACGGGCGCGCCCGACACCCGGTTCCGGCACAAACGCGGCCGTACCTCCCTACCGCCCCAGTCCACCCGCCCACGCGTCATCCACAGAACGCCTGCGCTGACCGGGGGCATCCTCGCGAGTCGGCTAGGTGCGGAGGCCCAACGCCTGTGGGGGCTTCCGCGAGGGCCGTCCTAGTAGCCCGGTTCCTGCTCGATGTGGTGGGCGACGACGGTCCAGCCGTAGTTGGCGCTCACATACGACTTCGTGTTGCCGCCGACCCACGGCCCAGCCTTCGTTGCCGTGCCACCCCAGGCTTGTTGAACTTCGCCACCACACAGTGCTGCCAGCCCACCGTTCCAGCCGGACACTGTGAACCAGCGGTGGGGATCAACCAGTCCACAAACGTGTGGCTCCAGCAGGGGCCGCTCGACACCGCCTGTGCTGAACTCGTCCTGTCATGGACAGCGCCGTGGCCGCCACAACGGCAGACGACAAGCAGTGGACCACGGTCGGACCCGGCGGAGGCGGCGAGGACGGTGGGGCCAGGCCCTCGGGGCAGATCGGACGTAGTGGTCGCGGGACAGCCACCATGGTGCTCGTGTGGGCGAGCTGCCTCGAACGTCGTGGGGCAGTGGACGGGCATGCGCAGACTCTTTCGCGACGATGTGACGCATAATCCACGCGAGCCGCCGTCGGGCAACACAGACTAGACCGCAGCGGTGAGCTGGACGGATGCGAATCGGGCATCGCATGCTGGACCGCTGTGTGACACATAATGCGGACTAGGCTCACAGTGGGGGACCGAGTGCCTTCCGTTGGAGCTCGCACGTCATCACGCCGAGACCCACCCGACGCGCGGTCCTGCTCCTCAGAGCCTCCCACCACGAACACCCCGGCCTCAGCTCACGCGGCGGACGCCCCGCCATCGTCAAAGAGGGACCTGCTGCGCTGGGCCCTGGACCTGCCCAACCCGGACAACTCGAGCAGCGGCATCGCCGAGTTGCTGGACGTCTCGGTTGGCGCGCTGTACAACCACATCTCCGACCCCTGCGAACTATGCGCCGCCGGGGCCGCCAGTGCGAGCGGTGAACTGCACCGGAGGGATCACGTCACGAGTTGTGAGCGTTCTCTTCGGTGAGCGAGGGTGGTGGGTCGAGGGTGGCCGGTATGACAGGTCGTGGCCGGGTTTGGATCGGCGGGGGGATCGCGCTGGCCGGGCTGGTGGGGTTGGCGGCGTATCTGGTCTCGGTGGGGCTGGACAAGGCCGACAAGTGGGCCAGCGTAATCGGGGTGTTCGTGGCGCTGATCTCGTTGGGGGTGGCGGTGCACAGCATTACTACCAACGGCCACGGCCCCGGTGAAAATGACGGAGGTAGCAACGACGACAACCCGGGGATCGCCCCCACAGTAGCCTCGCCCACCGAGGGCGCCACCCCCGGAAAGCCCGGTTTCCCACCCGCCCCCCTCGGAGGGAAGACAGAGGAGGCGTCGAAGCTCTTTGAAAAGTCTTGGACCGGCGACGAGGATCCGCGGGAGTTCACCAAGTACGACGAATCCCTCTTGAATGTTGCCTTCGTGGGCGGGCTCGCCTTCCTCCTCTTCGTTGCCGCCTTCTTCATACCCGGCCGGGAAAACCACAGGTGGGCTGAGGCTTTCATGCTCGGGGTGGCCGCTTTGGTGGCTTTGGGTGCGTGTGACCTCTCCGAAGGCTGGCGGTCACGCTGGACACTCCGGAGGAGCCTGTTCGACAGAACCCTGCGCATCGACGATGAAGGCATCACCACCATCGACTCTTCGGGTACCCAGCAAATCCGGTGGGACGCGATCGTAGGGATCGCCCTCCGCGACGCTGACAAGGCCGCCTGCGAGCACTTCCTTCTCGCACTCCACGTGCAGATCTCAAAGCCGAAGCCGGGGGCGTCCACGGTCCTGCACCGCCCGGCCGGATGGCCCATCAACGCAGACTTTCCGGACGTCTGCCGCGGCCCCCGTCCCCCCGACAAGGACGCCTGGATACCGGTGTGTGTGCTCGGCCCGCTGGACGAAGCCCAAGGAGTCGACCTGCAGAACACGATCGCGACCTATAACAAGGGGCGTCCGCTGGAGATGGAGGGGAACTGTTGACCTGAGAGCGACGACAAGGAAAGCTGCGCTGAGCGATTTGAATGACCAGTACGAGTCGCCCCACGGCGAGGGCGCCATCGGGCCGGGGGCGGTTCAGGGGCCTTCAAGTCCGATGATCGTGCCGAACGGGTCCTTAAGTTGGCAGATGCGTCGTCCGGGGTCGACCTGGAGGGGGCCGCGCCAGTGTTCGGCTCCGGCGGCGAGGAGGTGTTTGCGGGCGGTGTCGAGGTCGGGCACGGCCCAGTACGCGACGGGGCTGCCGCCGCGGGGGTTCCATGCGTCGTCAGCTTCATGCCACCCCATTTCCACGCTGTCCGCGACGCCGATCCAGGCGTAGAGCTGGCCGTCGTCGGCGACGTCGGTGTGGACATCGACGCCGAGGGCGTTGCCCCACCAGCGGGCGCACGCCTCAGGGTCATCGGCGAACGTCATGACCGTGCTGACGCGCTCGAACACCGTCGGGGACCCTTTCTCGCGGGAGCGCCCGACGGTAGCAGCCGCGCCGTGCCGAGGCCGTCAAGCTGCGAGGTTCCGTCGGTGTCTCAGTCGGCTGCGCCGTGCAGGGAGCGCAGACCGGCCGCGGCCGCGCACGCCCGGAGCGCGGCGGCGAGCGCGGTGTCGGTCCATCGGGCTCCGCGCTGGTTGGTGTGCTCGAAGTAGATGCGACGCACGGTGCGCGGCAGGGGGCTGGCGGCGTGGGTGTTGGCGAGGTGGGCGAGGGGTGATCAGGTCCCACAGGCCGGTGAGGTCGGGGCGGAGCGTCTCGACGTCCAGGATCTTCAGACGGCCTGTCGTGTCGCGGCGGGCGTGGTCACTCTTGAGGTCGAGGCACCCGAGCGGGACGTGCTGATCGCCGTGCGCGCCGGCGACCACCTCCAGGGCGCGCTGCCACTGACCGGGATGCGTGATCCAGTCCGGGACCGGGGCCTCAAGCAGAGCCCGCACCGTCCAGCCGGAGGCCGCATCGCTGGTCGCCCGGTCCCAGTAGGCCGAGGTCGTGTGGATTCCGGCGACGACGCCGATGAGTTCGTCCCACTCACAAGCATGGGTGAGCGCGACTGTGTGCGGGAGGTACTCGGTGAGCAGGGTGAGGGTGTCGTCGTTGGCCTCGCGCAGCTCCGGGACGAGTGCCTGGCCGTCGAGGAGCTGGTAGGCGAGGACCTCGCCGAGGTAGGCCGTGAAGTCGGCGTGCCGCTTGAGGATCAGGGCGGGTGGTGCCCCGACGGCGAAGGTCGCCGACCGGTATCGGGCGGTGAGGCACCGCAGCGGACCGACGGCCGCGGTGGGGTGGTGCCGGGTCAGCAGGTCGTGGGCCTGCTCGGTCGCGGCGGCGGGGTCGGTGGTCAGGGGGTGGGGGAGCCACCCGGCGGGCCGGGTTCGGGCTGCGCCGTCCAGCGGCCCGGCGGGTGGCCGGTTCACCGCGCGGCCTGCGCTGATTCGACCTTGGGAGTGCTGGTGAGGTTGTCGAGGCTGAACCGGTAGCAGCGTTCAGCCAGGGCGGGGCGGCGGTGCTCGCCGTAGACGTCCATCAACGCGTACACGGGGGAGTCGAGCGCGTCACCGATGAACCAGCCCTGGTAGGAGCCGCCGATGATGTCCCAGATCTGCGCGCGTCCATCGAGGAGCGCGACGAAGTCCTGGAAATGGATCTCCACACCGAACGGGTACGTCGCCATCGCGTCGTCACGTCCGGCGTCGGGGACTTCGACTAGGGCGGGGCCGGTGATGTCCCAGGCGTAGCAGGCGACGTCGCCGGGACGGCCCGGCGGGCTCAGCAGCCTGAGGGCCAGGCGGTGACCGTTCAACGGCCCGGACAGATAGTCGTGGATCTTGGTGGCCAGCGCGCCCGTTCGGGTCGCGATCAGGTCGCGGGCCAGGCGCGGGAGCTCGGCGGCGACCAGGTCCTGCGCGTTGCTCCACCGGCCGCAGGGCAGCGGCGCGGTGATGGGCGTCGGCTCGACCTGCCGGGGCTCGGCGAGGAAGGCGTCGAGTTCGGCGAGCGCGGCCTGCTCGGCAGCTTCGTCGACGGTGATCCAGGGGACTTGGGTGCAGGTCACCGGGCCGTCGACGGGAACGGTCAGCTTGTCGCCGGGCCAGGGGCCATGGACGGTGAACAGGTGCTGGAGGGCGTTGGCCTGGGCGGCGAGCGCACGATGGTCGGCGTACAGGAATGGACCGTGCGGGCTGCGGGGGGCGGTGAATCCGTTGCCGCACAGCGCGACGTCGGGGACGGGCCCGACCGGCCTGAGGTAGTCGGTCAGCAGCCCGTGCAGGATCTCCAGGCCCGTGGTCCGGTTGCGAGGCCCGTCCAGACCCGGCAACAGGTTGCAGTCGGCACCCAGAGCGCCGAACGGCACGGTCTGAGCGTTGTTGGACACCACCGCCATGCGCGGGGCCGGGCGCTGCGCGCCGCGCAGCTCCTCCAGGTAGAGGTCGGAAATGTCGGCGTCCACGCCGATCAGCACCTCCAGATCGGTGCCGGCGAGGGTGACGACGGGAGCGACGACGCGGGACCCCCAGAACGCCGTCTTGCCGCTGGCTGGGAACAGGGTGATCTCCAGGTTCCCGACTCGGATCGGGGTGGTGTGGTCGCGGCGCTCCACGGTGAACCCGAGCTCGCCGACAGCGGCCGCGACGGCGACCGGAACGGTCGCGCCCGTGTAGAGCGGCGCGGCACGATCGAGCCGGTTCAGCGAGGGGATGTGCAGGTGGTCCAGGTGCTCGTGGCTAAGGACCAGCGCTGCGGGCGCGGGCATCGCGGCGACGTCCACGGTGCGGGGCGGCCAGACCCGGAACTCCAGGTTGCCAGCGCCGAAGGACTGCTCCACGATCGGGTCCAGCAGCACCGAGGTGGTGCCGTCGGAGATGAGCCAGGTCTGATGTCCCAGGAAGGTCAGCTCCAGGGCGGCGGGCGTGGATATGGGTGCCGGCATCGTCGTGTTCCCTCGGTCTTCGTGACGGGACAGTGGGCGGGGTTCCCGCGCCCCCCGGCTACGGGCACCCCGTCTTTTCTTTGCTCGCTCCCCACCTACCGGTGGTAGGTGGTGGGGGCGGTCCCGGTCGCGTCGGCCGCGGTGAACGCAGCGATCCGCGCCTGAAGCGCCTGGACCTGCTCCGGCTTCACGGTCTTCGTGCTGGTGGCCATGGGGCTCTCCTCTGCTCGTGGGGGCATCGGAGCCACCCGCCCTACCCAACCCAAACCTGACCAGAGGCCTACATGTCGCTTCCGGCTCTCGAGGTCTTCACGCCCGCCTACACGACGCCCACGGTGCACGGGCCCGTCCAACGCCGCAGCCGCGCCATTGCCCGCTGAACCCGTCAAGAGGTGCTCTGCGGTCAACCTGCGTGCCTTCAGATCTGGCCATCCGTCAGCGTCCCGTCGCCGTCGGCGCCCCTTCTAGGAGCGCCGACGACGGGGACCTGTGGCACCGGCTGGCGCTTCACCTGGACGGACGACCAAGGCGAACTTGATCAGGCTCTCCGCCCCTGACCGTCCGCCGATCGATCCACATCCCGGAGATGGGCACGGCTTGGCTGCGGTTCGCGCCGATGTGCCCGACGCGGTTTGGAGTGCGAGCCCAGTAGAGGTGATTACCAGCCGCTGTGCTCCCGGATGTTGCCGTCGAACCGCTCTCCAACCCATTCCCGGACGGCGGTGAGCACCACGTCCATGCTCCGGGTCGCGGTGGTGATCTCACCGAGCCAGACGCAGTCGCTCAAGCCGGTGACCCGGGCGAAGCGCTCGACCAGCGGCTCGGACCAGAGGGGCGAATCGGCGTCGAGCACCGCCACCAGGGATGTCATCACGACGGCGTCCCGAGCTTGGCTGCCGGCCTTCTGGCGGATGATGAGGACCTCGTCCACCTGCTGCCAGGGGACGCGCAGAGTCTGGCCGTCCAGGCCGAGGTCGAACCCCTCGGAGTCCAGTGCCGCCGGAGACGCGGCCGCCGCGCGGCTCCTCAAGCCCCGGACGCCGATCACCAGATTGAAACCGCCGATCATCGCTCCGAGGGCCAGTAGCAGTAACCCATTGGATGATCCCCTGAACAGCCATATCGCGCCGGGTACCACGAAGACCGCACCAGCCGCTGCACCGGCCATTCCAAAGGAGTAGTTCTTGTCCGGTCCAGGGCTGGAACCGAGGCTGATGCGACTGACCTGAACACCGCTCATGATCACGACCATACTGCCGGACACCCGGATGAGGCTGACCTGCTCTGAACGCGGTGGCGCCCGGGCTGTCACAGCGACCGCCCCCCCCGGACGCTGGAAGCCGGTCCTGGATCGGCGCCGTCTGTGGCATTGCTGACTTGAGGAGGAATGGATGTCCAATGCCGTGTCCGCACCAAAGCTCCCACCGACCGAACCACCGCCACGGCACGCGCCCGTAATGCGCAACTCGTCATCACAGGGCATCATCGAGCTTGATCGACGCTGTGTATCGGGTGTCGGTGGAGCGGGCGGTGCTGCTCGGCCTGAGGCTGCGTCGAGCGGATGCGTGTTCTGGTGGACGGCGCGCGGAGGATGTTCCTTGAACTCTCCGCTACTCGCCATGTGTGGCAAGGCTGACTGTCGGCCGTCCGAGGGCGGTTGACAGCGCCCGCTGCTGATGGTGAGTCAGAGCATTGACGAAGACCACCACGTCCACTCCGTGTTCCTGGCAGGCAGCGGCTATCTCACGGACCTTCCCAGAACTCACCAGCGTTCGAGACGAGTAGGGCCGCGTCATCGCCCTCACGCCCCCAGCAGAGACTCCACGACGCTGCACGAACCGCTCCACCACTCGCCCCCCGAGATCAGCGATCACCTCAGCGGCGGCATCCATCTGGACCAGGTGGTCCTTCTGCCGGGCGGAGAAGAAGCCAGCCAAGGCGACATCAGCCCCATCGACGACGGTCAGGTCTGCAACATCGAGTTGCTTCCGTGCCCGCCGTCCCGGAAGCCGGTCTCGCCTGCCTCGCCCGTACATGGCTGAAACCTTAAGGCGGCAACGGATGCGGCGACATCCAATAGGCCGCGAACAACCACCCATGTGCCGAACGCACAGAGCGGAAGAAACCGACAAGCTGAGACCGATGGCGACGGATGAGCTGAGCGGCTCAAGCGATGATCGGGCTTGCCGGGCGTGTGAGGTAGTGGCCGATGCGCAGGCGCATTGAGCGGTCCATCGTGCGATCTGCCGCCGCCCGAGCGGGAACCCAAACGACTTCGCGTGATTCGTCACTGGGGCGGGGTGTGCCGCCGACCGGGCGGGCGGTGAGCAGGATGGAGAATTCCTGTCGGACCTCGTCGTTGCTGGTGTAGTGGATGAGGTGTTTGGGGTCGGAGTAGAGGCCGACGAGTCCGGTGATCTCGCAGTCGATCCCGGTTTCTTCCTTGGTCTCGCGGACGCCGGCTTGGGCGATGGATTCGCCGAGGTCGATGGCTCCGCCGGGGAGGGCCCAGTTGTCGTTGTCGGCGCGGCGGATCATGAGGATCTCGCCGCCCTCGTTGGTGACGACGACGTTGACGGACGG
Source organism: Spirillospora sp. NPDC052269 (assembly GCF_040679435.1). NCBI lineage: Bacteria > Bacillati > Actinomycetota > Actinomycetes > Streptosporangiales > Thermomonosporaceae > Spirillospora > Spirillospora sp. NPDC052269. Next base: position 27,974 of record NZ_JBFAUU010000016.1, read on the forward strand.
GACGAGGCTGTTGGCCTTGGGGGCGTTCGGGTCGTCGTAGTAGTCGATCCTGCGTCCCATGCTCATGCTCTCGGCGCCAGGGGCTCCGCGTCTTCCCAGACGTGTTCGAAGCTTTCGCGGTAGGTGCTGACGATCTCGCCGTCCGGGATCCTACGCATGTGCCAGAGCGGCGCATGATTCGCCGGGACGCCGTACACGTGCGGGTTGAGCTTGTCGTCGGGGGAGTAGGCCGTCTCGTCGGTACCGAGGCGGGAAGTCATGGCTGGACCGGTGCGCTGGTAGGGCTGGCGGTCCCGGGCGACCCAACGTTCGACCGTCTTTGGATCGACGCCGTCTTCGGTGAGCGCGGCGATCGTGATCCGCTTCTGACGAGGAGCGGCGCGTAGGCGTTCGTTCGGCATGCACCTGTCCGGGACTGGGACGACTTCGGGACGTCTCAGCCCACGGAGACCTTTCGAACACGGCTAGTGATACAACAATCTCGGACCGTCATATTGATGGGCTCTCATCGCGTACGCAGCACCGCCCAGCTGGTCTGTCGGTAGCGGGTCTGGCGTATCGCGCTGTTCGTGCGGCGCGCTGTTCGCGGGCGCGACGACACCAAGACGAAGTCTTGTCGCACTACTCGTCCGCGCCGGTTGCCGAAGGGGGGCGCTGGCACCGATGCAAGCTGCTGACCGCCGAGGGTGCAGAGGTCATCGACTCCGTGTTCGGTTGGCGTGGGTTCGCGTGAGTCTGTGCGGGCGGCTCCCCGTTTGGCTCCCGCGTTCCGCCCAGCAGGGAAGGAACGCGATCCCACATGCATCAAGATCAGTGACAGGGGCATGACTCTCACGCTCGATGCGGAGAAGGCCGCCAAGGCGACTCAAGTCTACCGGGGCCGGTTGGCTCGGTCAGAGGTCGACGTCACGACGATTGGCGCGCACCATGGCCACCGCGCACGTCGGCGCCGTCACCAGACCCGCGGCCACCACCGACGCCCATGCGGGGGACCGGCCCTCGGCGGCGTGGGCGAGCAGAGCGCCGCCCAGGGCCAGGCAGCAGCTCGACGCCGCCACCCTGCCCGGCGGCCGCTGCCCGACCGCCGCTCGGACCAAGCCCAGCAATCCACTCAGACACGCCGCCCCCGCGGTGACACCCGGCGGCCAGGTGCTGGTGCTGTACATAGCGTGCGGTTGCCTGTGCAGCGCGTGCGAGTAGTGCCCCCAAGAAGCGTTGCGCGTCCTCACTTATGGAACTATCTGGCGTCCTCACTACTTCGATCAGCCTTGGGGGTTGCTAGATGAAAATGAAGTTCGTCGTGGCTGGGGTGGCGTGCGCGGCGTTCGCGGTCACCGGTGGCGCGGTGGCGCTCACCGGATCGGGGGACCACGCGACCGAGGCGGCTCCGGTCGCCGCGACCGCCGCCGCGCCCAAGACGCTCACGCTGGTGCGCTACTTCGGTGGCGCGCAGCGCAAGCACTGGGTGACCACCGCCGCCGCGCCCGGCCCGCTCTACCGCAAGGAGGGAACGTTCCGCATCCTGGCGCAGCCCGCCAGCGGAACCAGGGCGCTCTACAGCTGCCTCAACGGCTACGTCCTACTGGACCAGTTCGTGTCCGCGCGTTCGGACTGTGAAAGCCCCAAGAGCGTCTACCTGGGCCGTATCGGCTATGTGTACCTCAAGCCGCCCAAGGGTGTGAAGGTCAAGCCGATCTACCGCTGCTCCATCCCGACCGGCTCCCATGCGGAGCACTTCCTGTCCGCCCGCTCGGACTGCGAGCGCCGTCCCACCTCCGGCAAGCTCCTCGTCGAGGGCCGCCTCGGGTACGCCCTGGCCTGAACCGCTTGAGGGGCCCGCCTGCGGCGCCCACAAGCAACGCACATCGGCAACCGCCCCAGAAGCTGTCCCTGAGAAGAGCGTCAGCGCCCTGGGGCGGGGTTCCGGTGAAGCATGAAGGGGCACAGGCCGGCCTCGGTACTCTTCGCTCGCTCAGCCACCAGCACAATCTGCTTACGGCACGCCGCAGGCGAGTGTCATCCCAGGGACGTGCCGATCCGAAGCCGGTTGCCGTCGGGGTCGCGCAACTCGATCTCCCGCCCCCACGGAGCGTCCTGCGGCTACGCCGTCATCGTCTGATGACCGGCGTCCGCACCGAGGAGGCGCGTGCCCTCCGCTGGGAGCATGTCGTTGCGTGGGATGCGAAGCGCAAGGCATGGCGTTTGGTCTCTGAAGCCGGGTTCGGGCACAAGCGGTTCGCGCTCTACGTCTGGCGCTCCGTTCGCAAGCACGGCGACACCAAGACGGAGAAGTCCCGCCGCACCCTGGAGCTTCCGACGCAGGCCGCCGAGGCGCTCAAGGCGCACCATGCTCGCCAGGGCGCGCAGAAGCTGAAGGCGGGGGAGTTGTGGCAGGGGCAATGACCTCGTGTTCTACTCGCCGACTGGGACGGCGCTGGACGCGGCGAGCGTGCGGCGCGCGTTCCGCCTCATCACCAGGAAGGCGGGTGTCGGTGAGGTGGACGCCTCGCGAGCTCCGGCACTCGTTCGTTTCGATCACGAGTGACAGCGGGGTCCCGCTCGAGAACATCGCCGACCTCTGTGGGCACGCGTCCACGGCGGTCACCGAAGAGGTCTACCGGCACCAGCTCAAGCCGGTGATCACCAAGGGCGCGGAGGCCATCAACTCCGTGTTCGGTCGCGGCGAGTCCGCGTAGGTCCGGTGCGGGTGGCTCCCCGATTGGCTTCCTGGGTACTGCGGGGAACGAAAAAGGGCCCCGGAGCGATGCTCCGAAGCCCTTTCTGACCTGGCTTAACGCGCCAGGCGATGAACGGAGGTGGCCGATAGTCGAGCCGACCGAGGAGCGGGCTCAGACCGAGCATGGCACGCCGGATGCCTGTGTGACACCAAATGCGGATTAGGTGCCACAGGCGGCCCGGGGCCAAGGGCTCGCCCCCGCCTCGCCCAGGCACCGACGGCTGCCGGTGTACGGACTCCCGGCAGGCAGAGCGGAGCGGGCCCGGCGGTCGTCAACGCCGCTGGGTCTCCACGTATTTGTTCCTGGAGCGGGACCGGGCTGTGGCGCCGCCTGCCACTTCTTCGGAAGTCGCAGAGGGTAGTCATCGGTTGGTGCGCTGCCCTTGAGGCGGCCTGGCGAGGAAGGCGGGGGACGGCTTGGGTATGCGATTGGTGTACGAAGACCTCGGGCTTTTGCTGGCTTCGCCTGGTGCGAGCGAGTCACCCCCCGATCCGACTCCGGAGCGGTTCACGCGTCGGGATCTGACAGTGGGGATCTGCACCTACGATGACTTTGATGGGGCCTGGTTCACTATTGCCTCGCTGCTGCTCCACCATCCTGGGCCGATGCGGGCAGCTGAAATCCTGCTTGTGGACAACCATCCCGTGGGGCCTGTGGCGCAGGCGTTGAAGCGCCTGGACGCCGAGATTCCGAACTATCGATATGTGCCGGTCACCTCGGTGCGTTCGACTGCGGTGCGCGATGTGCTGTTCCGGCTGGCGGTGGGCGAGGTCGTGGTCGTCCTGGACAGCCATGTGCTGTTGGCCGACGGGGCGCTTGAGGCGGCTCTGAGTTACTTGGCACGCCCTGAAGCGGCTCGGGACCTGGTCCAGGGGCCGGTGTTGCAGGACGATGGCGTGCAGGTCATGGCCACCCATTTCGCCCCCGCATGGTCCGCTGGCATGTACGGACGGTGGGAGGTGGACCAGCGTGGGCTGAACCCGAAGGGGTCTGCCTTCGAGATCCCGATGCAGGGGTTGGGGGCATTCGCCTGCCGGCGGGATGCGTGGGTGGGGATCAACCCGCACTTCAGGGGGTTCGGTGGTGAGGAGGGGTACCTGCACGAGAAGGTTCGCCGGGCGGGCGGACGGACGGTGTGCCTGCCGGCGATGCGGTGGGTGCACCGGTTCGAACGCCCCTACGAGGTTCCCTATCCGATTACCTGGGAGGACCACCTGCGCAACAACCTGCTGGCACACCAGGAGTTGGAACTTGATGAGGGGCTGCTGCTGGCTCACTACCAGGCCGAGATTGGTGCGCAGCGTACCCAAGCAGTGCGCGAGGCCCTCGCCGAGGAAAAGGCCCATCCTCTGGCCATGTTCGACGGGGTCGTGTGTCCGGTCATTACCGACAGCCATCAGGTTGGAGACGTGGGGGCGTCAGCGCGCCAGGGAGGCGATAGTTCCCGCTCCTACGCCGGCGGATACCGAGTCATGCCGGTCGAGGTGGCACCGCATCCTGACCCGGCGGTGGGTCAGGCGCTGGCCCACCGCCGTTGTGTCGCCTGCGCGCACCTGCACGGCTGGACCACCGTGCTGGTTGTGCAGGATGAAGCGGCCTTGACTGGCCCGGTTCCCGATCCGCAGCGGCTGGCCAGCCACGGATCCGCGCTCGCCCTCCGCAGCGCGGCCGGGGAGATCGTCTGGCGCTATCCGCGCGGTCCCCGCGACCGCGACGGCGCCGAGACGAGGGACATTGCCGCAGCGGCCTACCACCGCAGCGTGTTCTCGTGGCTGCTGGCAGAACTGCCGATCACCGACCGCGGGGCCGAGGCATGGGTGCGCGACGGCGGCCACTTGGAGGCACTGCTGCGGAGTTAGGTGGCAGATCCGTCGACCGTCACGACCTTGTTCTTTTGGAACGGAGGCTGCGGCTGCCCGAGGTTCTTGTCGATCTTGTAGGTATCGCTGGTGTGATGTTCGCCTACCGCGATGATCCGCATCTGCTCCTTGCCGTCAGTGGCGCCCTTGTTGATGAAATAATGGAAGATTGTGAGGCTTCCAATTTCGTTGTTTCCACTGCTGGCGTGGAGGATTTGGCGCTCCGTGCCGTCGACGATGCACTTTCCGCTGTCCTTGCCCTTGCCGTCGTAGGCGGCGGTAAGGGCTTGCTGTACCCTCTTCTGGCTTGCATCGTTTGGAAGATTATCTTGAAGGCGGGCCTTCATCGCCTCCTGCGCTTTCAGGGAAGTGCCCCAGTCGACCTTGTTCGTACTTGTGCTTTTGAAGATGTCCGCCGCGTGCCGGGTGCTGCCGCTGTCCTGGTTCGTGGTTCCCTTCGTTGGTTTCTTCGTGCTCTTTTTTCCAGTATCGACAGGAGTGATCTGGAACGGGCGCGATTTGAGAACCTTCCGCGTGGTCGGATCGCGGAGGACTATCTCGCCGTTGCTGTAGTAGTCGATCTCGATGATCTCCCTGATTCCCTTGTAAGTGTATCTTGATGACCAGTACCAATATAGAGAATCGTCCTTGCCGTTGTAGGCCAAGACCGTTCCCAAGACGGTTGCTACATAGTCCACCGCGATCTTGAGCTTTCCCCTGCTGGCGCTCAGTTCGGCGACCACTTCCTGCCCTGGCTCAAGTCGAACGCTGACACCGCTCTCGGAACCTACCTCAACTGTTTTGCTGTTGCTGTGACTTGATCCCCACTCGTGCGAATAGCCGAAGGATGTCTCGCCGCCGCCGCCGGTTCCCAGGAAGCTCACGTCGTAGCTGATCGACTGGTTGAAGCTCAGGGAGTTGGATTCACTCCAGCTGTTCTCCACCGTGTTCGACACCGAGTCGTGGATCGAGACGTTGAAATCGCCTGCGACACTGCTGTGGTTCTTGAATGTCTGCGTCTTGACGATCACTGGAGTGGATTCCAGGCCGATGATCGAGCCGCTTCTCGCTTCCAGGTCGACCCTGAGGGGATTCTTGGATCCGTTCTTGAAGCGGTCCCCGTATTTCCCGCAGGGATCACGGACCCATACGCTATCCGGCTTGCGGTATCCCTTGCTTTCGATAATGCGCTGAATGTCACTTTCGGTGGCCTTGAGTGATACTTGTTCGCCTTTCGTGATCGGGTGCTGGATCGATCCGGACACGCGGACCGCACAGTGATTCGCATCTGGGCCGGCGGTGATTGAAACACTAAGTCCCATGACGGTTCACTCCCTTGGGTGTTTGGCAGGTCCGGATGACGCGCCAATGCGTGACTACCCGGCGTGTCGATTGATAATCGGACGGTGATGTGACGATGGCGGGCGACAAGGTCACGACGATGTCGCCATCGCGCACATCTGGGAGCTGTGGTCAGCCTGTGGAAGGGACGCCGGGTGAGGTGGTTCAGGTTTAGAAGGGCCCAGGAGGTGGTGGTTATCGCTGAGAATGGCCTCGAGGTGGGGCTGGTTGAATAGACTGGCGGCCAGTGGTGCCTGCTGTACCTCCCGATTCCCCCACGAGGAACCCCCTGACGCCCAACGAACTCCTCTCCCGCTCCTTGCCTGGCCCACCAGTTGCCCAGATTCCGTTGCGGGGTTGAGGAACCTCTCTGCGGAATCGCGCGCTATGCCATCAGCTGGGCTCTTGGTGCTTTGACCTGGGACTATTGGGCGCTGGAGCCTTCGGGGGTCGGTTTGTCGATCTTCGGAGGGCGTTGTGGTGGTCGAGTGCCTGACCGATGAGCTGGCGGCCCGGTACGCGGTGTTCGTGAGGGCGCAGGCGCGGGCCGAGCTGGAGCGGTTCTTCGTCCTGGACGACGTGGATCGGGAGTTGGTCGAGGCGACGATGTCGATTCCAGAAGCGCAGACGCAGTCGGTGCCCGAAGTCAGAGCACCGCCCGTTGCCTGTAGTGCAGGGGTATCGGGGTCCCAGGCTTCCGACGGAAATCGGCCCGGGGCGCATGGCCTCAAGGCGGCAGACGGCTTCGTCGAGGGAACGGGGCGGCGCCGAGCAGCCACGGGTGCATAGCGCCCCGAAAAGGCACTGGGCGAACGCGGCATTTTTTGCGTTCGCCCAGGTCAAAGGTGGTGGGTCGCGTGGGACTCGAACCCACAACCTACGGATTGAAAGTCCGCCGGGCTACGTGCGCTGATCCTGAGGATGGCCAGGGAGGACGACGGCTGGGGATACCGGCGTATCCACGGCGAACTCCTCGGTCTCGGCTGCCAGCTGGCGCCCTCGACGGTGTGGCAGGTCTTGAAGAACGCCGGGATCGACCCCGCGCCGCACCGCGAGAACCAATCCTGGCAGCGGTTCCTGAAGCGCAGGCCTCCTCGATCATCGCCTGCGACTTGTTCGATACGATCTTCCTGAAACGGATGTACGTCCTGTTCTTCAGCGAACATGGCCGACGCCGCGTCCACGTGGGCGGTGTCACCACCCACCGACCGGGCAGTGGGTCACCCAAGCCGCCCGCAACCTCCTCATGGACTTGGATCAGCGTGCCAACGAGCTGAAGTTCCTGATCCGTGACCGCGGAGCCAACTTCACGGCCTCCTTTGACGCGGTGTTCACCGCTGCCGGGATATCCATCATCAAGACGCCAGTACAGGCTCCACGTGCGAACGCCATCGCCGAACGGTGGATCTCCAGTTGCCGACGAGAGGCCACCGACAAGATCCTCATCCTCGGCGAACGACACTTGCGCACCGTCCTGATCGAATACATCGATCACTACGACCGACACCGTCCGCACCGCACACTCGAGCAACGACCCCCGACGCCAAGGAACCAACGGCGGAGGCGCCAGAAAACCCGATCAAGATCAGACGACGTGATCGGCTTGGCGGACTGATCCACGAATACGCGCAGGTCGCATAGGGTGACACAATTTTCGGCACCGACAGGCCGGCATGTCGCCGGTCCGGGCTCGGGCTCTCTCAGGTCGATCCTTCGAGGGCCGACGAGATACCGAGCAGACGGGCCGCGTTGCCGCCGAAGATCCGGTGGAGGTCGGGCTCCGGCATGTTCATCTCGTGGCAGATCCGCATCTGATCGGCGAGGTAGCGGTAGCAGTAGCCGCGGGGAAACCACGAAGAGTCGCTGCCGAAGATGATCCGGTCGGGACCGATCGTCTCGTAGCAGCGGCGGAACAGGTCCTCCAGGGTGAGCCGGTAGGGCATCCAGCGCACCCACTGGTTGGATCCGGACGTGTCCACGCACACGTTCGGGCAGGCCCAGCAGAGGAACAGCATCTGCTGCACGTGCTGCACGCCGAAGTGCGGCACCACGAACGTGACGCCCGGATGCCGCTTGGCGACCGGCTCCAGCCACGCCGGCTCGATGTGCGCATTGTGCGCGATCCCGCCGCTGGACCCGCAGTGTCCGAAGTGGATCAGCACGGGGATGTCGTGGCGGGCGGCGACCCGCCACACCGGGTCTGCGGCCGGGTCGTCGATCCGGTGCGGCAGAAGCGGGGCGAACAGTTTCAGGCCACGCAGCCCGAGCACGGTGACCGCGTGCTCGAGCCGCTCCGCCGCGTCGGGGGCGGTCAGATCGGTCAGATTGGCCATCCCGGAGAACCGCTCGGGCGCCCTGGCCACCAGCTGCCCGACCCGCTCGTCGCCGCAGCCGGTGACGAAGGCCGCGTGCGCGATCTGGTAGCGGTCCAGCTCGGCCAGCCAGAGATCGGCCTCCGACTCCCAGCCACGCTCGGCGTCCGGCTTCGGGTCCGGGAAGTCCCAGGCCCGCCGCCAGCGCCGGGACTGCTCGGCCACCTGTTCGCGTCTCCTGCGCTCGGCCAGCTCGTCGTGGTCGGCACAGTGGAACTGGCCGCCGGCCAGCCCCCGGGTGGCCGCGTCATTCTCCATCTGGAAGTGCAGGTGGAAGTCGATGATCGGGATGCCCTGCACGGCCATGGTCACGATGCCGTCGCCCCCTGGAGCACCTCGTCCGGAGTGAACGTGCGGTCGTGCGAGGGCTTGCTGATCACGGTGGCGGCGACGCTGCTCGCGTACTCCACCGCCGCTTCCGGCTCGGCGCCGTCGGCGAGCCGGTGCAGCAGCCCCGCGTTGAACGCGTCGCCTGCCCCGGTCGAGTCGCGCACCTGTACGTTCACCGCCGCGTGAGCGGTCACCGGCTGCCCCGGCCTGGCGAGCAGCGCACCGCGAGCACCGCACTTGACGACGACGATGGCTCCCGTGGTGTCCGCGACCTCCCGCGCCGCCGCCTCGACCGACGAGTGCCCGGTCAGTGTCCGGATCTCGTCGTCATTGGGCAGGAACACGTCCACGTGCCGGAGCAGGGCCAGCACGTCGGCGCGGGTCTCCGGCGGCCACCCACCCGGATCCCATCCGGTGTCCAGCGCGGTGCGAGCCCCCGCGGCCCTGGCCCGGTCGAGCAGCGTACGGGCCGGCGCGCCCTGGATGCCGGGCAGCAGGAAGTACCCGGACAGCAGCACGAACGCCGCGGGCAGCACATCCTCCGGGACCGCGTCGGCGTCGAGGTCCGCCATGGCGCCGAGCGAGGACAGGAACGCGCGGTCCCGCCCAGGCGATTCCACGGCGACCGTCACCCCGGTGTGCGTTCCCGGCATCCGGGCCAGGCGAGTGTGCAGGCCGGGGATGTCGAGCTGCCGCCGCAGCAGGTGCGCGGTGTCATCGTCGCCGAGCAGACCGGCCAGCACGGTGGACCGGCCGAGCCTGGCCAGGGTGATGGCGGTGTTGGCCGCCGAGCCTCCCGTACGCAGGGCGATGGGCGGCACGATCCGTTCAGTGCCGGGCTCGGGCAGGTCGGCCACGTCGGACATCAGCACGTCCAGGTTGACGTTGCCGACAACCGTGATCCGGGAGCCCGCGGGCGCCTTGTCCACAGAGGCGCTCACTTGTCGGTTCCGGCCAGGTGGCCGTCCACTGCGGCACGCAGCGCGTCCTCGGCCTGCTGCAGTGCGAGGCGCCGCTCGGCGAACTCGTTGGACAGCGACCGCGCCGCCTCGGCCACTCCGGCAGCCGTACGTCGCACCGCGTCGCGGCCCGGGCCACCGACCTGGGGCCGGTCCAGTACGCGTTCCGGCCGCAGCCCCGCGTCCAGCGCGGCTCGTACCGCCGTGCCGTCGGCATCGCCCAATCCGGCTTCCTCGATCGCCTTGGCGACCAGGTCTTCCGTCCACTGCGCGGGCGGCGCCTTGCGGACCAGCGCGCCGACCACGGAGTGCGCGCCGCGCCACGGGATGCCGGCGCTGGCGAGGGCCTCCGCGATGGCGGTGGTGGTCGCGCCGGTGGCCACCACGTCCTCTGGTGCCGGCGGCGTCAGCGGCGTGATCTCGCTGAGCAGGCCGCGCATCAGGGTGAGGAAGCGCAGCGCCCGGTCGTTGGCCCGCCACAGGTGCTTCTGCACGTCGGTGGTGGCGTTGTTGGAGTCCTCGTACCAGGCGACGCCGACGTTGTTCAGGGTGGCGGCGAGGTCGGCCGCGGCGGCGCCGGCCATCGAGCACATGTGCTCCAGCACCACCGGGTTCTTCTTCTGCGGCATGATGCTGGACCCCTGGCAGTACGCCTCGGGGGTGACGATCCACTGCCAGGTCATCCAGTCCAGCATGGTCCGGGCCATCCGGGCGCCGGTGGCCAGGACGCGGGCCTGCACCGTGGCCGCGCGGACCAGGTGCTCGGCTCCGGCCACCGCCTCGTAGCTGGAGGTGAAGCTCGTGCGGAAGCCGAGCAGGGTGGTCAGCCGGTCGACGGAGATGGGCAGATCGGTGCCGGCGAACGCGCAGGAGCCGAGCGGGTTGACGTTCAGCTCGTCATAGACCGAGAGCATCTCCCTGACCTGGCTGACCAGTGCCTCGCCGTAGCCGGCGAGGACGTGGCCGAGGCTGGTCGGCTGCGCGGGCCGGCGATGGGTGAGGCCGGTGATCAGCACGTCGGCGTACCGGTCGGCCTGCTCCGCGGCGATCTCGGCGGCGGCGCAGGCCTGCGCCGCCTGCTCCAGCACCGCGTCGCGCAGCACCATGCGGAACACACCGGCGTCCAGGTCGTTGCGCGACCGTGCCAGTTGAACGTCCAGCTCGGACTGCTTGATGCCGGCGGCCTTGGCCAGCCGCTGCTCGGTCAGGTAGTAGACGTCCTCGACGCTGCCGTCGAAGGCCAGCTCGTCGTCCTCGGCGCTGAGCAGCGTACGCAGGCCGCCGAGCAGGCGACCGGCGCGGTCGGCCGGCAGCAGCCCCTGCTCGGCGAGCATGACCACGTGCGCGAGGCTGGCATGCAGCATCGGCCGGTACAGCTGCGGCGCGGATTCCTCGAAGGCCACCCGCAGGTGGTTGTCCCAGTAGACGGACAGGGGCATCTCAAACACTCTTTTCGTAAGTTCCAGGGCCAGGTCAGGAGGCCTTGACGGCCGGGGTGCGTCGCGGCCGCCGTCGGCGGCGCGGGCCATCCTCAAGCCGGCGGGAGGCGAACAGGACGAACAGGATGAGCACGATCTGCAGGCTGCCGAAGGCGGCCGCGGTGCCGAATTCCGAGGCGTAGATCCGGTTGTAGATCTCCACCGACATCGGGACCGTGCCGGGCGGATAGATCACCACCGAGGCGACGTACTCGCCGACGCCGTCCACGAACGCCAGCAGCGCACCGGCCATCACGCCACGCAGCACCAGCGGGAACGTCACCGTACGCAGCACGCGCACCGGGCCGGCGCCGAGGCTGCGGGCGGCCTCCTCCAGGGTGGGGTCGAGTTGCTCGAGCGAGGCGCCGGTGGAGCGGAACACCAGCGGCACGAACCGTACGAAGTAGGCCACCGGCAGGATCCACAGCGTGCCGACCAGCGTGAGGCCCAGGTTGGCCGCGCTCGGTTCGTTGAACGTGGTGACCAGGTTGACACCGATGACGGTGCCGGGCAGCGCCCAGGGCAGCATGATGACCACGTCCAGCGTCCAGCGGCCGGCCAGCTTCCAGCGGGCGACCACCCAGGCCGCCGCCGCACCCACCAGAATCGCCGCCAGGGTGGCCATCAGGCTCGTCTGGACACTCACCGAGACCGGCATCAGGCTTTTCGGGTCGGTGAAGATCCGCTGGTAGTTGGCCGCCGTGTACTCCGGCGGGAGCACCTGGGTCGTCCACGCGCCGTCCACCGAGAAGGACACCAGCACGATCACCAGGACGGGCGCCATCAGCACGATGGTGAGCAGCAGGCTGCCGATCCCGGCCGCGACCCTGGCCGCCCCGGAGGACAGGCCCCGCCGGACCGCGGCGGTTCCCTTGGACAGGCTGCGGTGGACTCGCCGGCCCTGGTACCAGCGCATGGACACGAGGAAGACGATGGACACCAGCGACAACGCGGTCGCCTGGGTCGCGGCCAAAGCCTCGTTGCCGGACGTGCGCGCCGAGACGATCTCCATGGTCAGCGTCTGCACGTTGTACAACTGCGGCGCGGTGAACGACGCCATCGACATCATGAAGGTGAGCAGCGCGCCGGACACCAGTGCCGGGGTGAGCATCGGCAGCAGAACGGTTCGCCACACCCGCAGCCGCCCGGCGCCGAGGTTGGTCGCGGCCTCCTCCAGTGAGGCGTCCTGACCGGCCAGAGCGGCCGAAACCGACAGGTAGAAGTACGGGTACATGGTGAACGCGTGCACCAGGATGACCCCGGACACGCCACCGATCGAGCTGCTGGCGGGACTCAGCCCCGTGAGGGAGTGCAATGTCCGCGGCACGATTCCGGTCTCGCTGTAGAGCAGGACGAACGCCACCGCACCGATCAGTGGGGGCAGCGCCATCGGCAGCACCGCGAACACTGAGAGCAGGCGCCGCCCGGGGAACTCGAAGCGGGTCAGGAGCACGGCGAGGAACGTTCCAAGGGCGCCGCAGAACAGCACGGACGCCAGTGAGATGCCCACCGACAGCAGCAACGCGTGCCCGGAGGCGCCGGAGAGCAGGTCGCGGTAGTTGTCGGCGAACCCGGCGCCCCCGGCGGAGCTGCGTGCCGTGGTGAGCATCGGAATGAGTACGAGGAACACCAGGATGGCCACGACCGGCAGCGCCAGTACGTAGACGAACCGGTCGGAGTCGCGGGCCGGGAGCCGCCGCGTACGCGGTGCCGCGACCGCCGAAGGCGGAGTGGTGACGGTACTCATCGAGCCACCAGCCACGCATGCCCCGGTTCCGCGCGTATACCCACGGTGTCACCGGGCCGGGGCAGCGCGGCGGAGTCCGGCACGGTGATCGACAGCTTCAGCCCGCCGGAATCCACCTCGAGCTGGTTGCTCGCTCCGGTGAACTCCACCGCGTGCACCACCGCGTCCAGCATTCCGCCGCCGGGCTCGGTCAGCCGCAGGTTCTCCGGCCGGACCGACACGGCGACCTCGTCGGTCGTCGCCATGTCGGCCGGGCGGGCGGCCTCGATCGTGGCACCGCCCGGCAACCTCACCACGGCGGTCTCCCCGGAACTGTCCACCACCTTGGCGTCCAGTACGTTGCTCCGCCCGATGAACCGGGCGACGAACGCGGTGGCGGGACGGTTGTAGATCTCCCGGGGAGTGCCGATCTGGTGCAGGCGGCCGGCGTCAAGCACCGCGATCCGGTCACTCATCGCCATCGCCTCGGCCTGATCGTGCGTCACATAAACGCTGGTGATCTTGGCCTCCCGCTGGGCACGGCGGATCTCCGTCCTGGTCTCCTCACGCAACTTGGCGTCCAGGTTGGACAGCGGCTCGTCGAGGAGCAGCACGTCCGGGGAGATCACCAGCGCCCGGGCCAACGCGACTCGCTGCTGCTGACCACCGGAGAGCTGTTCGATGCGCCGGTCGGCGTACCGCCCAAGCCCCACCGACTCCAGCGCCCGCGCCACCCGCTGGTGGCGTTCCGGCTTGCGCACCTTGCGGGTGACCAGGCCGTACGCGACGTTCTGAGCGACGTTGAGGTGCGGGAACAAGGCGTAGTTCTGAAACACCATGCCGGTGCCGCGCTTGTTCGGCGGGGTCGAGGTGACGTCACGATCGCCGAACAGGATGCGCCCGGTGGTGGGCGCGACGAATCCGGCGATCATCCGCAGGGTGGTCGACTTGCCACAGCCCGACGGCCCCAGCAGGGTGAAGAACTCACCCGACGCGATGGTCACGTCGATGTCGTTGACCACGGGGTTGTTCGCGCCGTAGCGCTTGCCGACGTGGTCGAGGCGAATGGGAATCATTTACCTATGCCTCAGCCCTTGTTCTTGATGGCGGAGCTCCAGTGGGAGATCCAGTCGTTCTCCTTGGAAGCGGCGAGGTCCCAGTCCACCGGCATCTCACGCAGCTTCAGCGGTGCCAGCCAGCTCGGCTCGGAGGCCCCCTGAACGGTCGGGATCTGGAACCACTCTTCGGCGAGCTTCTTCTGCTCGTCCTTGCCGAGCAGGAACTTCAGGAACGCGTCGGCGCCCTTGGAGTTCGGGCCCTTCGCGACCTTGGCGACACCGTCCACCAGCTGCGGCACGCCCGACGCCGGGGAGACCACGCTGAACGGCGCGTTGCTCTTCTTCTTCTGCAGCATCGCGTCCTGCAGGTTCCACACCGTCAGCGGCGCCTCCTGCCGCTGAACGCGCAGGTAAAGGTCGGTCGGGTTGGCCGCGTAGACCTTGGTGTTGGCGTCCAGCTTGCGCAGCCAGTCATAGCCCGCCGCCGGGTCGCCGCCCTGGCTCTTGCGCGCGATCATCGCGGAGTAGATGCTACGCATGGTCCCGGACGCGGCCACGTCCCGAATGATGATCTTGTTTTTGAACTCGGGCTTGATCAGGTCGTCCCAGTCCTTCGGGGCCTGCTCGGGCTTGAGCATCTTGTCGTTGTAGAAGATGACCTCATCCAGCAGCATTTCGCCGACCCAGCGGCCCTGCGGGTCGCGGTACTTCGCCGGGATGCTGTTCGTCACCTCGGCGGGGGCTTCGGAGACAAGCCCGGCGTTCGTGGCCTGGACGAACTGCTGCCGCGTGCCGCCCCACCAGATGTCCGCCTGCGGGCGGCGCTTCTCCGCGGTGACGCGTTCGAGCGCTTCCTGGGCGCCCAGGGTGAGCAGCCGGACCTTGCCCTTGTAGTCGGGGTTGGCCTTCTCAAAGGCGTCCACGACGCCCTGGGCCAGCTCCTTGTCCCGAGCGGTGTAGATGGTCAGGCTTGACTTGTCCGAGCTGCTGATGCCGCAACCGGCAGTGGCGGCGCCGAGCGTGAGCACGCTCGCCATGAGCAGAACGATCTTGCGCAATGTGGTTACTCCTTCGTGGCAGGGGGCTGCGCACTGATCACAGCCGACAACAACGTGGGCGACACCGCGCCCATATCCAGGGCGTGCGGCCCGAGCTCCGCGAACACGACCTCCGGAGCGGACGGCGCGGACGAGCGGACCATGGTGCGAAGGTCGGTGAGCCCATCCGCGCCCAGTTGGGTGGCCGCACCGGCGAAGACCACGCGTGCCGGATTGACCACACAAGAACAGACGATCGCCGCGAATGCCCAGGCCTCGATGACACTCCGGCGCAGGGCGGCGACGGCCGGTTCGCTCGCCCGCCGAGCGAGCTCGGCGACTGGTTCCTCCGGCATCTGTCCGCCCAGTTCGAACAGTGCGGCGCCGATGCCGGGAACGCTCCAACGCCGCTCGAACCGGCCACGCCCACCGCTGTGCGGCTCCGGCGGCAGTCCGGCGGGCAGGAAGCCGATCTCGCCGGCGAACCCGGCCGCGCCCCGGCACAGCGCCCCGTCATTGACCAGTGCGGCGCCGATGCCGTACCCGACATAGATCAGCACCAGGTCGTCGACGTTCGCGGCGGCGCCACGCTCTCGCTCGCCCAGCGCGATCAGGTTGACGTCGTTCTCCGTCTGCACCGGGAGTCCGAGCCGTTCGCTGAGCATGCTGGTCAGCGAGTCCTCGCCGAGCGCGTGCAGCACGGGCGAGAGAGCCACCGCGCCTTCGGCGGTGGCCACGCCCGGGACCGAGAACACCACGCGGCCGGGAGCGGGCCCGTCCGCGTCCTGGATCGCCTCGGAGATCAGGGTGGCCAGCCCCGTGAGCGGGTCGGCGGCGTCGACTCGCCTGGTGTGCTCCTGGTGCAGCTCGCCGGCCAGGTCCACGACGGCGACGCGGGCCCGCTCGCCTTCCAGCGACACGGTGACCAGCGTCTCGGCGGCCGGGTTGAACGCGAGCAGTCGGGGCCGGCGGCCTCCGGAGGAGTCCCCGGTGCCGACCTGGATGATGTGCCCGCTGTTCATCAGATCGCGCACGATCTCGGTCAGTGAGGACGGACGATACCCGGTGAGGTCGGCGAGGTCGGTGCGGGACACCGGACCGTGTGTGCGCAGCGCCGTCAGCACCGCATCGGTCCGGATCCGACGCAGTGCTTCATGCCCGGTTGGTGCCGAACGTCCGACTGCTCTAGAAGGCATGGCGTACTTCTTACTCCATCCGAAGTAAGTTTGCCTAGTGTTCAGCCTGTACCGCACGAAAAATCCGGTCGGGGTGTTGACCTGTGCAGTCTTGCTGCGGAGTGGTCGGTGGGGCTGGGAGTCTCGCGGGGTGCAGTGGTGGCCATCCTTGTGCGCCGGGAGGTGTCCAAGGACGCTGGACTACTGGTGCTTCGCCATGAGAACGCTGTGCTGCGCCGGCAGGTCAAGCGGGTGCGGTACAAACCCGCCGCGGCCTCGCCAACACGCACGTGGTTCCGCTCATCGGCAAGGCCAAACTCGCCGACCTGCGCGCGGACGACGTCGATGACTGGCTCGAAGGACTCGCCGGCGCCCTGTCGACGCGCACGCTCCGCCTCGTTCACGGGTTGCTCAAGCGCGCCATCCGGCAGGCTCAGGCGCGTGACAAGGTGCTCCGCAACGTCGCCGAGTTGGTGAAGACCCCGACGGGCAAGGCTGGGCGTCCGAGCCGGGCCCTCACGTTCGACCAGGCGAACGCCGTCTTGGAGAAGGCCAAGTCCTCCCGGCTGCATGCCTACGTTGTCATCAGTCTGATGACGGGCGTCCGCACCGAGGAGGCGCGTGCCCTCCGCTGGGAACATGTCGTCGCGTGG
Organism: Spirillospora sp. NPDC052269; assembly: GCF_040679435.1. Taxonomy (NCBI): domain Bacteria; kingdom Bacillati; phylum Actinomycetota; class Actinomycetes; order Streptosporangiales; family Thermomonosporaceae; genus Spirillospora; species Spirillospora sp. NPDC052269. The sequence goes on from NZ_JBFAUU010000016.1 coordinate 44,700, forward strand.
GATGCGAAGCGCAAGGCATGGCGTTTGGTCTCTGAAGCCGGGTTCGGGCACAAGCGGTTCGCGCTCTACGTCTGGCGCTCCGTCCGTAAGCATGGTGACACCAAGATGGAGAAGTCCCGGCGCACGCTGGAGCTTCCGACGCAGGCCGCCGAGGCGCTCAAGGCTCACCGTGCTCGCCAGGGCGCGCAGAAGCTGAAGGCGGGGGAGTTGTGGCGGTGCAAGGACCTCGTGTTCTGTTCGCCGACTGGGACGGCGCTGGACGCGGCGAACGTGCGGCGCGCGTTCCGCCTCTTCGCCAGGAAGGCGGGCATCGGTGAGAAGTGGACGCCTCGCGAACTTCGGCACTCGTTCGTCTCGATCATGAGTGACAGTGGGGTGCCGATCGAGAACATCGCTGACCTCTGTGGGCACTCGTCCACGGCGGTCACCGAAGAGGTCTACCGGCACCAGCTCAAGCCGGTGATCACCAAGGGTGCGGTTGTCGACTCCGTGTTCGGTCGCAGCGAGTCTGCGTAGGTCGGGTGCGGGTGGCTCCCCGTTTGGCTTCCTGGGTACTTCGGGGAACGAAAAAGGGCCCCGGAGCTGTGCTCCGAAGCCCTTTCTGACCTGGCTTAATGCCTGGTCGGGACGGCGGGATTTGAACCCACGACCCCTTGACCCCCAGGCAATCAAGGGCCGTCGAACAAGGTCGATCCGAGTCGAGCGGAGAGCCCCTCACCTGCTGAGACAGCATGAGGACGTCGCGGCGAGTCGAACGGAGTCGACAGGCATTGGCTCCCCGTTTGGCTCCCGCGGCTTCTCCCCGCAGGGAAGGAGCACGACCCATGTGCATCAAGATCGATGACACCCGCATGACGCTCACACTCGACGGCAAGAAGATCGCCGAAGCGATCCAGGCCGGCGATGTGTGGCACGTCAGTACGTGGCCAGTGCCGTTGAGCTACAACCAGGCGATCACGGCGCTCACACTCGCGGAGTGGCTCGCCACAGGCCAAGCAGCGAACGCCCCGTTCGCCGTCGCATGGCGTGAGGAGTTGCCCACCTGAGAACGCCGGATGCCCCGTCGAGCCGTCGGCAGGCTCTGCGGGGCATTCGCTTGATCCGCTCAGAAATCTGGGGGAAAAATCTGTGAGGCATCGAGGCCTTCCAGATGTAGTCCTATCGCCGCCTGCAGAAACTCCCCTTCGACGATGTTTCCGCTGATTTTGTTGGTGGCAAACTCTATGGATTTGGGGGTGAGGGAAATAGGCATCCCATTTGCCGTCTCCCATATCTCGGCAACGGTGACTGGAAAATCAAGGCTGGTCCAGCCCAAGGTGATGCCATATCGTCGTGACAGAAATTCGGAGTCTTCGGCATTGAAGAACTCTATCCGAAATCTATCGCCATTTCGGTAGGTGACATCGACGAGTCTGCCGTGAGGTGGGCAGACAAGCTCATCAAGGTCGGGCGCGATGAGCCAAGCGTTCTGTTCGATTTGGGCGCGGGGGCGGTCGGCTAGCGTGGGCATTCTTAGATTCAGTAGAAGGTAGCCGGCTTCATCCCGGTCAAACCAGATGCTCTTAACTCCATTGATCTCAAGGACGGTACTGACGTTGTAGAAAAAGTTGCCTGCGACTACTGTGAGGATGTCTCTCCTCATCCAGTCGAAGCGTCCCTTCACATGGATAGATCGGTCTATTCCGACCTTCTTTAGATGCCGAACTTGATCGTTGGTGAACGCACCGTGATCAGCCTTATCTGCATGTTCGCGGCAGAGTGCCACCATTCCCTGGGGGCGGTGGTGCCGCTCGCAGCGCCACGGTGGGTCGAAGTGATGCCAGGTTAGATAAGGTGATCCGCAACCGGAAACGGGGCAGCAGAAGCCAACCTCTTGTCGCAACTCCCTTAGGACATGACGGGGTGGAGTACGTGATGGGTCCTTGGTCATGTTCGCCCGCCTTCACGTGCGTGGTTTCCGTGAAAGGATATGCCGATTTGCATGAGAGCTTGGCTGGTTCGACTATCTTTGGTGAGCGCACCTGCGCGCCTAGTGCACCGGGACCTGACCTTGATCAGCGTTCTGGCGCTGATCACTGAGCATCTTGTCTGTTACACAGGCGGCACATTACGCCAGATCAGAGCCGACGAGATCCGTTCTGCTGCTCCGCAAGTGCTTCGTTCCTCAGCTTGCAGCGCTGTGCAGGGGGAGGAGCGAGGCCCTGACAGCTCCTATCCTCTGAAACGAGTCATGCTCGGTTTCGGCTTGTCGGTGGTGGCGGATAGGCTCGTCCTCTCGTCTGCTCCGAGGAGTCATGAGAGTGAAACCGCGTTACGCGCTGGCGTGCTCGGCTGCTGAACTTGCCGAGATGGACAGCAAGCATCTGGCTGAGACGCTGGAGGAACGAGTGCGGAGGATCTTCCGAAAGAAGCCTACTCCAGGGGAGTTGGAGTCTTGGATGGTCAGCCCCAAGACGGTCGCCGAGGTACTGGTCAGTGTTGGGCTGGGTGGGGTAGTGGTGCTCTTGGAAATGAGCACTCTGTCGAGTGAAGCCCGCATTGACATGCTCCTGGTTGGATCTCACCCCGAAGCTGGCGAACTGTCGGTAGTCGCAGTCGAGAACAAACAGTGGTCGGAACTGTCTGTAATTCCTCGCACTGGCAGGATCATGCATCGAGGGGCGAAGCCTGAGGGCAGCCAGCATCCGTTGGAGCAAGTTTGGGACTACTGCAAGGCGGTGCAGCATAACCTGCCAATGTTGCGCCGGAGATTTCATGGCGTCGTGAATTTGCACAATGCAGGCCCTGAGAGAGTGGCCATGCTTCTTCCTCCAGCTTATCAGATTCGAACTGACGTAGATCTTTTCCGGTTGCGTATTTTTGGCGGCAATTCAAAGGCGCGCCAGGAAATGGGGAAATTTCTGACCTCGGTCCTTAGTGCCGATGGCGCCTCCTCTTATCATGAGATGATTGATCGGGCACACGTTCGCCCGAGTGAGGATCTCATGATCGCGGCGCGCGAAGCGGTGCGTGGGCGGGCTTTGCTCCCTTTGCTCGATGAGCAGCGACGAGCGGTTGATTTGGTATTCAAAGCGGTAGAGGAAGGATTCACCGCAAATGAAAAGCAAGTCTTCATCATCACTGGTGGCCCTGGAACTGGAAAGTCGGTTCTAGCACTAGAATTGCTCGGAATGCTAAATGGTATCGGCAGTCCGACAATGCACGCCTCCGGCAGCACGGCATTTGCTCAAGCGCTGCGCGAACACGTAAAAGGACGCCGTGGAAGTGTGGATTCAGTCTTCACATACTTCCATCAACATCGGCGTCGAGAACGCAATCATTTGAATGTCTTGATATGTGACGAGGCGCATCGACTTCGAAAGAATTCGAGCTTGCAATATGATGCGAGAGATGACCGGTCTGAAACTCCACAGATTCAAGAACTTATCGACGCGGCTCGCGTGCCAGTATTTCTCTTGGATCCACTTCAAGTAGTGCGACGCAACGAGGTCGGCACTCCTGAAGAAATTCGTCGCATTGCTCTGGGGATGGGAATAGGCGAAGAGCGTATTCATCACATTGAGCTGTCATGCCAATTCAGGCAGCATCTGTGCCCTGAGTACGTCTCTTGGATCGAGTCCCTTCTCGGCCACCGGGATATCCCCCGCCCATGGGACGTCGACGAAGAATTCAAGTTGTTGAGGGCAGACAGCCCGGAGCAGATGGAGGATTATCTACGCATGCAGCTGGCGCTAAAGCGCACTGCACGTCTCACCGCCGGCTACTGTTGGAAGTGGACAAAAAATCCCCAGCCTGGAGGGCGTCTAAAGAATGATATAAACATCGGGGGTTGGGTGCGCCCCTGGAATGCCGAGAAGGCAAATAGACGAAGGAATATCCCTAGTAAGGAGATGTGGGCAACCGACCCAAACGGCTTCGAGCAGGTTGGCTGTATCTATACTTCCCAAAGCTTCGATTGGGACTTCGTTGGCGTCATCATGGGGACAGATTATATTTGGCGCGATAGTAGGTGGATTTCCGCTAAGAATGAAGACAGGGAATCTGGAGGTCCCAATAGGGATCAGCTTGTACGGAATATCTATCGGGTTTTGGCTACTCGTGGAAAATACGGTGCAGTGCTCTACTCTGTCGACCCTGGCACGAGGAGCCTATTGGCAACGTTGAACGTTCCGTCTGTTGAGCAGGAGTTGACGAATCTGCGTGACCAGCATCCCGAGCTGGAAAAAGCGCAACTGCGAACCTCTTATCGTCTTGATCCTGTGCAGGGAGAGCTTTTTGGGCTGGATCTCGACTAAGTTGCGTTGGCCTCGTTTGCCTTGCTCCCTGAGGCCTTTGGCAGCGCGTCCACGCGGGCTACCTTGATGTTTAGTTGAGTTTCCTCACTTACTCTACGTGCTTCGCTGTCAAGTTGCCTCCACCTCTCCTGCATTGCCGGAGTGTCGGAATCTTTGACAACAAGGAAGATGGCGTCTGCCACTTCTTGGCCTTGCATGTAGATGGGGGTTTGAATGTGCAGGCCATTCCAAAATTGGCCGTGCTTGAGCTTTTTGATCTCGAGTAGAATTCGCATTCTACGGTCTCCCGTAAATGTAAAATCGACAGGCCCTCTTCCGGTCTCTACTTCGCGATCAACGCGTACCCCTGCCATGGCACAGTAGCCCTCGACGACGCCCAAAAATAGCAATTGCATGTTTGTCTCTGGAATGGTTTCTAGCTTGGCGAGATTCTTCCAGAAGACTCTCCATCCGCCCTTATTTTCAACCCACTGACGGAACCTTTCAATTACTTCCTCGACGAAATCCATTAGTTCTTGAATGTTGGTGATGGAGGGCAGGTGTTCGGTGTCGGATTCCCGGAGTGCGTCTTTGGCTACTTTTCTCCATTTTACCAACAGTTTCGGGTCTCGGTCTACGTCGTAAGGCTTTGACCCGCGGGACTCTTGTGTTTCAATCCAAGCTCTTACGGCTGATTGAGATGAGCGTGCAGCCGAAATGATTTCTTTCTTGCGAACATTTTCAGAGATATGTAGGTTCAGGTCTAGGCGTAGCGAGTCGTCTAGAGAGTCGTACCAACTGGAGGCGCTAAGAGTTGGTAGTTCCCTCAGAAATCTCTTCGGCGTCAATAGGATTGGCTTCTGAGTGTCAGGGTCGACCGGAAGGAGCTGTCGCTCTGCGGTCCACCGGCGCCGCGATTCATCGAAGTGACCGTGAGGAACCATAACCTCCTGCATTGCTATTCCAAGAGAATGGCATGCGTGTTGTGTGTACTCGATGAAATTTGGCTTCAACAGGTTGCAGGTGACATCCGAGATCCGGTCCTTGTCGATCCCGGGAACAAGGATTCCCAGTTCCTCGAAGTGTCGGATATCTTCAAGGCCTCTTTTGATCGCCTCGCTCATGGCTTCGACGACTTTCTTGGCAAGTCCGCGGCCGTTTCCTGACCCATTGCTGCTTGCTTCTACATATCCGAGGCGAAATTCACGCGGCTCGGGAAATTCCATGAGAGATAGAGTGCGTCGATAATATTGATGCGACTGCTTCAGTCCACTCCGGGCCAGCAATTCAAATGCATTATGAAAATAGTCCATCATGCTATCGTGAGCCTGATTCCATCTCGGGTCTTCATCCGAGAAAATCAGGAATGGATCCACAAATAGCAGAGTGTCGCGTTCAAGTAGCGCGTCAAACCAATCAAAATCTTCCGGGTTTTCGATATTGAATGCTTCGCTGAAGTACATTTCCACCTCCAGGTTGGATCTTAAGTCATTCGTTGGAGGTGGTGTAGCTATAGTCGTGTATCCAACCTTGTCCGAAAGTGGTCAGCTACATTCGATTGGTGAGGAAGACCTTCTGCTCACTGCCCTCGCCGTGTCGGTGGCAGGCGTTGGTCGCAGTCCGGCCGTTGGATCCAAGTAGACCGCTCCGGGGCAGCCTCAGATGGGTGTCGAGGCGAGGCGAGGCGTTGGGGTGGCGCGTTCACTTGTCCGACCTGGATGGCAAGGTCGGATGTGGCTTGGTGGTTGTTGCGCTAGCCCAAACACCGGTGAAGCTGGATAGGTACGTGCTGGCCACGTCGTCGTCATCTGCGTGCCGCAGATGGAGGACGGGTGCGTCGGATGCGGCTACCCCAAAGGCGTGCGGATTGACCAACAGGTCCTCGTCGGCTCGGTAGATCGAGTTGTAGAGCACTGTGTCATGGAGCCGGATCTCAACATTGGGCGAGTTGCGGATTCGCTCGTACAGGACGAGGGCGTTACGGGTCTTTGCAGCGAGGGAGTCGCCGAGGCGTTCGTCCTCACCCCGTTTGCGGATATGTGTGCCATCGGGATCTCCGAGCAGGATGCGGACAGTGACGCCCACGCGTGCCCTGTCGGCGAGGGGGCGGATGATGCCGGAGTCCTCGGCGAGAAAGAGGCCAGCGTAGACGAGAATGTCGATCTCGTGCTTGGCGCGGTTGAAGTGACGAAGCCAGACGGTACGAGGGACGGCCCAGCGGTGGGGGTATACGCCCAGGACAGTCACCGGGGGAGGCTCGGGCGCCGAGTTGCTCGGGGTGAGACTCGGCCAGATGAGCACCTCATCCAACTTCAGCAGGTCGGCGAGATTCTTACGATGGCGGGGGTAGGGAAGCCGGCCGTCGATCCAGCGTTGGACGGTCTTGGGATCGACACCGAGGCGGCGCGCCACCTGGTGATGGGTGAGGCGCGCATCGGCGAGGGCGCTGCGCAAAAGGTCGTTCACCTAGCCTCCCGGAGCTGGCGTTATGCCAGACGCTAACAGAAGACGTCCCTAGACGTCCCTAGTTGCCGGTGGAGACGTCCCGGCGTCCGGACGAACCTCTTGCACAAGCCCGCCGAGTCACTGCCCGTAGCGATCGACTCGGCAAGCTCCCACATCCGTGACCTGCGACGAGGAGTCGCCATGCCCTTCGAAGCGCCGCGCGGCGGAGACCGCAGCGCCCCACCGACACGACCCGAGACAAAGCCGCCCGCGCACCTCAACAGCAAGCCGTCCACCGACGACCAGAGGCTTGCCGACCTGCGTGAGGAGTTCAGCGGTCACCGCATCTGGCGCTCCCCGCGCAGGGACGGGGGCCTCGGGAGTTGGATTGCCACCCTGCATGACCCGACGCAGGGCGTCGATCCCACGGTCATTCGCGACAGCGCCGACCAGTTGCGAAGTGCGTTGCTGGAAGAGCGGGATCTTGCGGAACGGCGGGGTGATCGGCCGTGACCGTGCTCGGTACCGACTCGTCCGGCGAGGGCCCGGCGTACTTCACCCCCTCTTACCGGCCGATGCCGGAGCATGAGCCGCTGGTCCTCCCCGTGCCCTGCTGGCTCGCTGACGCGTGGACGGGCTTCCGAACGCGCCGTCACCTCAACCGGTTGGAGCGACGTCTCAACCGGCTCGGCTGGCAGACCAAGCACCTGTACCAGTGCTCCCCGCCGTTGCTTCGGGTCTTCTCTGAGGCTGCACCGTCCATCGGTGAGCACCTCTCTGCCGTGCGTGGCACGGACGGCTGGGCGTACTGGAGCAGCACGGGGGATCACCTCGCCGACTGCGACGACACCATCAATGCCGCGCATGCGCTGACCACGTGCTTGGGCCCGTGGCTGGTCGCCATCCTCACCACGAAGCCGGTTCAGGACTGATGTCCCGTCCGGCTGGCAAGCACCGCCGGAACCGTCGTCCGGCGCATGCGCGCACCGAGACCGACGCGGCGGGACGGACGGCGTCCGCTGGGTACCCCCGTACCAGTGGATCATCCCGTCCCGCCGCGTCATCCACCCCGCTTCCACCTGTCCACGAGCGGAGCGGCGGACGCCACCGACGCGGGCTTGCGCGACGCATCATCGGCTCACTGGTGGATCTGGAATGACACAGGACATCCCGTCCAACCGGGAGGCTCGGAGTTCCGACTCCGAGCCTCCCGCATGTGTCCCGCTTGGTGACGGACGGACTCCATGGGGCACCTACAAGCGCATCGCCGCCGTACTCCGGACGCGCGTGGTGGAGGGCACCTATGAGCCTGGTGCGCGTATGCCAGGCGAACACGCCCTATGTGCTGAGTTCGCGACCACGCGCAACACCCTTCGCCGTGCACTGGACATTCTCCAGGCGGAGGGCCTGATTGAGGTGCACGCGGGCATGGGGCGGTTCGTCCGTGACGGCGGCGCCGAGGAACGGCCGCCTGTTCGCCCGGTCTACCAGCGCATCGCCGCTGATCTGCGCGCCCAGATAAGGAACGGTGATCTTGTGCCGGGTGCTGCCCTGCCCAGCGAGCGTGAACTTTGCGAGCGCTATGGTTGCGTCCGCTTCACGGTTCGGCAAGCGCTCGCCGAACTAGAAGCCGATGATCTCGTGGAGGCTGTGCAGGGGAGGGGACGTTTCGTCGCCTCAAGACGTCCCTAGATGATCCCCTGACGTCCGTGGATGTCTGCCCCCGCGCTCTTACCGTCGAGTACATGAGCAATGCAGCCAGGTGGGCGCGGGACCTCGCCCGAGAACACCTTGAGTCACCGCTTCCGCGTCGTTGGGCGCACACACAGGGCGTAGCCCGACAAGCCCGCACCCTCGCCCCGATGCTCGGCGACCAGGCGGACCTTCTCGAAGCCGCCGCCTGGCTGCATGACATCGGCTATGCCCCCGACCTTGTCGATACGGGGTTTCATCCCTTGGACGGAGCCCGTTACCTCCGCGACGTCCAGTGCGCCAGCGACCGCCTGTGCCGCCTGGTCGCCCATCACTCATGCGCCATGGTCGAGGCCCGTGAGCGCGGCCTTGCCGACCTCCTCGTCAGCGAGTTCGGCGCGATACCTCCCGACCTCACCGAAGCACTCATCTACTGCGACATGACCACGAGCCCGAGCGGCGACTACCTCCCCGTTGAACAGCGCCTCGCCGAGATTCTGTCGCGCTACGGAGACGGACACCTCGTCACCCGCTCGATCACCAGATCATCGCCAGTCTTGATCGACGCTGTGCATCGGGTGTCTGCGGAACTTGGAGAGCGCTCCCGTTCCGCCTGAGGTTGTGTCGAGCGGAGGAGTGTCGCCGGCAACTGCGATGCTTCCTGCATGTCCCCCGCAGACCCCTACACCTCCCGGGCTGAGGCCGAGAACTGCGACGTGATCGGTGATCCCTCCGAGGACGCCATCTTCATGCTGCTTGAGGACCTAAACAGCACGGACAACACGTTCGTGATCATTGAGCCGATCAAGCCGGAGCTGGGGTGGTACGTGTCGATCGCTCTACTTGCATCGGGGGAGTATGAGGTCGAGTTGCGTGATCCTGACACCCGTGAGCACGAACTGACCGTACAGACCGACGTCGGCTGTGTCGCAAAGGAAGTGACCGTGTGGATGGCGTTGCGTCCCAGCTCACCACGTCCGCCCCTTCGCGACGAATGACGTGAGTGTTCAGGCGATGATCGGGCTCGCTGGACGTGCAAGGTAGTGGCCGATGCGCAGGCGCATTGAGCGGTCCATCCGGCGATCTGCCGCCGTCTCAGCCGGGACCCACAGCACTTCGCGTGATTCGTCGCTGGGCCGGGGCGCGCCGCTGACCGGGCGGGCGGTGAGCAGGATGGAGAATTCCTGTCGGACTTCGTCGTTGCTGGTGTAGTGGATGAGGTGTTTGGGGTCGGAGTAGAGGCCGACGAGTCCGGTGATCTCGCAGTCGATCCCGGTTTCTTCCTTGGTCTCGCGGACGCCGGCTTGGGCGATGGATTCGCCGAGGTCGATGGCTCCGCCGGGGAGGGCCCAGTTGTCGTTGTCGGTGCGGCGGATCATGAGGATCTCGCCGCCCTCGTTGGTGACGACGACGTTGACGGATGGTACGAGGCTGTTGGCCTTGGGGGCGTTCGGGTCGTCGTAGTAGTCGATCCTGCGTCCCATGCTCACGCCTCCGGTGCCAGGGGCTTGGCGGCGTCCCAGACGCGTTCGAAGCTCTCGCGGTAGGTGCTGACGATCTCGCCGCCTGGGATCCTGCGCATGTGCCAGAACGGCGCGTTGCTCGCTGGCACGCCGTAGACGTGGGTGTTGACGAACAGTTCGTCGTCGGCGAAGTAGATCGAGTTGTAGAGCACGGTGCTGTGGAGCCGGAACTCGACGCCCTCGACGGCGCGGAGCGGCTTGTAGAGCGAGATGACGCTTCGGACCTTGGCGGCCATGGTTGCGCCGATGCCTTCGTCCTCGCCCCGCTCGGAGACTTGTGACGAATCCGGGTCTCCGAGGAGGAAGCGGACGCGGACACCTGCACGGGTCTTGTCGGCTAGGAGGCGGTGAACGCCGCTGTCTTCGGCGAGGAACAGTCCGCTGTAGACCAGGATCCCGATCTCGGTTTCGGCGTCGGCGAAGAGACGTCCCCAGGCGTCCCGGGGGACGGCCCAGCGGTGCGGGTAGATCGTGACGATCTCGCTGTTGGATGCGGACGCGACCTGGTCTGTGGTGAGCGCGTCGGGCCAAAGGTAGGTCTCGTCCGCGCCGAGGAACGAAGCCACAGCTAGACGGGTGCGCCGGTAGGGCTGGCGGTCTTGGGTGACCCAGCGTTCGACCGTCTTGGGATCGACGCCGACTTCTTCGGCAAGCGCGGCGATCGTGATCCGCTTCTGGAGAAGAGCGGCGCGTAGGCGTTCGTTCGGCATGCACCCGTCCGGGACTGGGACGACTTCGGGACGTCTCAGCCTACGGAGACGTCTTGAACACGTCCAGTCATGCGGTGATCTCGTCCCGCCACGTCGGAGCACTCTCGATCACGTAGCGCACACAGCCCGAGTTGCTTCGCCGGACACGGGCCCTGCGTAAGGGAGGCACCGCATGTACTACCTCGGAAGCACCCTCGACGGCTGGAGCCGTCGCTGCCCCTGCGGCGCGAACGCCACCACCAACTACGGCCAGTGCCGCAAGTGCCGCGCCCGCAGCCGCTACGCCATCAACCGCGCCCGGCGCTTCGGCCGCTTCTTCCGGACGGGACGGTAACCCGTGATGATCCTCGTTCTCGTCTCCATCATCGCGGTGTTCTTCGCCGGGAGCATCTGCGGCATCTTCGCCCTCATCGTCCTCGGCACCCACGCCGAGGAACGCCGCGCCCGCACCAACAACGCCCCCAGCACCGCCGGAACCGTCTCCAGGCGCGTCCTCAGCACCCGGACCGGCGACAAGCCGCCGGTGAAGGTCGGGGCTGGTCGATGAGGACGGCTCGCATGCCGCGCATCATCACCGGCCACGCCTGCTCGTGCGGCGCTCGCATCGAGCCCGGCAAGCGCGGCTGCCGCAAGTGCCGCGCCCGCGCCCGGTACGAGCGCCGCCGGCTGGGCTCCCGCTACCCCGACCTGTGGAACTGACCGAAAGGAGGTGAACCGCTCCGTGACCATCACCGTTCCGCTCGTGGTCCTGGTCGGCGTGGCCGTGTGGATCGCCTGGCGCTACATCGGCCTGCGGGTCTGGCACCTGGTCTTGTGCCTGGTGTTCGGGTTCCTGCTGGCGTCCAGTGCCGCCGCGCCGAGCATCGACCGCCTGCTCACCGGACTCGTCCGGATGGTCACCACCAAGCACTGACCGGCCCCCGGAAGCGAAGGAGGGATGCCGAGTGCCCAACACGCCACGTCGACCACGGTCAACCTCACGGAGGTCCGCGAGAAGAACCGTATCGCCCGAGAGGTCGTCTCCTACCTCGATGACGCCATCCCGTCCATGGCTGAACTGTGGTGGCGCATCTACGCCGCCCTCGCCGACACCCTCATGTTGATCGTGGAGATCAACCGCCTCAACGCCGCCAACCGCGGGCTCCGCACCGACTACGTCAACCTTCTCGCCGCCGCCCGCGCCCTCCTCGGCGCGGCCGAGGAGGGCACCGACCCCGACCCGCTCTACTACGTGCGCGACGAGGTCAATGCCCAACAGCAGCGCCACCAGGACGGCGCGTGAGCAGCCGCAACGCGCAGATGCGGCGGCACGCCCGCAAGATGCGCCGCAACGGCCTACAGCCCATGGTCGTCATCGACGCCAACGACCGGCTTCCGGACCTGGTCGCCGTGGTCTTCGCGCGGGCGGTGTGGCGGTACCGTTCCGAACTCGCTCCGCCCGCCCTCGCCTTCACGCTGTTCTTCGTGGGCGCGTCCCTTCACGTCACGCATCCGGCGTGGTGGTGGCGCGCCCTGGGCGGCGCGACACTCGCCGCGTGGCTGGTCGCGTTCTTCGGTGGACGGGTCGGTCTGTCGCTGCGCGCTGAGCGGTACTACGCCGCCGCCGTGGTCATCGCGGCGGGGAGCTGGCTGGCGTCCGCCGTCGGCCTTGGCGCGTTCTACGGGCCCCTGCCTCAGCTCCTCGCCGCGCAGACGGTCGCCTTCGGCGTTCCGTGGTGGGCGCACCGCAGACGGCGCGCACGCGTCCGTGTTGAACGGCAGCTCGCCGCGTGGCCGGAGATCTCCAAGGCCATCGGACTTCCCGGCTCACGGCTGCAATCGGCCGTGGTGGACGTGTGGGGATGGCGGGCGCGCTTCGCCCTCGCACGCGGTCAGACCATCCAAGACGCAACCGCCAAGATCCCCGCGATCGAGTCCGCCCTCGGCACCTTTCGAGGAGCCGTCCGTGTGCTGCCCACGCGCGATGACAAGGCCAACCGGTTCGAGCTGCGCGTCCTCGACCTCGACCCGCACGGCGACGCCATCCCATGGCCCGGACCGTCCGTCACGACCATCAACGAGCCCATCGACCTCGGGCCGTTCGAGGACGCCACGGCCGCGCGCATCCTGTTCCTGCGCCGACACGGCCTCATCGGAGGCGTCGCCGGGTCCGGGAAGAGCGGTGGGATCAACGTCCTCATGGGCAACCTCACCGCCTGCCGCGACGTCGTGATCTGGGCCATCGACCTCAAACGCGGCATGGAGTTGCAGCCGTGGGCGTCCTGCATCGACCGCCTCGCCACCACACCCGAGCAAGCCCGCGTCCTGCTGCGCGACGCCGTGGCGGTCCTGGAAGCCCGCGCGTCCTGGCTCGCCGCCCACGGCCGTCGAGTCTGGGAGCCGTCCCCGGACATGCCCGCCCTGGTCATCGTCATCGACGAGTTCGCTGAACTCGCCGAGGACGCACCCGAGAGCGCCGGCGACACCGACTCGATCGCGCGCCGCGGACGGGCCGTCGCCGTCCAGCTCATCGCCGCGACCCAGCGTCCGACGCAAAAGGCCATGGGACGCGGCGCGGTCCGCTCCCAGATGGACGTCAGGGTCAGTTTCCGCGTCCGCGAACGCAAAGACGTGGACCTCATCCTCGGACAAGGCATGCTCGCCGCCGGATGGCACGCCCACACCCTCAACGCGCCCGGCAAGTTCCTGCTCTCGGCACCCGAACACGACGTGCCACGCCGCGCCCGCGCCTACCTTCTCACCGACGAGACCGTAGCCCGCACCGCCGAACACCATGCCGACCACCGGCCCGCACTCGACGCCATCTCACGGACAGCCATCGAAGAGGCCCAAGCGGGCGTCACCGCACCCAGCAACGTCCCCGGATCCACCATCGGTACCGGAGACACAGAAGACCCTGACGCGGCGCTCATGGCCGTCCTGGACGGAGCGCCGGACGAGGGTACGCCCGTCCAACTGATGATCCAGGCGACCGGGATGAGTCGCCCGTGGATCTACCAGAGGCTCCGGCACCACGCCCAGAACGGCCGCGTCACCCAGGTCTCCCGAGGCCGATGGCGCGCCACCGACCACCACCCTCAGTAACTCGTCTATGTCTACGTCTCGCGCGCGCCTGCACGTAAGGGACGAACGCGAGACGTAGACGAACGCGAAGGCAATCACTCACCGTGACAAACAGAGGTGATCGCTACGCCCGATACGACACCCGAGAGATCGGGAGACAAGGGGGTGAGCGTGCAGGCATACACCGTCGAACAAGTCGCCGAGATCCTCCAGGTCGGACGCGACAAGGTCTACACCCTCATTCGCACCGGCCGACTCCGCAGCATCAAAATCGGCAAGCTGCGCCGCATCACCGACCAGCACCTCGCCGAGTTCGTCGCCTCCCTCGAAGACGCCCACCACTGACAGACCGGAGGGCGGCCCGCCAAAGGTCGCCCTCCGAACCGAGGGACGTCTAGGGACGTCTTGAGTTATCGTCCGAGGTGAGGCCGCGCCCCCAGCGCGACAGACGGGGAGGTTTCTCTTGGCGAAAATTATGATCGGCAAGTACGAGGCCACGATCTACGAGGAGGGCAATGGCTACACCGGAGCCATCTCTCTCGGCTTCCTCCCGGACGGGAGGCGCAACCATGCCAAGAGGAAGGGGCGCACCAAGGACATCGTCAAGGCCAAGCTCAGGAAGCTCGCCGACGAGCTTGAGAAGGGCATCGAGAACTCGGCCAACTACACGGTCGCCGAGGCGGTCGAGGACTGGCTTGCCAGGGGCCTCAAGGGCCTCGACGACGAGACCGTGGTGAACTACCGCGGTCTCGCCAACACGCACGTGGTTCCGCTCATCGGCAAGGCCAAACTCGCCGACCTGCGCGCGGACGATGTCGATGACTGGCTCGAAGGACTCACCGACGTCCTGTCGACGCGCACGCTCCGCCTCGTTCACGGGTTGCTCAAGCGCGCCATCCGGCAGGCCCAGGCGCGTGACAAGGTGCTCCGCAACGTCGCCGAGTTGGTGAAGACCCCGACGGGCAAGGCTGGGCGTCCGAGTCGGGCCCTCACGTTCGACCAGGCGAACGCCGTCTTGGAGAAGGCCAAGTCCTCCCGGCTGCACGCCTACGTTGTCATCAGTCTGATGACGGGCGTCCGCACCGAGGAGGCGCGTGCCCTCCGCTGGGAACATGTCGTTGCGTGGGATGCGAAGCGCAAGGCATGGCGTTTGGTCTCTGAGGCCGGGTTCGGGCACAAGCGGTTCGCGCTCTACGTCTGGCGCTCCGTTCGCAAGCACGGTGACACCATGACGGAGAAGTCCCGGCGCACCCTGGAGCTTCCGATGCAGGCTGCCGAGGCGCTCAAGGCGCACCATGCTCGCCAGGCGGCGCAGAAGCTCAAGGCGGGGGAGCTTGTGGCAGCACAACGACCTCGTGTTCTGCTCGCCGACCGGGACGGCACTCGACGCAGTGAACGTGCGGCGCGCGTTCCGCCTCTTCGCCAGGAAGGCGGGCATCGGTGAGAAGTGGACGCCTCGCGAACTTCGGCACTTGTTCGTCTCGATCATGAGTGACAGTGGGGTCCCGCTCGAGAACATCGCTGACCTCTGTGGGCACTCGTCCACGGCGGTCACCGAAGAGGTCTACCGGCACCAGCTCAAGCCGGTGATCACCAAGGGCGCGGAGGCCATCAACTCCGTGTTCGGTCGCAGCGAGTCCGCGTAGGTCCGGTGTAGGTGGCTCCCTGTTTGGCTTCCTGGGTACTTCGGGGAACAGAAAAAGGGCCCCGGAGCTGTGCTCCGAAGCCCTTTCTGACCTGGCTTAATGCCTGGTCGGGACGGCGGGATTTGAACCCACGACCCCTTGACCCCCAGTGAATTATGAACGTTCAAACGGACGCCTGCAGATCTTGCTCATCCGTGAGAAGATGCAGGTCAGAGGCCTAGAGTGAATGCTGCAAGGTCATTCTGAGTCCGGCCCCGTCCGGCCGAGTTCACTAACGAACGACTAACAAACGATCACTCGGGGGAGTGGCGTTGGGATACACGATCAAGCGGATGAACCGCCACGGCAAGCCGCGCTACACCGCCTGCTACGAAGATCTCAAGGGGAAGATCGCCTCTGCCGGGACCTACTCGTCCAAGAAGGACGCCGAGAAGGCATGGCAGCGTGCTGAAGCTGAGGTCGGTAAGGGGCGTGACGTCAACCTCAAGCGAGGGCGTCAGACCTTCAAGAAGTACGTCGAGGAGACCTGGCTCCCCAACCACGAGGTCGAGCCGACCACGATGCAGAGCTACCACTACTCGATCTACAAGCACGTGATGCCGGAGTTCGGCGGGATGCGGATGATGGACATCCTCCCCGAGCACGTCCGCTCCTGGATCAGGCGGATGAAGAAGGACGGCGTCTCCGCCGCGACCATCCGCTACAACAAGGTCGTACTCAGCGCGATCTTCACCACCGCGCTCAACGACCAGGTCGCCTACATCCACCCCTGCAAGGGCGTCCGTTCCCCCACCGTCCCAGAGAAGCCTCTGGAGATCATCACTCCCGAGCAGTTCGACGACCTCTACCGCCGGCTGCCCGATGCCGACTCCAAACTGCTGGTCGAGACCGCCATCGAGACTGGCCTGCGCTGGGGTGAACTAGCTGAGCTGCGCGTCCGCGACCTCAAGACCCGCTCGCGCATCCTGACCGTCAGCCGGGCCGTAGTCGAGCTGAACCCCAAGTTCCATCCCGAGGGCAAGCGCTTCCTGGTCAAGGAGTACCCCAAGGACAAGGAGTGGCGCCGCTTCAAACTCAGCGAGCAGATGGTCGACAAGCTGGAAGACCACATCAAGTCCGAGCGACTCGGCCGCGACGATCTCCTGTTCGTCTACCAGCCCGACACCATGACCGAGCGCGTGCCCAAACCTGCTCCCGACCCCGACAAACTCGGCTGGACAGACGAGAACACAAAGGGTCACCGCTACCGCCACGGCACACTCAGCGCCTACAACGCCGCCAAATGCCGCTGTGACCATTGCAGGCTGGCCTTCGCCCTCTACCGAGCCCGCCGCCGTTCTGCGGGCAAGGACGATCCAAGGCTGCCCCGTCGCCGAGAGACCGACGGCCACATTCCCGCCAACTGGTTCCGCAACCAGGTCTGGAAGCCCGCTCTCAACACCGCCGACCTCGACATCAAGGTCCGTATCCACGACCTCCGCCACGCCCACGCCTCCTGGCTCTTGGCAGGCGGCGCAGACCTCCAGGTCGTCAAGGAACGCCTCGGGCACGGCTCAATATCCACCACCGAGCGCTACCTCCACACCCTCGATGACGCCGACGACACCGCCCTCGCCGCCTTCGACAAAATCCGCAGCCGCCGCCGAACCACCCCCTGAAAGCACCATTACGGCCACCAGCTCAACTGGACCGTGGATGGCTCACCACCTCAAGTTGCCCTGAGCCCGTCTACCTAGTTCGGCTGCAGGGCGATCCGAGGTGATCGCACAATGGAGCCCGCCACGCATGGCCCGTCCGTCACGTTGCCGATGCGCACCCCTGGGTCCGGCAGCGATCATTAAACGGTCGGAAGGAGCATCGACATCACCTCGGCACGACCTCACGGGAAACCGATCCACCACGCACGCACCGCTTGGCACTGCGATGGCTCTCCTACACCTGCTGGAGGCCCCAAGATCGCTGTTCGCCACAGACCGCGCCAGCCCCGACACTTTACGGGGGCGGCGTCACAGCTACCGTGTCCGAATTGTCGGGCTCGCATGAAGTGCTCGAAGCTGATGCTGTGGCCGCGTAGACGTGCAGGTCAGCAAGAGTGCTCCCCGCGCACGCGGGGATGGTCCCGAATTCACACGCGAGCCGGACCACCAAAAGAGGTGCTCCCCGCGCACGCGGGGATGGTCCCGTCCGGCGTGGTCTGGACCTGGCCCGCCCCTGGTGCTCCCCGCGCACGCGGGGATGGTCCCCCCAACACGGCCCGACTCATCCCCCGCAAGTGGTGCTCCCCGCGCACGCGGGGATGGTCCCAGGCCGACGTGTGACCAGTCGTCCGGCACGGTGTGCTCCCCGCGCACGCGGGGATGGTCCTAAAGGGACCTGGGTGTCCAAGGTGCGGCTGGCGTGCTCCCCGCGCACGCGGGGATGGTCCAAGACCGGTACGCCCGTTGAGCAGTTCAACGTTGTGCTCCCCGCGCACGCGGGGATGGTCCCCGCGACCGTCTGGCCCTGTCTTGCTGGGCTGAGTGCTCCCCGCGCACGCGGGGATGGTCCCGACGTGCGGAGCGCGGCCAGGACGGCCAGGGCGTGCTCCCCGCGCACGCGGGGATAGTCCCAGGGCCACCACACTCACGGAGATCAGGCCGGGGTGCTCCCCGCGCACGCGGGGATGGTCCCTCGGGATCGAGCATCGCAACGACCCCGACCATGTGCTCCCCGCGCACGCGGGGATGGTCCCACCCATCAGGGCGGCACCAGCACCGAAGGCGAGTGCTCCCCGCGCACGCGGGGATGGTCCCATGGTCGGTGACCTCATCGCCACCCACCTCGACCAGATCCGCCAGACCCTCCCCCCGAACTCTGGCCCGCCGGCCGACGACGACGAAGACGGCGACTGGTAACCCTGCACGGACTTGCCGCCGCGCAGACAGCGGACGAGTCCGAACACCGGTGTGACGATGAGCCGATGAGCGCCCCAGACTCACCCGGAAAGGCCATGACCCCGCGCAAGAAGCGCGCACTGGAGATCTCCGCGCGGGAAGCCGAGCTTCACAAGCAACGCGTCGCGTTCGAACGCGAACGCTCCCGGCTCTACCAGCAGACCGGCCAACCCCAAGGGAAGGCGACCTGGACCGAAGAGGAGCACACGGTCCGGGCCGAGCTGAAGGGCCTGGAGGGCGAGCGCGCCGAGCTGCTCGACCAGGTCGACGCCGAGCAGGCCAAGCTCCGGTCCCAGCAGGCCGAGTTCGAGCGGGCCCGCGCCGCGGCCCGCGCGGCCGGACGCAAGAAGCCCCCCGCCAGCGCGAAGGAGCAGAAGGTCCGGGACAGGCTCGCGGTGCTGCAGAGCGAACGCGCCCACCTCGACGGCACCGTCCAGCGCGACCGGGACACCGCCCGGCAGGACCAGGCCATCTGGAACACCGTCCTGGACGCCACCAGCTGGGACTCCTCCTACTGGTGACCCACCCACACCAGCCCCGCAGCAGACGTACACCAACCCGCCGCAACCACCCCCAACGGGCCGCCTACCGGTCTGGCCAAGTACTAGGCAGAAATAACTAGGAAGTCACGAATTCTCCTCACGAAAAAACAGCATGTTGTGAAAGGGACGGTCGCACTATCGGGCCAAATGCTCCGCAAAGGACGGGGCATCCGGGCGGCACCTTGGTCACGCGGCTTATCGTCGTGCTCGCAGTTGAGTTCGTCCGGGCCGCGCGCGCCGGATGAGCCGGCCGCAGGGGTCTCCCGGTGCCCCCAACCAAAGCGCCGGGGGAGGAGGACGCTCGATGAGAGCGCTCCGACAGCGGGACGAGTCGTCCGGCCGCTACTGGCGGCTCCGGACACGGCTGGAAGTGATGAAAGCCGTGGCCTGGGCCGTTATCGAGTGGATGCGGTTCGGCGACCCGTCAGGGCCCTGGCTCTAGCCAGGCGTCCAAAGGGCCCCCATCCCGGGTGAAGTTGACGAGCTGCACCGGATGGGGGCCCTTTCGCGTCGCGGCATACACAGCGATGGCGACACCGCAAGAGGCAAATCCACAAACATTGCCCCGGCGAGCCTACGACCCGGTCCTTCAAGCCGCAGCATTAATCGACCACCGCACATCAAACGAACCCTGGGCACTGGTGGGCTCAGAGGGCTGCCGCCCTCCGAACCTCCCGCACCCGAGGCAGTCAGCTGCCCACCGAGCGCGCGGGGACCTGTCAGCGAGGGGCAGCTGACCACCTCGGACCCACCACCGCACCCCGATCCCGCACAGGTGTCCACCGGTCCACACCACCGCCCACCGCGGCCCTGACGGCCTGCGTACCGTGGAGACAGCCAACCAGCGGATCAGGCCACTAGGAGACCCCAGGCCCATGACTGCATCCACCGACGGCGCCCGCCGGATCGGCGAGAACATCAGAGCCGCCAGGATCTACCGGGGCCTGTCCCTCAAAGTCACCGCCGAACTCGCCGGACGATCCAAAAGCTGGTTCAGCAAAGTCGAGAACGGGCAGACCCGCCTCGAACGCCGCGCCGACATCCGCGCCCTGGCGAAGCGCTCGAGGTGGCCGCGTCCGACCTGCTCGGCGAACCCGCACCGGCGATCCGTCCCCAAGGCCGCTCCTACGGCGACGTCGTCCGGCTCCGCGAAGCGCTCCTGGACTCCTCCCTGGACTGCCCGCCCGACCTACCGCCCCGCCCGCTGCCCGCGCTGGCGGAACTCACCAACGGCCCCATCCGAGAGCAGCGCAGAGCCGCGGCCGACGCCGACCTCACCACCTCCCTGCCCGGCCTGATCGCCGACCTGCACGCCCACGCCGCCCAAGGCGACGAACCCGACCGGCAGACCGCGCTCCGGCTCCTCGTCGTGCTCCCCGCGCACGCGGGGATGGTCCCCACGGGGTCCGGGTGGGCGGCCAGGGCAGGCAGTGCTCCCCGCGTACGCGGGGATGGTCCCTCGACCAGCTTCGCGAGCGCGCCGAGCAGGCCGTGCTCCTCGCGCACGCGGGGATGGTCCCCAGGCCCAGTCGGGGGTCCGGTTCGACTATTTGTGCTCCCCGCGCAGGCGGGGATGGTCCCGGGGGAGAGAGCAGTGACCTGCTCGTTCAGCGGTGCTCCCGCGCACGCGGGGATGCTCCCAGGCACGTTGTCACCAACAGCGGCCGGACGATGCCCCCTTGCGCTCGCGAGGATGGCCCTGTGCCCAAGCGGACGCCAGCCGAGAACCTGGTGCCCGTTGCGCGCCTTGACTGCCCATTCAGATTGGTGCTGCGGCTCTGAGTACCACTGGCGTTGTGCTCATGTCGCTCGAGTGCTGCTCGCGCAGGGGCGATGCTCCCATTCAGCTGCTGGGCGCCTACTCCTTGATCGGCGCTCCTGTGCATGTGGGGACGGGCCTCATGTGGCCTACGGGTTGCGGGTGCTGGTTCGGGTTTTCGAGCATGTTAGGGAGATGAGGCGGCGTCGGTGGTTCGAGCTTCTGCTGCAGGTCGTGTTGGTGCTGGTCGCCAGCTTGTTCGCGATCGTTACGAACTTCGCGACGAACGGCGATCACGTGTCCAGTCTGTTGCGCTGGCTCCAGCGGGCGGCGGTGCCCGCAATCTTGGTACTCGTCGTTGTGCTCGTTGTGGGGCATGTCGTTGCCTTCCGGCTGAGCGCACCTCCTCCGCCGCCGTCCCGCATCTGGGATCGATCTCGAACGCCGTACCCCGGCCTGGACGCGTTCACGGAGGACGAGGCGGCGGTGTTCTTTGGGCGTGAGGTGCAGACGCTCGAGTTGGTGCGACGGCTGCATGATTCGCCTCAGCGTCCTGCCGAGCGGTTCGTCCCTCTGGTCGGTGCGTCCGGTATCGGGAAGTCGTCGTTGGCGCAGGCGGGGGTGATTCCGCGGCTTCGGGAACGGCGTTGGGTGGTGTTGCCGGTGGCAACGCCCGGTGCCAACCCGGTGGGAGCGTTGGCGGCGGTGTTGGCCGAGGCGGACGGGCGGACGGATGCCTCCGCGCTGCAGCGCCGAATCCGCCGTTCGCCGGACGGGTTGGCCCGCGTCCTGGCTGAGCTGCGGCGCCTCGGTCCGCGCCATAGGCGCGTTCTGCTGGTGATCGACCAGTTCGAGGAACTGATCACTCTCGCCGGAGATCGAGACCGGGTGCTCTTCTTGGAAGCGATCGCGGAGGCGCTCCAGCGTGATCGGCGGTTGTGGGTGTTGGCAACCGTCCGAATTGAGTTCCTGCGCGATCTGCTGGACACGGCGCAGGTCGAGTTGTTTCAGAACCCGGTGGCGATCGGGGCGCTCACCCAGAAGCAGTTGAAGCAGATCGTCAAGCGGCCAGCCGAGCTGGCGGACTTGAGCTTCGCACCAGGGCTGGTCGACGCGATCGTGGACGACGCGGAGACCGTCGACGCGCTCCCGCTGCTCGCCTACCTCCTCCAAGAGTTGTACTTCGCAGCCGGCCCCGGAGGCACGGTCACTGAAGACGCCTATCGCGTTCAGGGAGGTGTCCCGGGCGCGTTGGCCCGCCAGGCAGACCTGGTCATGGCCGAGCTCGCAGGACAGGACGGAGTCGAGAACGTCCTTGCGGTGTTGCTGAAGTTCGTCACCGTGGACGGGCAGGACGCCACCCGCCGGCGCGTCCCGCTCCACGAACTGACCTCCGCCGAACGAGCTGTGGTGGACGCCTTCGTCGACGCCCGGCTGCTCGTCACCGACCTTGGTGACGGGCAGCCTCTCGCCCAGGTCGCGCACGAGGCGCTGTTCCGCCAGTGGCCGCCGCTGCGCCAGGAGGTAGAGGCTCGCATCGAGCAGCTGCGGCAGCGGGCCGAACTGGAGCGATGGGTAGTCGACTGGGAACGCTCCGGGCGCAGCCGCGACTACCTGCTGACCGGGGACCGTCTTGTCCAGGCCGAGTCCTGGTGTGAGGCATTGCAGCAGGCCGGGCAGGCGCCGACGGTAGCCGATGCCCTCATCGGGGCGTCCAAACGGCGTGACCTGGCCTTCTTGCGGAGAGTCTCGGAAGGCATCGGTGAGCACGTGATCGCCAACGCCGAGCAGTATCCCGAATTGTCGATCCTGCTGTCGGCGTTGTCGGAGTGCCCGCCGACTCCTGCCGCCGTCCGGGCGCTGCTGTCCGCGCTGGCCTTCAGCCACCTGAGCCACGTTATGAGAGGCCACAGCGACGTCCTCCGCGGTCTTGCCTGGTCCCCGGACGGACAGAGAATCGCCACCGCCTCCTCCGACGGCACCGCACGAGTCTGGGACGTCAACCCGCGCGGGGGCGAGCGTCTCCAATTCGCCGGCCACCAAGCGCCGGTCCGTGCCCTCGGCTACCGTGCACCGTCAGAGCGCCAGGGTGCAGAAACACGGGGCTGCTGGTCGCAGGATCGGATGACCACACCCTCCGCGTCTGGGCCGCCGAGACCGCCGACCCCGTGGACATTCTCACCGACCATGACGCTGCCGTCCTCGGCGTTACCTTGACTCCGCACGGCCTCATCACAACCTCGAGCGATCGCACTGTCCGCCTCTGGACGGGGCTCGTCGACGGGCCGCCCAGTGCCACCATCCCGTACACGAGCGGCATCCCAGAAGCCGTCGCCGGTGTGGACCTTCGTTTCGCCACGGCCAGGGTGGCGCGGAGGATCAGTCCGTCATTGACGGGACCATCCCCGCGTGCGCGGGGAGCAGACCGACGACAGCACCGTCATGTGAGTACCGCCGGGACCATCCCCGCGTGCGCGGGGAGCAGAGGTTGTGGATCAGTCCGGCACGTTGGAACCAGGGACCATCCCCGCGTGCGCGGGGAGCAGGGCTACGTGCCCGGCCGGGACGAGTCCACCGAGGGACCATCCCCGCGTGCGCGGGGAGCAGGCCGGACCGGACGGCGACATCGAGGTTCCCGAGGGACCATCCCCGCGTGCGCGGGGAGCAGGAACCCGTCATCCAAGACGCCGAAGGCTGCGCGGGACCATCCCCGCGTGCGCGGGGAGCAGGCCTTCCAGATCCGCCACGCCTCAAGGTCGGTGGGACCATCCCCGCGTGCGCGGGGAGCAGTGCGGCGACGAGATCCGCGATCTGCGCGCCGCGGGACCATCCCCGCGTGCGCGGGGAGCAGGGCCGGTGGTGTTGTTCGGGCCCGTGGGCGGCGGGACCATCCCCGCGTGCGCGGGGAGCAGCCGATCTGCTTGTTCCGGCTACGGGGCCGGTTGGGACCATCCCCGCGTGCGCGGGGAGCAGAGACTGCCGGAGCTGGTGAGCGCCGCGGAGCTGGGACCATCCCCGCGTGCGCGGGGAGCAGGGGTGCCTACCCTCCCGAGTCGATACCCGACCGGGACCATCCCCGCGTGCGCGGGGAGCAGCCGGCGAACGCCGAGCCAATCGCGCGGAT
>NZ_JBFAUU010000016.1:68507-228230 GCF_040679435.1 Spirillospora sp. NPDC052269
GATGACGGGACCATCCCCGCGTGCGCGGGGAGCAGGCCGAGAAGAACACCACCGGGGCGTCCGCCAGGGGACCATCCCCGCGTGCGCGGGGAGCAGCCGGCGAACGCCGAGCCAATCGCGCGGATGACGGGACCATCCCCGCGTGCGCGGGGAGCAGGCCGAGAAGAACACCACCGGGGCGTCCGCCAGGGGACCATCCCCGCGTGCGCGGGGAGCAGGCGTTGCGGATCGTCAGGACCGTCCGGCCCGTGGGACCATCCCCGCGTGCGCGGGGAGCAGCCCGCGCTGTTCGTCCGGGGACGCCTCCACCGGGGACCATCCCCGCGTGCGCGGGGAGCAGAAGAAACTCAAGCGGCAGGAGGCGCGCGAGGAGGGACCATCCCCGCGTGCGCGGGGAGCAGAGCCGCGTCTACGCGGGCGGCGGCGAGCTCCCGGGACCATCCCCGCGTGCGCGGGGAGCAGCGGATGTGCACGATCGGGATCTCGCCGAGAGAGGGGCCATCCCCGCGTGCGCGGGGAGCAGGAGTTGCTGGACACGGCGGTGATCCACGCGCGGGGACCATCCCCGCGTGCGCGGGGAGCAGACAAGCTGGACGGCCGACAGTCCGCCCTGTGGCGGGACCATCCCCGCGTGCGCGGGGAGCAGATGCGAGTCTCGGCGAGGGCCGGGCGCTCGACGTGGACCATCCCCGCGTGCGCGGGGAGCAGCACGGGTGACACAACTCGTCGTACTCCGCCCGGGGACCATCCCCGCGTGCGCGGGGAGCAGAAGAGCCCGGCACGAATCCCCGCCTCCAGGTAGGGACCATCCCCGCGTGCGCGGGGAGCAGACCGAGATCCTCACCGACCTGTTCCGCACCTGGGGACCATCCCCGCGTGCGCGGGGAGCAGCTCCGCCGCTGGCCTCGGCTCCTGTGCGGCTGAGGGACCATCCCCGCGTGCGCGGGGAGCAGCTGCGCCGGTCGGCCCAGTAGTGGCTGATCCCGGGACCATCCCCGCGTGCGCGGGGAGCAGAAATCTAGTATTCAAGGCGCATGTTCGGTATGGGGACCATCCCCGCGTGCGCGGGGAGCAGATATGAGCCAATCCCCAGATCTGACCGAGGCGGGGACCATCCCCGCGTGCGCGGGGAGCAGCGGCTGGTCCGTCACCAACGTGACGGTGGACAGGGACCATCCCCGCGTGCGCGGGGAGCAGCCGGAACAAGCAGATCAGAAAGGGGGTCTGATGGGACCATCCCCGCGTGCGCGGGGAGCAGACTTCGCGACCTGCATGTTTGCAGAGCCGCACGGCCAATTTCGAGTACTTCATGCGAGTCGGACAAATTGGGCATATGCGATGTGTGAAGGTTCAACTGGTCAGAACGCACTGGATCCTCGTGAGAGCTCCGCCGTGGAGGGCTGATGGCCAGCACCCGCAGGGTTTGGTCGCCTGGCTTCGGAACTTACAGCCCCCACTCGAAGCGTAAGCCCAGGGCATCTCCGAAGCTTCACTGATCGCGTCACGCGTTGTCGGTGAGTGCGGCCCAGCGAGAGCTGCCCTTGTGTGCGGACGTGGCTTGTCGGTCGAGTCGCTCGATCGAGGCGCTGGCCATGGGCGGACGCGTGTCGGCGTTCGGATGTGGTGCTCCCTGTGTATGCGGGGAGTATGGCGGTTCGTCCTTGGGTGGGCTGATCGCTGGAGCGTGGACGCTTGCGGGTTGGCTGATTCTGGGGACGCCGTCGGACTTCTGTTGTTAAATGCCGTCATGCTCAGTGAGGGGTGGGCGGTCCTCCGGCTCGACGAGGGCCTGTCTGGCGCAGCACGGTCTGTCTGGGCCAAATCTGATCATGATGCGGACGGGTATCTGCCTCTGTGGCGTCACATGGCGGATAGCGGGTCGGTTGCCGGTCTGCTCTGGGACAAATGGGTTCCGGAACAGGTCAAGCGGATCATCGCTGAAGCGCTTCCGGAAGGTGTTTCGGACGCGCGGCTTCTTTTGATCTGGTTGGCGACGTGTCATGACATCGGGAAGGCGACGCCAGCGTTCGCTTGCCAGGTCGATGGCCTGGCCGACAGGATGCGGGACGCCGGACTGAAGATGCCGCCGTCGAAACAGATGCCGGATCGCAAGTATGCGCGGCATGGGTTGGCGGGGCAGGCCCTTCTTCAGGAATGGCTGATGGGGCGGTTCGGTTGGGCCAGATCGGCGACCTTGCAGTTGACGGTTGTGGTCGGTGGGCACCACGGGGTGCCGCCGGATCCCGGGGCGGTTCGCAAGCTGAATGATCATCCGCATACGCTGCGGACTCCTGGCAGCGAAGCGCAGTGGCGTGAGGTTCAGGGTGAGCTGCTGGACGCTTGTGCGAAGGCGTGCGGCGTGGAGGAGCGCCTGGCGGCCTGGCGGACCGTGAGGTTGCCGCAGCCTGCGCAGGTCCTGCTGTCCGCCCTCGTGATCGTCGCGGACTGGATCGCCAGCAACCGGGATCTCTTTCCGTACTTCCCGGAGGCGGCGGGCGCGAGTGATGGGGAGCGGGTTGCTGCCGCGTGGGCGGGGTTGAACCTGCCCATGCCTTGGCAGCCCCAAGAGCCTTCCTGTAGCCCCGCGGCCCTGTTCAGTTCTCGCTTTTCCTTGCCGCCGGGCGCGAAAGCACGTCCGGTGCAGGAGCAGGCGGTCCTGGCGGCACGGGCGATGAAATCACCGGGAATGATGGTGATCGAGGCCCCCATGGGAGAGGGGAAGACCGAAGGAGCTATGGCCGTTGCGGAGATCTTTGCCGCGCGGTCGGGCGCTGGTGGGGTGTTCGTCGCGCTTCCCACCATGGCTACCGGGAATGCCATGTTCCCGCGACTGCTGGAGTGGCTTCGACGGCTCCCCGGCGCGGACACTGGTTACTGGTCGGTGTTCCTGGCGCACTCCAAAGCAGCACTGAACGAAGACTTCGCGGAACTCATGCGCCGCGGCCGGAACCGGCTGAGTTCGGTGGATGTGGACGGAGAATCCAGTTCCGGAGCGGAAGACACTTCGGCGGAGCTGGTGGCCCATCTGTGGTTGGTCGGACGCAAGAAGGGAATGCTGTCCTCTTTCTCTGTGGGGACCATTGACCAGCTCCTGTTCATGGGCCTGAAGAGTCGTCACCTTGCGCTGCGGCACCTTGCCCTTGCAGGGAAAGTCGTCGTCATTGACGAGGCCCACGCGTACGACACCTATATGAACACCTACCTGGAGCAGGTGCTGGCCTGGCTGGGGGCCTACGGCGTTCCGGTGATCGTGCTGTCGGCGACGCTTCCGGCGCAGCGCCGCCGCGAGTTGGTCGCCGCCTACCAAGGGACGCCCGACCTGGGAACCGGCTCTGAATCCGAGGGGTATCCGCTGCTGACGACGGTCGAGCGCGGACGGCCCGCATCCAGCACTGTGGTCGAAGCGTCCGGGCGGCGTACCGCAGTTCAGGTAGAGCGGCTGGATGATGACCTGGACGTACTGGCAGATCGGCTGGAGGCCGAACTGACGGACGGCGGATGCGTGTTGGTCATCTGCAACACCGTCAAACGCGTCCTGGCGACGGCCGAGCACCTCCGTGCACGCTTCGGTCAGGACGCTGTCGGAGTCGCCCATGCACAGTTCGTCGACCTCGACCGCGCGGCCAAGGACGCCGAGTTGCTGCGGCACTTCGGCCCGCCAGGCGAGGACGTCGAACGTCCGGACGGACGGCGCATCGTGGTCGCCAGCCAGGTTGCCGAGCAGTCCTTGGACATCGACTTCGACCTTCTGGTCACCGACCTCGCCCCTGTCGACCTGCTGCTGCAGCGCATGGGACGCCTCCACCGACATCAGCGTGGCCAGGACCAGAACGAACGACCGCCGAAGCTGCGCAGGGCGCGCTGCCTGATCAGGGGAGCGGACTGGTCGACGTCGCCGCCCGAACCTGTTTCGGGGACGGTCACGGTGTATCGGCGGTGGGCTCCGCTGCGGGCGGCCGCGGTGCTGGAGCCGTACCTGAGTGGGACGTCCCCGTCCGGCGCGATCGTGAGCCTGCCCGACGACATCAACCCGCTCGTGCAACGGGCGTACAGCGAGCAAGACATCGGCCCAGACGCCTGGCAGGACGCCCTCGCCCAAGCCTGGGAAGAGGAACAGATTCACCAGGCGAACCAGCGCAAGGACGCCGAGACGTTCCGCCTGGACGATGTCGGCAAGCCGGGCCGGTCGCTGCTGGGGTGGGTCCAAGCGGGCGTGGGCGACGCCGACGACACCCCGGCCGGACGAGCGCAGGTCCGCGACATTCGCGAGACATTGGAAGTCCTCGTTGTCCAGCGCGGCGCTGACGGGGTGCTGCGAACTCTGCCGGGCCTGTCCAAGGAGCGCGGCGGTGTGGAGATCCCGGTCGATACCGCCCCGGACGCTCGTGTCGCTCGCATCGTGGCCGCATGCGGTCTGCGGCTGCCGTTCGTCTTCTCCATCCCCGCGGTGCTGGACAAGGCGATCGCTGAGCTGGAGGAAAACTACATTCTGGCGTGGCAGACCCCGGAGAGCCACTGGCTGGCCGGCGAGCTGGTTCTGGTGCTCGACGAGAACTGTCAGACCCACCTGGCAGGCTACGCGCTGTCATACAGCCACTCCGATGGGCTAGAGGTGACCGGTGTCGAGTGAATCCTCGGACCTCGCGTTCGACCTGACCGAGCAGCCGTGGATCCCGGTCCTGCGGGCGGACGGATCCGACGACGCCGTTTCACTACGCGACCTGTTCCACCAAGCCACGGACATTCGCCGGCTCGTGGGAGACGTCCCTACCCAGGACTTCGCCCTGCTGCGCCTTCTGCTGGCGATCCTCCACGACGCCATCGACGGGCCACAGGACATCGACGACTGGCAGGAACTCTGGAACAGCAGCGACCTGCCCACCGACGCCATCTCCGCCTACCTGGACGAACACCGCGACCGCTTCGACCTTCTGCACCCCAGCGTCCCGTTCCTCCAGACGGCCGGACTCCGCACCAGCAAGGACGAGGTCTTCCCGCTGGACCGCCTCGCCGCCGACGTCCCCAACGGCGAGCTGTTCTTCACCATGCGGGCCAACGGCGTCGACCGCCTCGACTTCGCCGAGGCCGCACGCTGGGTCGTCCATGCCCACGCCTTCGACACCTCCGGCATCAAGACAGGCGCCGCCGGCGATACGCGGGTCAAGAGCGGCAAGGTCTACCCGTTGGGCGTCGGCTGGGCCGGCAACCTCGGTGGCGTCATCGTCGAGGGCGACTCTCTCCGAGAGACGCTTCTCCTCAACCTCATCGGGTTCGAGGCCCCAGGGATGAGGAAGCCTGACCGTGGCCTCGACCGGCCGGCCTGGCGCCAGGACCCCACCGGACCCGGCCAGCGCGCCGTGTTGGAGTTGGCCCACCGTCCTTACGGCCTCCGTGACCTGTACACGTGGCAGTCGCGGCGCATCCGGCTGCACTTCGACGGTGATGGCGTCCACGGTGTGGTGCTGGGCTACGGCGATCCGCTTTCACCGGTCAACCTGCACGACCGCGAACCCATGACCGTCTGGCGACGCAGCCCGGCCCAAGAGAAGAAGCTGAGCAAAAGCACGGTCTACCTGCCGCGCGAACACGACGTGACTCGCTCGGCCTGGCGCGGCCTCGGCGCACTTGTCGCCGGACGCGTCGAAGGCCACGACCAGCGTGCAGAGGCCGCCTCGATTGTCCGCCCCGGAGTCCTGGACTGGGTCGAGCGGCTGACCGTGGAAGGTGACCTCGAGCCTGACATGATGATCCGCGCTCGGCTGGTCAGCGCGGTCTACGGTACCCAGCAGTCGGTCATCGACGAGATCATCGACGACTCGGTCTCCATGCGGCTCGTCCTGCTGCGCGACCGTGACACCCGGTTGGGACAGACCGCGATCAACGCAGTCTCCGATGCAGACACGGCGGCACGATTGCTCGGAGACCTGGCCGCCAACATCGCCACCGCAGCCGGCGCCGATCCCGACCCGGCGCGTGAGGCGGCCAAGACGCTGGCGTACGCCTCGCTGGATGAGCCGTTCCGCCAGTGGCTGGCCGAGCTGCATGTCGGCGACGAGCCGGAAGCGCGCCGTCTCGAATGGCAGCGGCAGGCCTACATGCTCGCCAACAGCCTTGCTGGCGACCTGATCCGCGACATGCCCGAAGCAGCATGGGACGGCCGAGTGATCACCACGAAGAAGGGCAAGGAGCTCTGGCTCAACGCCGCCAGCGCCGATCTGATCTTCCGCCGAACCCTGCGCAAGGCGCTCCCAGGCCCCGCCGCAACCGGCACGGACGTCGCCGAGCCCTCCGTCACTGACAACGTCCCCGTTCAGGAGTCGGCATGACGACACAATCCGTCGGACGCCACCAGATCCCCGAGATCGTCGCCAAGGTCGCCGGAGCTCGGGTCCGAGAGCTGCAAGGCGGCTATTTGAAGGATCTCAGCTTGGCTGTCGCCATGCTGGCGCAGTTGAGGCGCGGTGCGGGCAAGGTTCCGGCCGACGTTCCCGAGCTTTGGGGCATGACCGGCACCGAGGGGCTCTTCGATGAGGTTCCCGAGCTGGCCAAGTGGGAGAGCGAGGCCGCCTGGGCCGAGAATGCGCTGTTCCTGGCTCTGACCTTGTACGCGTCCCACCAGCAGTCCCACCGCAACGCACCGATGCACAAGCCGGATGTCGAGCTCGGTGAGGCGGTCCGGCGACTGTCGGGGGAGGAGATCGACGAGCCGATCCGGCGACGCTTCGTCCGGGTCGGTGCCGCCAGCACCCCCGAGGTCCTCGCCTACCGCATGCGGGAAATCATCACGCTCCTACGCGGCGCGGCGATCCCGCTCGACTACGCCACGCTCGCACATCGGCTCTACCAGGCCCAGACTCCTGACGGCATGGCCGAGGTCCGACGCCGCTGGGGCCGCAGCTTCCACGCCTTTCGCCCCTCGCCCGCCCCATCCGCAGACGCCTCCACCGGCGAGGACCCGACCCCCAAGGACGCCGAATGAGCACGCGCATCATCGTCGAGCTGCACGCCCTGCAGACCGTCCCGCCCAGCAACCTGAACCGGGACGACACCGGCACCCCCAAGTCCGCGCTCTATGGCGGTGTGCGTCGTGCGCGGGTTTCCAGCCAGGCGTGGAAGCGCGCCACCCGCAAGAGGTTCCACGACCTGCTCGACCCCAACGAGCTGGGCGTCCGTACCAAACGCGTTGCGGAGGAGCTGGCCAAGCACATCCGCCGCCTGGACGACTCCATCCCACAGCAGGAAGCCTGGGACCTGGCCGCCGAGACCATCCAGACCGCGACCGGCTCCAAGATCGAGCCCCCCAAGCGCGCCAAGAAGGCCGACGACACCGCCGCCGTGGCGCCGGAGTCGAAGTACCTGATGTTCTTCAGCACCAGGCAGCTCGCCGGCCTCGCGGAACTCGCGGTCAAGGGCCGCGACGACATCAAGGGCTTCTTCAAGGACAAGGACAACAAGGCCGAGGCCAAGCAGCTCGCCAACAGCCGCCACTCGGTCGATATCGCCCTGTTTGGACGCATGGTCGCCGACGGCGCCGACGTCAACGTCGACGCCGCCGCCCAGGTCGCGCACGCCCTCAGCGTCCACCGCGCCGAGGTCGAGTCCGACTACTACACCGCCGTTGACGACGCCAAGAGCCGCGAGAACCAGGACGACCTCGGCGCCGGAATGATCGGCACGGTCGAGTTCAACTCCGCCACCCTGTACCGTTTCGCCGCCGTCGACATCGACCTGCTCCGCCGCAACCTCGGCGCCGGCCTCCGCGACGACGAACCGGGCACCGTCCCCGTCCGCCGCGCGGTCGAGGCGTTCGTCGAGGGCTTCATCACCTCACTGCCCACCGGGAAGATCAACACCTTCGGCAACCACACCCTGCCGGACGCCGTGCTGGTGAAACTGCGCAGCTCACGGCCGATCAGCCTCGTGGCCGCCTTCGAGGAGCCCGTCCGGCCCGCAGAAGGTGTCGGCGGACACGTCCGCGGGGCAGCCGAACGCCTCACCGCCTACCTCCCCGACATCGAGAGCGCCTACGGCGTGAACGGCACCGACGACGCCTGGGTGATGACCGTCGGCCCCAACACGGTGCCCATGCAGGAACTCGGCGACAAGGTCAGCCTGCCCGAACTGGTCGAGCAGGTCGGTGCCGCCGTCGCCGCACGCCTGGACGACCAGCAGTGAGTGTTCTGCTCCTGCGCCTGGCCGGTCCCCTCCAGGCATGGGGGGCCTCGGCCAGGTTCGCCCGCCGCACCACCGAGCCCGTCCCGACGAAGAGCGGCGTGATCGGACTGCTCGCCGCCGCCCTCGGCCGCGACCGCACCGACGACATCACCGACCTGGCCGACCTGCGCTTCGGCGTAAGGACCGACCAGCCTGGCACCCTCGTCCGCGACTACCAGGTCGCCGTCCACTTCGAGACCGGGAAATCCATGCCAGTGTCCGAACGCTTCTACCTGTCGGACGCCGTCTTCATCGCCGGAGTCGAAGGCGACACCGACCTGATCGAGCGCCTCGACGCCGCACTCCGGACCCCTGCCTTCCTTCCCTACCTCGGCCGCCGCTCCTGCCCTCCCTCCCAACCCGTCGACCTCGGCATCCGGCACGACGTCACACTCGAGCAGGCCCTCCACCAGGAACCCTGGCACGCCTCCGACTGGCACCAACGCCGCCGCCGCAACGACACCACCGTGAAGCTGGAACTCCACCTGGAAGCCACCAGCGCCGACGTCCCAGGCGACACCCTCCGGGACCAGCCGCTCAGCTTCGACCCGCACCACCGCCGCTACGCCCTACGCGGCATCCGCGTCGCCGACCCGGTGCGCAAGCCCAACCCCCGGGCACTTGCCACGACGGCGCCCCCCGACCACGACCCCATCGCCGCCCTGGAAGGCGCCTGATGTACCTGACCCGCTTCCGCATCAACACCGCGAGGGTCACCGCCCGACGCCTGCTGGCCTCACCCCAGAACCTGCACGCCGCAGTCATGTCCAGCTACGCCGACGCCCCCGACCCCGAACGCGACGGAGCCCGCGTCCTGTGGCGCCTGGACACCAGCAGCGACCGGGCCCAAACCCACCTGTACATCGTGAGCCCCGCCCGCCCCGACCTCACCCACATGGTCGAACAGGCCGGCTGGCCCACCACCGCCCCCCAGGGCTGGAACACCTACGAATACGCACCCCTGCTCACCCGCCTGGCCAAGGGCGACCGCTGGCGCTTCCGACTCACCGCCAACCCCGTCCACACCGCCCGCCGCAACGACAACGAACCGACCAAGCTCACCGCCCACGTCGGACGCGTCCACCAGAAGAACTGGCTCCTGGACCGCCAGCACGCCGCCGGCTTCCAAATCGTCGAGAAGCCCCTCGCCGACCGAGCGCTTGCCGAAGGTGACGAGCACGAACTGCTCCTGCACAACCGTCGCCAACTGTCGTTCCGACGGGGGCGCCCACCCCAGAACGTCACCCTGGTGACACTCACCTACGACGGTCTGCTCGAGGTCACCGACCCCCAAGCCTTCCGCCACACCCTCACCAACGGCCTGGGACGCGCCAAAGCCTACGGCTGCGGCCTCATCACCCTCGCACCCGCATGAGCACCGTCGGGAAACGCGGAGCCTCCACCCCACGCGAACTCACCCGCATGGGAGACCGCATCTCCTTCATCTACCTGGAGCGCTGTACCCTCCACCGCGAAGACAACGCCATCACCGCCGAAGACGCCGACGGCATCATCCACATCCCGTCCGCGACCATCGGCACCCTGCTCCTCGGCCCCGGCACCCGTGTCACCCACCAGGCCATGAGCCTGCTCGGCGACAGCGGAGCCGGAGTCGTCTGGGTCGGCGAACAAGGCGTCCGCTTCTACTCCGGCGGACGCTCCCTCACCCGCTCCTCCCACCTGGTCGAAGCCCAAGCCACCAAATGGGCCAACCGCCGCACCCGCCTGGACGTCGCCCGCGCCATGTACCGGCTGCGCTTCCCCGGCGAAGACCCATCACGCTTCACCCGGCACGAACTCCTCGGCCACGAAGGCCAACGAGTCAAAGACTGCTACCGCCGCGAAGCCACCCGCGTCGGAATCACCTGGCACGGCCGCAACTACGTCCCAGGCGCCTTCGACGTCGGCGACGCCGCCAACCAAGCGGTCACCGCCGCGGCCCAATGCATGTACGGCATCGCCCAGACCACCGTCGCCGCACTCGGCTGCGCACCTGGCCTCGGCTTCATCCACTCCGGCCACGAACTCGCCTTCGTGCTGGACATCGCCGACCTCTACAAAACCGAGATCGCCATCCCCGTCGCACTCGAAACCGCCGCAGCGAGCGCCGACGACGTCGGCGCCCGAACCCGCCGAGCCATCCGCGACCGCGTCAACGACGTCAGCCTCCTCCGCCGCTGCGTCAACGACATCAAGCACCTCCTTCTCCCGGATGCCCCGGACGGTGACCCCACTGGCGCCGAGTTTGACCAGGTCACCCTCCAAAGCGACAACGGCCTCGAAGTCGAATCCGGCTACAACTACGCCCAGGACCCCTGGTGACCGTCATCGTCCTCACCCGATGCCCCTCCGGCCTGCGAGGCTTCCTCACCCGCTGGCTCATGGAGATCTCACCCGGCGTCTTCATCGGCAACCCGTCCGCCCGCGTCCGCGCAGCACTGTGGGACGAAGTCATGAAGTACGCCGACACCGGCCGCGCCCTGCTCGCCTACACCACCAACAACGAACAGGGCTTCACCTTCGAGACCTACGACCACCACTGGCAGCCCGTGGACCACGAAGGCGTCACCCTCATCCGTCGCCCCAAACAGGCCCCGACGATCAGCGCCACACCCCCGGCCAAAGGCTGGAGCAAAGCCTCCAAACGCCGCCGCTTCGGCAACCGCTGATCCACCCGCGCCACGAGCGAGCACGGGGCCAAGCTCGCCACCCCACAAGCCAGCAAGCTGAACCGGCCACCGACCCATGTCCGATATGTCCAACTCTCAAGAAGTGCTCAATTTCGGCTGCCTCTCGTCCCAAACCCCCAGGTCAGGAAGAGTGCTCCCCGCGCACGCGGGGATGGTCCCCCGACCGGCCCCAGCGCGGACGAACTCTCCGAGTGCTCCCCGCGCACGCGGGGATGGTCCCCCTGTTTAAAGTCCATGAGGACCGATTCCGCGGTGCTCCCCGCGCACGCGGGGATGGTCCCGGGGTGGGACTCGAATCAAGACGCAGAACAGAGTGCTCCCCGCGCACGCGGGGATGGTCCCACATAAGAATGGCATTCGAAAAAGTGGGGCGGGTGCTCCCCGCGCACGCGGGGATGGTCCCCTGTAGGTAAGCCTGAGCCTAATCCTATCGTCGTGCTCCCCGCGCACGCGGGGATGGTCCCCCGATCCTGGACCAGGAATCCCTGCCGTCACACGATCAGCCGGACCAGTGCTCCCCGCGCACGCGGGGATGGTCCCGGCACTTACTCGACCATCGTTGACATGCTGACGGTGCTCCCCGCGCACGCGGGGATGGTCCCGAGGCCCTGGGCCTTGTCCGTGGTGAGTCGGGGTGCTCCCCGCGCACGCGGGGATGGTCCCGGAATCCAGAGCCAGCCCCGGCTGGGACTGCCGTGCTCCCCGCGCACGCGGGGATGGTCCCGCGCTCCACCCGATCGGGACCCCCGTGACCTAGTGCTCCCCGCGCACGCGGGGATGGTCCCGGGCACATCGTCACCAACAGCGGCCGGACGATGTGCTCCCCGCGCACGCGGGGATGGTCCCCTGGAGAATTCGTACCGCCAGGTCCTTGAGAGCTGCTCCCCGCGCACGCGGGGATGGTCCGAACGACCTGCGGGAACTGGCCGCCGCGGCCAGGTGCTCCCCGCGCACGCGGGGATGATCCCCTCACGCGGGCACTCATCGCCCACGCGGAGGAGTGCTCCCCGCGCACGCGGGGATGGTCCCGGCGACGCGGACGAGCCGGGCCACCAGTCCTCGTGCTCCCCGCGCACGCGGGGATGGTCCCTCCTCCGGGTCGACCCGTGTCGACACGGTTGTGTGCTCCCCGCGCACGCGGGGATGGTCCCGCCCAACCGTCACTGATCGCCGCGGCGGCCTCGTGCTCCCCGCGCACGCGGGGATGGTCCCGCGGGCCTTGCTCTTCTCGCCCCCCTCGCACAGTGCTCCCTGCGCGTGCGGTGACGGTTCCACGTTCACGGTGACGGGGGGTACGCCACGCAAGTGGCTTTGGCCCGCCTAGATCTCAGCTTTTCAAAGAGCGCTGGCCCAGCAGGCTAGGTTCGCGCCTGGAGGCAGGTCAGAGCGGCACTGAAGGGTGGGACGCGAAGGCATGGGCGGTGGTTGTCGGCCACTGGGCTGGGTGCGGGTTGCGGTTGGGGCCGTGGGGCCAGTGGCCGCGGAGGAGAGCGATCAGGTCGAGGCCAGCCCAGTAGTCGATCGTTTGGTGGATCACGTCGGTGTGTTCGCCGGGAGCGGTGATCCAGATGGTGGTCGGTGCGGTGTGTCCTGCGCGGATGCGGGTTGCCTTGGCTTCGAGGTGTTCGATCGAGTCTTCCAGGGACTCGAACACGGCCAGTCGGCCGTCGATGGCGGCGTCGGCGACTTCGGTTTGCTGACCGCGGAGTATGAGGCTCAGATCGTGGCGGGTGGTGACGACGTCGGGGAGGCGTTCGTCTTCCATGAGAGCTTCGACGAGGGCTGTGCGGAGCCAGTCGTTGGCGAAGGGGCCTCCGATTCCGCTGTGGAGTGGGCGGGCAATGCTGTGGAGGAGTCGCTGCCTGCGTGGTCTGTGGTCGTGGTTCGTGAGTGTGGGGCGGTTGGGGTGTCCCTTCGACACGTCCGAGCGCCGATGACTGAGAGGGCTTGAGGTCGTGGACAGGTCAGTACTGGTGTGCCCCTGAGGCTTCTCGCTCATGGTGTCTCCTGCCTGTTGTCGCTGGCGATTGACCTGATGGAAGCCGAGCGCCCGGGGCGGAAGCCACGCCCAAAGTCCCCAAGACGGGAAGTGACCTCGCGGGGGTGGCGCGGGAGTCGGTGTCAGGAGCGGCCGAAAGCGCTGCTGGATCGGGGGATCCCGTGTGCCCTCGCCAGTGCGTGTCGAAGGTGATCGGTTCTTGTCTCTGGCGAGAAATGCTCACGCGCGTCGCCATACTGTTACGCTGCGTAACTTCATGGGTGCTGGTCGTGAGGGGAATGTGTGGCGGACGGGCTCGAGGTCGAAGCGCAGCTCCTGGAAGGCATCATTCCGGACGACCTGTACCGCGCCTACCGGCTGTTGCTGGACGGGCAAGGCTGCCCCTCAGCAGAGGCGATCGAGACTCTTGGGACCACAGAGGTCGTCAAGGCGTTGCTCGATCGGGGAATGGCGTACCGAGGGCCTGAAGCGGGAGAGGCGCCGCTGCTGATGCCAGCGCCGCCACACCTGGCGCTTCAGGCGGTGCTGGCCGAGATGAACCAGCGACTGACCGACGAGCATGAACGGTTCTTGGCTGGCCATCGACGTCTGGTCGAATACATCCCGGCCCCGCGCGTGAGCGAAGAGGGGGCGGCTCGTGGACTGATCGAGGTCGTCACCGAGCCGGCGGAGATCACGCGGTTATCGGGTGTCCTGGTGAGTGCGGCCAGGCGTGACTGGCTGACGTTGGAGAACTTCCTGACCGACCGTCCCATCGACGACAACATGATCATCGCGCCGCCGCCCACTCTCCGGGCCGGGGTGCGGAGCCGCACCATCTACGAGAGCCGCGCCGCCGAGCATCCCGCCATCGCCGAGATCATCGCGAGCGCCGCCGAGGTCGGTGAGGAATCCCGCCTGGTGACCGGGATCGGCATGAAGATGAAGCTCGCCGACAGCGTCGCCCTGCTCCCACTCGGACCGACAGGGATGACAGGTGCGGTCCTGGTTCGCTCGCCAGTCATCGTCGCGGCGCTCCGCGACTACTTCGAACTGCTTTGGGAGCGGGCGACGCCACTCGGAGCCGTACACCCCGACAGTCCGCTCACCGAGGATCTACGCGCGGTACTGGAGCTGATGGCCCAAGGTGTCGACGACGATGCCATCGCACGCCGCCTGAAGATCAGCACCACGACCGTCCGGCGCCGCATCACCAGCATCCGCGAGGAACTGGGGGCCGCTTCGCGCTTCGCCGCTGGCGCCGCAGCCGTCCGCCGTAGCTGGATCAAGTAACCGCCCACACCGAACACCAGGAGCGTCATGCCCCCGTTCCAGTACCAGGACTTCGTTCCCGCTCAACGCTTCCAACGCGTTCTCGCCTTCTCCCCGCAGGGCGACCACATCGCGTACTCGAGTAACGCCGACAGCCGGTCCGCACTCTGGATGGTGCCGGTTGCCGGTGGGTCCGCGCGCAAGATCACGCAGATGCCAGGCCGGATCATCCGGCAGGCCGCATGGACGCCGGACGGCAGTGGTCTGGTGTTCGCCGCGGATCACGAAGGTGATGAGCAGTTCGGCATATTCCGGGTCGGCCTCGACGACGCCGAGCCGACTCCGATCGATGCGAGCCGGGAATGCCAGCGCCTTCTCGCGCCGGACCCGTTCGACCGGGAGGGGCGCCGCCTGCTGTACGCGGCCAATGATCGTGACCTGGCCGTCCAGGATCTGCTGGTCCGAGACCTGGTCACGAGCGAGGTGCAGCGGTTCGAGCCGGAGAAGGACGTGGTGTTCACGCCCGTGGCGTTCTCCCCGGACTCACGTTGGCTGCTGGCGTCGGGCGATCGCTCCAACACCGAGTCCGACGCGTATCTGATCGACCTCACCCATCCGGGTGCCGAACCGCAGCGCGTCACCGCAGCACATGGGAAGGGTCTGTTCGAGCCGCAGGCTTGGGCGCGGGACTCCTCTGGTTTCTATCTCCTGACCGACCTGTGGGGCTTCACCGCCGCGGCGTTCTACCGTCTCGCTGACCACACCCTGAGCCCGGTCACGCGTCACGAATGGGACGTCGAACAGCTCGATGCCGCCGATGATGGGACGCTCGCGTGGACCGTCAACGAAGCCGGACGGTCGGTCCTATACGTCCAGCACGAGGGGAAGGTGGTCCAGCCGGAAGTGCCGAGCGGCGTGATCTCGACGCTGACCTTGTCGGCGGACGGCCGCAGGGCGGCGATGCTGCTGGACACGCCCGCGCATCCGGAAGAGATCGTGGTGGTGGATCTGGATGATTCCTCTCCGCGCCGCCTGACCGACGGTCGTCCGTCGGCGCTGCGCGGGATCGAGCCGGTTGTCCCGGAGTCGATCACCTACCCAACAGGCGGCGGACGGGAGGTGCATGCCTTCGTCTACCGTCCTTCGACGCCTGGCCCGCACCCGGTGCTGTTGTCGATCCACGGCGGTCCCGAAGGGCAGGAGCGTCCTCGCTACGCGGCCCTCTACCAGCATCTCCTCCATCACGGGATCGCGGTGTTCGCGCCCAATGTTGCTGGGTCGACCGGCTATGGCAGCGCCTATCAGAAGCTGATCTACCGTGACTGGGGCGGTATCGACCTGGAGGACTTGGACCACGCCGTCCAGTACCTGCAGACCAGGCCCGAGTTCGACAGCGGCCGGGTCGCGGTCTTCGGCGGCTCCTATGGCGGGTTCGCCGCGCTGTCCTGCCTGGCCAGGCTCCCGCACCCCTGGGCCGCAGGCGTCTCGATTTGCGGCCCCAGCAACCTGGTCACCCTCGCCACCGGCGCACCGCCCACCTGGCGGAGCGTGATCGACGCCCTCCTGGGCAACCCCGAGAAGGACGCCGCGCATCTGCTCGCCAACTCGCCGATCACCTACGCCGACGCGATCCAGGCCCCGCTGATGGTTCTGCAGGGAGCTCGTGACCCGCGGGTGCCGCGGGCCGAATCCGACAACCTCGTCGAGCGGCTTCGCGGTCGCGGTGTTCACGTCAGCTACGAGGTGTTCCCTGACGAGGGGCATGGGTTCACCACGCAGGCGAACGAGCTGCGCGCCTACTCCGAGGCCGCGGCGTTCCTCATCACGCATCTCAGCGGGGACGGCCGGTGACGGCGGTTCGCCTGTTCACCAACCGGGCCATCATGCCCCTGCTGATCGCGCGGGTCGTCTCGTCGGCGGGAGTGGGGTTCGGGCAGGTCGCGTTCGTTTGGGGGATGAAGGTCAATGGCTACAGCGCCGGCGCGATCTCCCTGGTGGCAGCCTGCAAGGCCGTGCCGGCTCTGTTGATCCTTGCGGGCGGTGTCCTGGGGGACCGCTTCAAACGTCACCACGTTCTGGCTGCCGCCGAGCTCACAGCGTGCGCCACCTGGGTGGCCATTGGTGCGTGCCTGCTCAACCGGCACACACCGACAGCCCTGCTCTGCGCCCTCGCGCTGCTGTCAGGAACGGCCTACTTCATCTTTCTGCCCACCGTCCGAGGAATCACCGCCGACCTCCTGGCGGATGAGCAGTGGCACTGTGGGAACGCGCTCGTCGGACAGAGCGAGGCCGTTGGCGCGCTGCTCGGCCTGGCCGCGGCGGGCGTGGTCGTCAGCTCCCTCGGCTCAGCGTCCGCGGCTGTCCTCAAAGCTGCGATGTGCCTGGTCAGCGCCGCGTTGCTCCTGCGGCTCAGCATTCCAGGTCACAGGACGAAGACACCCGGGCCGTTCGCCGAACTCGCGGCCGGATGGAAGCTCTTCACCTCGCGCCCCTGGCTTTGGGCGATCGCGTTGCAGTTCGCCGCCGCTGTGATGGCCACCGCGACGTTCACCGAGATCATCGGACCGCTGTTCATGTCCGACCATGGCCGTAGTGCCAAGACCTGGGGAGTCATCGGCGCGTGTGAAGCCTTCGGGGCTCTCGCCGGGGCGGTCCTGGCCGTCCGGTGGAAGCCGCGGCGCCCCGTCGTCGTTGCGGTCGGCCTGCTGATCCTTGCAGGAGCGCCGATGCTGACCGTCGGTGTTGCTGCGTCCTCTGTGGTCATCGCAGTGAACATGTTCGTGTCCGGTGTCGCCAAAGCGATCTGCCTGGTGCTGTGGATCACCCAGCTTCAGCGGACCTTGCCCGTCGAAACGCTCGCCCGCGTGAACGGCTGGAGCATCGTCTCTGCCTACGCCCTGGCGCCTATCGCACTCCTGCTGGTGGGCCCGCTCACTGAACTCGAAGGTCCCGGCAACGCCGCCTTGGTGGTCGCGACGGTTGTGCTGGCTTCGACCGTTGTAGCGCTGCTTGTTCTCTCGTTGGGGGTTCGCGTGAACAGGCGAAATGAGGAAGAGGAGCGGGCCGAACTGCTCACGGCCCAGTAGCGGCATGCGCTGCTGACTAGGAGAAACAACGTTCGGACACACGGCGAACGCGAACCTTGACTCTGTGTTGCCAGCAATGGAGTATGGAGCGCAGAGCGTGCCATCTCATCTCCTGGTGCGCGAGCCATAGTCAGCCTCAGAGGAAGGAAGCTCAGATGATCGGATTCAGCCTGATTGTGGAGTTCCTTCATGCCCAAGCCTGGCACATCGAACGATGACCACACCCTTGAGCTTGCCTGCGATCTCCGCGAGCGAGTTCGAGACCTGAACTATGCGACGTCGGGTCCGCCTGGACTGACGGCGCCGCAGACCGTCTACGCCATCCTGGGCAACCTGAACGAGGCCGCCTACGGGCCGGACCAACTGCTTGAGCAGATGGGCGAGTTCCTGGAGCAAGAACGCTCGGACGGACGGCTGACCGGCACCAGCGAGGATGGGCCGGACCTGGCGGTGAGCCGCGTACAAGACGAGCTGGTTCAAGCGGCCGAGTACGCCCAGGAACTCAGCAACGCACTCGGGGCCGCACAGCGCGAAATGGCCGTTCTGGTTGCCCCGGAGGCTGGCACTCCACCAAGTCTTCTCCACGAGAGAGTCCCTCTGGCCGACCAGTCCAATCCGGCAGCGGTGGCGAGTGCCGACCTCCCGTCCGGCGTTGCCGGTCCACCATCACCAGCACACTCGCTTCCGCCGATTCGTCCGACGATCCCTCGGCGTGCTCCTGGCCGAGCGCCGTAGCGGGCTGAGTTGTGCGGCGTACCCCGGGTCTGCGCCGGAGCGTTGCCGCCCCCACGGGCCTTGCTCCGCGCGGAGCAAGAAATGGAAAACATTATGTCTTCGAAGGTTGGACCGAGCGCGGTCCAACCAGGAGGGCCAGATCGGGCGCGATCTGGCTGGAGGTGCGAGTGGCTGAAGGACCTTGTCCATCGGGCCGGAGGAAGCGGGAAGCGACAAGACGGAGCACCCGGGCACATCAAAGCCCTCGTCGTTCCAGGGCTGTCCTTGCCTACCTGTCTGACGAGGAGCATGCGGTGTTGGACACCGCAGCGAAACGCGAGCACCTGGCCCTGGGCGCGTACGTGGCCCAAGCAGCTCTCGCCCAGGCATCCGGTGTGCCCAGCGCGGACCAATCTCTCCTGCGTGAGCTGCTGAAGGAGCTGATGCAGGCCCGCAGCCAGGTTCGCAGGCTCGGCGTGAACCTCAACCAGTCCGTGGCCGCTCTGCATTCGGGAGAGCTCACCGAACAGCTCGGCGCCTACGCACGGGCATGCGCGCGGACGGTGGACAAGCTCGATCGAACCGCAGACGAGGTCTGTCGGCGGCTCGCGTGAAGGCGCGACGAGGGCATCAAGTGTGATCGGGAAGATCAGGCGGGGCACCCGGGTGGAAGGGCTCTTGCGATACCTGTTCGGCCCTGGCGCGGACGGCGAACACCGGGATGCGCACGTCGTCGCAGGGTTCGACGCCCCGGGCGAACTCGAACCGACACGGCGCCCCAACGGCAGCCGCGATCTCCGCCGACTGGATGCGCTGCTCACCCAGCCGGTGAAGCAACTGGGGGAGCGAAGCTACCGCAAGCCCGTCTGGCACATGTCGCTCCGGGCAGCGCCGGAAGACCCGATCCTGGCCGATTCGCAGTGGGCCCGGATCACGGACCAGATCATGGACCGAGTCGGACTCGCGCCGGACGGCGATCCGGACGCCGTCCGCTGGATCGCCGTCCGGCACGCCGACGACCACATCCACGTGGTCGCCACGCTGGCCCGCACCGACGGCATTCGTCCAGAGGTCTGGAACGACGGATACCTGGTTCGAGAAGCCTGCCGTGCTGCGGAGGACGAGTTCGGACTGCGGCGGACCGCCCCGGCCGACCGGACCGCCGCCCGGCGCGCCACCCGAGCCGAGCTCGAGAAGGCACGCCGCATCGGCAGGACAGAAGACCCTCGAACCACGTTGCGTCGTCACGTCCAAGAAGCAGCGGCATCGGCACGGACGGAGAGCGAGTTCTACGAACTACTACAGGAGGCCGGTGTGCTGGTCCGCCACCGGTACAGCAAGCAGAACCCGGACCAGGTGACCGGATACGCGGTCGCGCTGCCGGCCTACCGGACCGCCTCCGGACCGGCAGTTTGGTACAGCGGCGGCAAACTCGCCGCCGACCTGACCCTGCCCAAGCTCCGAACCCGCTGGCCTACGACCAGGTTCCCGGTGTCCGGACGAGGGCTGGACGAACGGACCGTCCGCGCCTACCTCCGGACCACCGTCCGCCAAGCCGCGGAAGCCTCCCGGACCGCCGCCGACTTCCTCGCCCACCTGGACGCCGCAGGAATCGTCGTCAAAACCAGACGCAGCATCCAAGACCCCGATTCGATCACCGGGTACGCCGTCACCCTCCCAGACCACCACGACGCCCAAGGCCAGCCCGCCTGGTACTCGGGAGGCAAACTCGCCGCCGCCCTGTCCTGGACGAACCTGTGCCGAACCTGGAGCGGTTCCCCAACCCCAACACCGCCTGTCGAACTATCAGCCGATGAACGCCGTGCGATCTACAACGACGCCGCCCGCGCCGCCGCGTTCGCCACCGCCGAGATCCGCCGCCACACCGTCACCAACCCCCACGCAGCGCGCGACGCCTGCTGGGCAACCGCCGACCTCCTCCACTCCGCAGCCGAGGCGACCGGAAACCACCACCTGGAACGGGCAGCTGACGCCTACGACCGCGCAGCACGCGCACCACACGGACGCATCCCACACCCCATGCCCAGCGGACACCGACTCCGCAACGCAGCCCGCATCCTGGCCGTTGCCCGAACCAGCAGCGGCCCAGGTATCCAGGTCCTCGCAACACTCGCCGCCGCAATGCTGACCCTCATCGAAACCATCGGTGACCTGCACAACCTCCATTGCCGCCAAGCCCGGAGCGCGGCGGCAAAGGCCGCATGCAGAAGCCTTTCGGGGGTCGCCCGCGACCGCAC
Source organism: Spirillospora sp. NPDC052269 (assembly GCF_040679435.1). Taxonomy (NCBI): domain Bacteria; kingdom Bacillati; phylum Actinomycetota; class Actinomycetes; order Streptosporangiales; family Thermomonosporaceae; genus Spirillospora; species Spirillospora sp. NPDC052269. The sequence continues at coordinate 88,720 of NZ_JBFAUU010000016.1, forward strand.
GCCCTGGCTTACAACTGACCTGCCTCGGCAGCAGAACCCCGTTGCCGTCGCGATGGCAGACGTTCCGCACCCCTGGGTCTCGCCGACTCTCGGCACTCCCCAGCCTCTGGTAAGAGGCGTACCTGGTAGGAGGCGATCCCAACCCAGTAGGGGAGTGAGGTAAGCGAGGCCGCGATTTGAGCTTTGACTTCTCGGACTTGAAGGACCACAGGTCCGGGCATCACTGTTTATCCAGAAAGGCCATGCCTGGCAAGGGAGTGCAAATTTGGGGCCGTCAGCCATGCTAGGAGTCGTTGAAGGATCAATGCCTCATCCGGACTCGACGGTTCCACTAGAGCTTCACGCAGGGTGCGTCCAGCCTCGGGTCCGCAGCCCATTTCAATGATCTCTTGCAGTGCACGCCAGCGTGTCTCGGTGGATACGCCCTGTGTGATGCAAACTTGGCACAATAGAGATGCGGCTACACGGGCGAAATTCTGCTCTTTAATTAGGTCAGCCAAGGCGATGAGCTGATCGATCGTGAGCACGGTCTTAACGCGGGCCACGATCTCCCATACGGCCTCGCGCCCGGCCGTCATCAACCAAGCACGAACGACAGCCTGGAGTTCTGGCACGGTTAGCCCCGGGTCGGCGAGCAGTTGTTGTCCCAGCTCCGTCACCGTCATGGCCTCTCCGTGTTCAGCCAGGATCGGCAGGAGAAGTGCCCGCAATGCAGAACTTCTGTATGGACGGGCCCGCAATGCCGCTATGACTTCCTGACCGGCCGCTTGCCGGTCGTGCTGAAAGAACGTCTTGGCTGCAGCTAGGAACGCCTTGTTTGGAGATGCTGGATGGTGGAGAATTCTTTGTGCAAATAGAAGGATTATTTCGGTGGGGGCATCAATTTCAGACAAAAGGGCCATCAGTGATGCGAAATCCTCTGGGCGCCCTTGAAGTTTTTCTAGCCAGTTTAGTGATTCATTCGCCGCACCGGGACCGATTGCCTTCACTAGCACCATCAGTGCGTGATCAAGATTGTAGTGCTCGTGCGTATTGGTGGAGGCGAGGCTCATCCGGACAAGCTCGGCAGATTGGCTCTTGAAACCACATTGGAGGAGGTCATGTGCGACGGTAAGCCGCTCGTCTCCGTTCCAGGTGGAATGTCCACGCATAACCTCCACAATCTGGTCTGCTGCGGCCGATCCGGCACTGTCGATCCAGGCCTCTACAAACTCGCCGATGTCCTCGTCGTTGCAAGATTCATCGAAAATGCGGTGAGCGAACGGGCGCATCTCATCAATGAAGCCAAAACGAATCAGCGTCATGGCCAGCCCCTTGGCGGCCCAGACGTAGGTGTCAGCCCTTCTTGCGATGGCCCTTGATACTTCTTCGGCGGCACCACGCCCTTCGAGGGAAAACCAGAGTTCTCCGGCTCGCTCCAGTGTTCCACCGTTCTGATCAGTGCCAGCCAATATGGAACGGGCCAGGTCAACGAGATTCTCCGTGCAGCCCATTTCCATGAGCTGCTCGGCGGCTTCCAGCTGATTCCAGTTGGAAGTGTGCGAGTCATTGAGCACTCCCTTCAACTTCTGGACCCGAAATGTCACATCTTGCGGATCAAGCGAAGATAGGTGATGGCAGCAAATTAGAACTGTGTCCGGATCTGCATTTTCCGAGAGTTTCCTGAGTATTTCGACGCCTGCTCGCAAGGAGGCAACATTTGCATAGGCTACTGCCGCTTGGATCCGCAGAGAGGATGCAAGTTCCTCAGTTTCAGCTATTTTCTGGAGGTGAGCTGCCAGGCGTCTATTTCCGCGCAACTGGGACAACTCGGTCAGAATTTTAGGGTCACTTGATGAAAGTGGGCGGCCTGAATCATCGGCGAAATCCATTAGGCGATCGATGACTGCCTCTTCTAGGGCTTCCCCCAGTGGGACGCCAGCTGTGACCAGACGTAGAGCCATGATCCGATGCGTCAGATCCCCAGCCAGGAGATGGCGGACAAGAAGGCTGACGTCATTTCCTGGCCTCCTTGCCCAGAGAGCGAACGTGAACAGAATCCGATTCTGCGTGGCGGCGTTGCTGACTGCAGCGGACCATGTATCTAGGCCTGGAAAGTCTGCCGATATATTGGCAGCCTCGTCCCGTGCTGCGATGAACTCCGCGAATGAATGGTGGAGAAATGACAGGTCGGCGCCATCAAAGGCCATGACTCCCGTCTGTGCCAAGAACTGGCCAAGTTCACCTTCGGCCCGATCTGGCCAACTCAAGCTCTCCGGAAGCTGTGAACCCAGCCATCCTGTTGCCTTGCTTAGTAGTGACTTCGATGTTTGTGTTCCGATGCGCTCCCATGCCAGATAAGTCACGAGACCGTCCTGGTGTGCGAGGAGCCAGTCTGCGAGCTCGCCGAGTCCTCGGAGCTGCCACCGTTCGCGGAAGCGGGCTATGACGTCGGCGTTTCCCTCGCGCGCCGTCTTGAGCTCATCAAGGAACGTCTGGTACAGGTCGATTCGCCCTCTGGGTAGAGGTGCATGCGGATTTCGGCTGCGGAATGCGGCTGCGAGCGTCGTCAAGAGCGGCACCTGAAGGACCTCTTGTAGATCCGCCTGGCCGACTTCCGAGAGAAAGTCCCGGGTATCGAGCGCCGGATTGGAAACACCCTGCGCTATGAACCAGCGTTCCACGAACGCCCGTTGTTGGTTGGCATCAAACCCCTTCAGAGTGTAAAAGCCAATACCCTGCGTATTTGTGAATGGATCGAGCTCGGGCTGGGGAAGGGATCTTGATGTGATAAGGAGGCGACAATTGCTGCTTGGCCTGGTCTGCTCTGCCAGCTTCTCGAGAATTTTCTTCCGGACGTTAGGAGAGGACACCTCGTCGAGCCCATCGACGACGACGAGCCACCGCACACCGTGAGGGCGTCTCGCGAAATAGTCGGGGCTGACCGGGCTCACTAGCGTGCCCGTACGGGCTGCCGCATCGCTTAGTTGTTGATGCCAGGCCCGGGGGGTGAGTAGGTCGGTTGGCGTCATGCGAACAGCGGCGACGGCCTCCGAACACCAGGGGTCCTCTGCTTGCTCCATTCGCAGCCAATAGCGAGCGATCTGGCGCACCAAGTGCTGCCCCAGAGTGGTCTTGCCAGCTCCAGGTCCGCCAGTGATGAAAAGGTGATCATGTGCTGACAGGGCCGCAGCGATAGTAGGCACAGGCCGACCAGCCTGTGGTGCGGGCTCACCGGTGCCAGGAGAGGGGGGCTGGAGGTCCTGCTCAACGTAGACCTCAGACAGCGGCGGCTTGTGGACGCCGAGCAGTTCGTACGGGAACTGTTCCGCCGCATTGGCCTGACTGCGAAGCAGATCCTCAAGCCACGGCGCCGGCAGGGGGATATCCGTCCATTGGATGAGTGGCGCTTCGGGCACACGCTGGCGTTGCGCGAGCTCGTCGCGCTCCTGGCGTAGCTTGGCCTGCGTCCACAAGACAGTGACAGGCTCTTGCCGCAGCCCGAGGACTGCAGCGATTTGGAGCGTCGCTTCAAGGGTGTGAAGGCTATATCCGCCGAGGATGTCGTACAGGGTGTTCTTGTTAGGGAGCCGTGTGGGCTGCTCCCTGAGTAGAGCGTTGGGGGAGCCATACCTAGATGTACGGAGGGCTCCCTGCAGATGCGCCGTCAGCGTCGAGAGCTCAGCGCTGGCTGTGTCCTGTGCCTTGCGAGGCCTTCCACCCGGCAATCTTCTCTCCCGGTTTCGTTCGTGTTTCCCAACACTAGAGGGAAACTCCGCGTTCCATGCAGGGTTGCCGCATCAGTCGGATGATGGCGAGGAGCAGGGCATGGCGGTGTTCGATGCGTTTGGGGCGCTGGTGGGGGGAACCTCCGGGTTCGCGGCTCTGTGCCTTACGGTGTGCGGCCTGGGAAAGCGGTGGCTTCGCTACCGAGAGAACACGCAGCAGGAGGCGGAGCACACGCGACGGGTGGCGTTGGCGGTACAAGGCACGGACTCACGGGATCGGGCAGCGGTGGTTCGGGCCTGCGCTCAGCGGAGGTCATGACGCCATGGGGATCTGCCAGCTCGTGCTTGATCCGCAGAAGGTGCGGGGCTTGTGTTGGTTGGCCTCTGTCGTCGGCGTGAGGCACCTCCCAAACTCCACCACATGCGGCAGATCCTCTTGGCGGTCTTCACCCGCAAGAGGGGCGTTTTCGGAGCTGTGGCAGCTCACGGTGACTGCGATGTCCCCGCCGCGAGGTTGTCCTTTGCCTACTTGGCCGCGCACCTTGGCAGGGGTTGTCTATTTCTAGGTGTAGTTGTCGTCAGTAGCCGGTGGCAGCAGGGGGGGGACGCGATCGTTGCGTCCGGACTGGAAGGTCCGCTGCGGCTGCAGCGATCAGGGGGAACAGTGAGAGGGCGCCGAGCTTGCGCCAGTTCACCCATTCGGTGATGCCGGTCTCGTACACGCCATTGCGATCTCGTCGTACTCATGGTTGGCGAGGTGGGCGCGGACTTCGGGTGTGATGGACATCGGAACACCAGGTGAAGCTTGCGGGGTGGCGGAGTAGGGTCTGGGTGGGTCACCCGCCGGTCCTGAATCCAGCACAACTCCGGGGCGAGGGTGGCTCAGCAGGGTTAGGTCGGGGATGCTGGTGGAGTCGCGCCCTGACGTGGAGGGCGTGATGCGAGCCCATCACCGGTATCCGACCGATCTGTCCGATGAGGAGTGGGCGCTGGTCGCGCCGCTGATTCCGCCTCCGAAACCGTGTGCTCGCCCGCCGGTGCATCCGCGTCGGGAGATCGTGAACGCGCTGGCCTACTGGGTGCGGGCCGGGTGCGCCTGGCGAATGCTCCCGCGGGACCTGCCGCCATGGCAGACGGTCTACCACTACTGGCGGTCCTGGCGGATCGCCGGCTTGTGGGAACGGCTGCTGACCCACCTGCGTGAACACGAACGCCGCTACCGGGGGCGCGAGGTCGCGCCAAGCGCCGGCATCATCGACAGTCAGAGTGTGCGGGCCACCGACAGGGGCGGCCTGCACGGGTACGACGGTGCCAAGAAGGTGCCCGGGGTCAACGGCATCTGCTGACCGACACGTTCGGCACGGTCCTGGGTGTCTGCGTCAGCCCCGCCAATGTCAGCGACCGGGACGGCGCGCTGGTACTGCTGACACGCGCCCGCCCCGACCTGCCCCGACTCGGCCGCATCTGGGCCGATCAGGGCTATTGCGGCCAGGTATCTCGACGACGGCGGGCCGCTCGGCCATTCGCTGCTCGATCAGCGGCTGTCGGCAGTGTGTGACCGCCGAGCGGTGGATGGAACGTTGCTTGACGTTGTCGGTGTAGACGGCGTTGCTCCGGATGGCCTTGCCGACCTTGTAGGTCCGATCAGCTGGCCAGGCGATCCTGGCCTTGCCAGCAGTGCGCTGTGGGGAATCGCACGGCACCCTACGGAGAACCCGGCTGCCAGAACCAAGCAAAACCCTGTAAGGCGCGCCAGAATACTTGGTTTCGGGCGACACTTAGGAACAAAGAGCCAAGTGTCCACGCAAAAGTGAACCAGTGTTAACCATCGAGCGCCTAGATGTCGGTCGCCGAACTTCTCGGCCGAACCTGGTCATCCATCACCTTTCCGCTGAAAAACCATTGACGCGTGCCTGGATTCAAATTCATATTGGGGAAGTTCCATCCACCCTCCATGTTCCTCGCGTGACGCCACCCCCCCCCACATGAGCAGGAAGAGTTTAAAATGCTGCCCAAGAAAGCCGCTTTACGCATGATGGCCATCAGCCTGACCACGCTTTCGCTGTCGGCCATCCCGGCCACTGCGGCTGTTGCCCAGACGCCGTGTGAAGTAGATCAATTGATGCCCGGCTCTCACATCGCATTCCAATCCTCGAGTGGAAACACCCTGGGTCGCATTAGTCTATTTTACGACTCCTGTGGCTACAATGTGTGGGCCTCGATTGGTGGCGCAGGTGTCTACGGTGATCACCAGGTTCTGTCCGTGGATCTGGTGGCCGGTGATGGGGTCAATGATTCCAGTGCGCACGTCATCTCCCATGCCGACAACAGTGGAACTTTCGACAACAGGGTCGATATCAACATGGTCGACCTCAAAGCCTATGCCCCGCCAAAGTTTTTCCAGGCGCGCGGCTTCGTCAAGGACGATCAAACTGGCTGTTCGATCTACTTCGATTCGGACTGGCATGGATTCTCGTACGGCGCCGACACCGGAGGCGGCTGGGACGGGGACTGCTGATCGCCGAACTTGGCTCCGAGGCGCAAATAACCGCAGATGGGGGCTTGCACACGTGCAATGAGTCGCACTCGCCAGGACAGGGTTTCAAGAACCGACAGGATCCGAGAGGGAATCATGCGAAACAGGCTTGCCATGTCGGCCGCTGCCGGGGTCTTGGCAGTTTCCACCACGCTCGTCGCCTCGGGTACTGCCGAGGCTGATTCGGATAGCTATACGCAACACGGTGTCGAGATCGGCACCTACAACTACGGGACTGCCCCGTACGCCTACATTTGCAATCACCAGTCCAGTACCAACTCCTTCTATTTTGCGGTCTGGGCCCCGGACCCGCCGGGCGGAAACGACTGGGTGACCATCATGGACTCGCAAGGCCGCACCAAGTATGGCTGGGTCACCACCCCCGCACTGACGCCGGGCTCGTGCGCGGTGTACTCATTCACCACCTTCGTCGGCCAGACTGTTCAGGTAGTCGCGAAAAGTGGCAGTCTATGGTTCTTTGGCACCAACCCCGTCTTCTACAGCTTCGATCCTCAGTGAGATCCTCTCGACTGCGCGGCGCGTAAGGTGACGACGGACCGTCGAGCGGCAGCCCTGCCCCTGCAACGCGGTTCCGCCCGACACCTGCTACGCCATTTCCTCGCACTCCGAACGTAAGGCCGACTGCGCCTGCATACCGCGTGGGTGCGAGCCCTAATCTGTTAGCGGGAAGACATATCAGGAGCGTCCCGTCCACCGCCGAAAGCGGAGGACGGGGGGTGTCTTGCTGAGCTACCTCAGTGGGTGGTTGCCGCGAGCTTGCCGCACCCGGCGGCGGTGAGTCTCTTCTCCAGCTCAGGCCGCAGGCGGCCGTTCCGGCACCACCCAGCTGGCGGTTGGGGCAACTTCCACATCAGTGAGTGAGGGGAACGGTGGGCTTGCTCCTTAGCCCTGGGCAGGCCCCACGTAACGTCATGGTCACCACTGGTCAGGGGACCTCTATCAGTGGTCCCCGGCTGTGCAGTGCAGGGCGGTCTGGACGGCAGAGAATACTCGCTCCTGCAGGAGGGCAGACGTGAGCAGGGCGGCAGCTTCGGTGAAGGCGGGTAGGGCAGCCCGAAGGAGCCACCGTTGTTCAGCCAGGTAATCCGCCAGAAAGGCGCGAGCAGGTGGTGAGGCGTCGTTGAAGGCGGCCGCACTGTAGATCGTGGTGAGGGAGAACGCCCAGCAGGCATGGAGGAACCCGAAGGCGGGTCGTCTTTCTGCGCGCCATGGTGAGTAGAAGGTGATGTCGTCGGGAAGTGCGACCGTCTCCATGGCGAGGGCTTCGTTGAGCCAGTGGTGGCCAGCCTCGTGGATGAGGTCACGCGCGAGAACTTCGGCGGTGGTGGTGTAGTCGGTGAAGACGGTGCCGGGGAGACGCGTGATGCTCCAGCTGAAGAGGGTTGTGCGCAGGTCCCGTTGCTCGAGCAGGCAGATGATCGGTGCGTGCTGGTCCACCAGGTTGCCGAAGCCGTGTTTCTGGGCCGAGGTCAGTGCCGTCGCGAGTAGTCCGTGCAGCGCGGTTGGGGCAGGCCAGGTCTCCGGCGCGATGAGGTAGTACGCCGTGTCTGAAATCGGGGACTGTAGGAGCCGACTGGGCGCCGGGTTGAGCAGGAGGCGCATTCCCATGCCGGAGTTCATGGAAGTCAGGTGGATGAGATCGTGAAGTACGGTCTCCTGGTACCAGGAGAGTCGGCCACCATCGCGGCAGGTGGCGGCCCGCCGAGCTCCCTCGAGGAGGTGGTGGGCGGCGGCGTCGGCGACGGCTGTGCCGGTTGCGCCAGGTCCGCTGAGGTTGCTGCCCAGGACTTCCGCGATGCGCTGCGTTCGACATGCTCTCCGCGCTTGGAGGCCAAGGAGATCGAAGAACTGCTCGGTCATGGGCGGGTGTGAGAGATCAGCCACGGGCATGCTTCCTTGGGCGGCGGTGCGTCCGGCAGGGGCTGCTTGGCCGGTGCCGGACGCGCCGTGATCTGTGATGGGTCACTGCTCGATGTCGTTGCCGGGTTCCTCAGCGGTCTGCTCCGAGCGGGAAGGGCTCCAGCCGTGCGCCGACGCGTTGGAGGTGTGGGCCGTGATCCGCACCGGAGCGTCGTCGTACAGGGTGTCCACGGCTTCGAGGAACTCGCTGAACTGGTCTTTCTCCTTCACCTGTCCTCCTTGGCGGATGGGGATTGATGGTTCACCTCGGCCATGGCGGCCGTGGCGGATCGGGGCGTCTCGAAGGAGGCGGGATCGGTGGCGGGCTGCGGCTCCGGTGCATGATTGCCTCACGGAGGCTCGGGGGATGGCGCTTCGGCGGTCAGGAGGGTGAGGAACTTGCGTACTCGCCCAGCCTTGACGGGCTCGGTGCCGTGGATGAGCTGGCTTCCGAAGACGACCAGGGCGCCTACTGCGGGGCGCACGGTCCAACGGGTGCGTTTCATCGCGCTGAACCAGGCTGAGGAGCCGTCGGTGCCCTCGGACACGAACCGCATTCCGGGCGCGTAGTTGGCGTGAGGAATCGGGGCCGGTGGGACCCAGGGGGACTCGCTTCCGCTGGTTTCGACGTAGAAGCAGCCGCTGTCGTCGGGCGTGAACTCGATGCTGACGCTTGCCGCAGCGATCTGTCGGGGCCAGGCGGCTGGGCTGGGTGCGATGCCGTCCGCGTGGGCGCTGACGTACTGACCGGCCTGATACTCCAGAAAGATCCAGGGACGATGCCCCTCAACCGACGGCAGGTTCCGCCTGATCGAGGCGCGGTTGCGCCCGAGGGCCCTGTTCAGGATGGCTTCGGCGGCGGCCGGGACGTCGGTCAGTTCGACGCGTCCGCAGGGTTCGTACAGCGCGCGGGCTTGACCGGAAGTGAGGCCGGGGACCTCGTGGATCGTGGAGGTACGGGCGCTGTCGAAGGAATCGCGTCCCCGTTGGGCCAGGACGAGGTTCATGACCTCGTTGAGGTACTGCACTTCATCGGGGTCGAGGAAGTCTTCGACGGTGTGGACACACAGGGTCTCTGCGATGTGGATCAAGGGTGTACCTCCGTCGAGTCGAAGGCGTTCGACTCCGATGCCGCGGGAGGGCACGCGCATCGGAATCGGGCGTCACCGGAGGGGCGCTCGTCGACACGGTCGATGAGCCCGGTGAGGAGCTGACTGCTGGTGGGGAGCGCGGCGAGATAGTCATCTGGCCGGCTGTCGGCCACTGGCGCCAGCCGCAGGTCGAGGACTGGATGCCGGTTCCCGGTGGTGGTGCAGAGAAGCAGGTTGCGACCGAGCTCGACCCTGCATTCAGGGGGCAGGTGGTCACCGGCTCGCGCGGCGAGTCGGCACAAGTCGGCGGAGATCTCGGCGGCTTCGGCTGGGTCGCGCGGCAGGATGCCGACGGACAGCTCACGCTGCGGTGTGTTCGGGGTGGCGGGGTGTCCTTGGCAGCTGTCGTAGGTGATGTAGCCCCAACGTTCAGTGATGGCCTGGACGAGGGGAAAGACTCCCGGCTCGATGCCTGCGCGCCACTGCGGGTGCCTGGGGTCGAGGTCATCCGCCTCGTGAACTCCTGGGAGGCCCACGGTGTTGATGTTGCCGACGACGCTGGTGCGCAGCCGGGCTCGCTGTCGCAAAGCGAATGGGTCGTCCCAACGACGCAGGAACGCGGCGACGTCGCGCATCTGGTTCGGCTGGTGCGGACGCCAGCGAAGCCTGGTGCACCAGACCGCTTCGGGGTGATCCGGCTGTGCGAGCAGGGCAGCGACGCCGTCGACCAGTCGCATGCGGTGGTCGCAATAGACGTCGCCGAGGTCGGCGTGTGAGTACCGGCGCCGAACGGCCATACAGCCCCCTCCACAGGTGTCCTGATAGTCACACGTGACACACGGCGCGATGAGGGCATGGGCGTCAGCGAGCAGGCGCGAGCGGTCCTGTGCGTGCCGTACGTCCTGCTGTGAGTTGAGGAGTGGAAGGCGGGAGAGTTGTGCCTGGGGCCATGGCAACTCGTCGCAGCTGCCGAGGCGGCCGTCGGGATACAGCGTGAAGATGTGGTCGCACTTGAGGTCGTCGAAGTGGCAGGAGCCGGTGCGCAGGCCCCTAAGGCGACGGATCACCGATACGACCGGGTCCAGCTTGACCTTGCGGAACCATCCGGCGCGGACCCAGTGGACGGCCGCGGTGAGGATGAACTCAGCGTACTGGGGCGGGGTGATGGCCCAAGCCGGTCCGGATGGTCCGATCGCTGCGGCCTGCCGCACTCTGCTCGCGCCGATTCGCTTGGATGCTGATCGAGTCGGCGTGACCACTGAGCTGTCGAAGCAGGGGACGAAACTGATCGCCGTCACGGCTGAGAAGGACGCCAGGTGGTCGACGATCTCGTCGGCCCGTCCGAGGACCTGCGGAGTGACAGCGCAGATGAGCGAGGCGTTTCGGCTTCGGCGCTCCAGCAGCCGCAGGCTCTCGGCGACTCTGGGGTAGACGGGAGCTCCGTCGTAGTCGACTCGCCAACTGTTTCCCTGGGCGTCCCCATCGAGGGAGATTCCGATCTCCAACGAGGGCAGGTGTTCGTCGAACAAGTCGAGCCATGCATCGTCGAGGCGCAGCCCGTTGGTCTGAAGACTGACCCGGATCACGTTCGGGCTGGACGCCAGCGCGCGCAGGACCTCGACGACCGCGCTCTTGCCCGCGGTGAGTGGCTCCCCGCCGTGGAGTTCGATCGCGAGAGGTCGTTCTGCGAACAGTGCAGCGAGCTGGTGGACTTGCGCAGCGTCGATGCGGCGTCCACCCGGCGACTCCTTGCGCTTCTCGAAGCAGTACAGGCAGTCGATGTCGCAGGTCTCTCCCCGCAGCTTGAGGATCACTGACACAGCCGCGGCGTGGTCGGCGGGATCGAGTCGCGCGTACAGGGCATCGAGGTCGTTCGAGGGCGGCGCGGTGGACAACGCTCACCTCCAGGGCAGAGTTCTCGGTGGTCAGGCGGTCGTGGACTCCAGGTGCTTGGCCCAAGCGAGCAGGGCCGAGTCGGTGAGCGGAAAGCGGTCGTCGGCACGCCGCAGGAACCAGCCGTCGCTATAGCGCTGCGGGAGCCATCGGGGATCGTGGGCCAGCGCAGGAGGCGACGCGCCGTCGCGGTCGGTGACCGGATGGCAGGACAAGAGGGCACGAGTTAGGCGTTGCTGGACTGGTCGGAACCACTCCCAGGCCGAGTCGCGCCGGGGGACAGACGGTCGGCTGGCATCCCACGTTCGGGTGGCGATGAGGGGGAGCCATTTCTCTCCGAGCAGGGGGAGCCCAGCGGCGGCGCACTCGGCCGATGCGAGGGTCAGGCTCAGGCGGTCCAAGACCAGATCAGCCGAGGCGTGCAGGCCGTCCTCGAGTAGACCGATGAGGTCCTCGGTCAGGCTTGCCACCGTCTCGGCGCGGTCGGCCACGGCCCAGGAGCGGTAGATCGCGGCCTCCCTGGAGTTGACGATGGGGATCCATTGGCCTGCTTGGAAGCGCTTGGCGGTCCGCAGACTGGTGAGCCTGGGGAGGTCCTTGCGGATCCGCCGGAAGAGCGCGAGATCGTCGGCGCGAACGTCGAAGCGGTGAAGGAGTCGGTGCAACTCCTCGATCCGCTGTGTGGTGGAGACCTGGAGATCGATCCGTACTCCGCTGGTGGTCCATGAGCCGGGTTCGGGCAGCAGTGGCTCGTCGCCCACCAGCCGAAGGTCGATATCGCTGGTGGCGTGGGCGAGCCCGCACGCCAGAGCGCCCTCCAAACTGACCGTCACGCCCGGATTGGCGGTCTGGAGAGCCATGGCGGTCCGCCTCGCGATGCCAAGGCGGCGGCCTACCGAGTCGCTGGTCATTGGCTCTCCCCGCGAGCTTCGCTGTCTGGATGAGGCATCGAGTCGACGGTGATCGAGCGGATGATCCGCGTGAGCCATGCGTCCAGCTCCTGGCGCACGTCGGTGCGCTGAGCGCCGATGTGTGGGGTGATCAGCAGGTTCCGCGGACCCGTCAACACGTTCACTTGACTTGTGTGCTCGGGGTCGATCGCGTCCAGAGCGAGACCAGTGATCCGCTCGGCGTCGAGCGTGCGCAGGAACGCGCCGACGTCGAGCGTCTCGATTCGGCCGGCGCAGAGCACCAGAGGCCGACGGTCGGCCACCGCGGTGAGGAAGTCCCGTCCGAACTGTCCTCGAGTCTCAGGCCGCAGCGGGATGGCTAGGACATGGAGGTCGGCGCGTTGGACAAGGACTCGGGCCGGTAGTTGCCGCAGCTCGTACTGGTTGGAGGGCCAGCAAGCGAAGGAAACCCGGCGGACGAAGGGGGCGAGTAGCTCGGCTGTCGCTCGCCCGACAGGACCCGCACCCCAGATTGCGACGTCGAGGTCTGACAGAGGCGTGCCCAGGCAGGCGTCTTTGAGGTGTTGGCCTTGGACGAGACCGTTGTGCCCCAAGGGGAGGCGGCGGGCAAGGCTGAGTGCGGCAGCCAGGCACCATTCGGCCACGGCGGCGGCACTGGCGTCGGGGTTGCGGTGCAGGATGATGCCGCGCCGGTCGAGTTGGCGGACGTCGATGTTGTCAGTTCCCGATCCGGCTCGGAGGACGTGTTGAAGCATCGGCAGCCGGCCGAGCTGCCGACGGCCCAGCGGTGTGCCAGAGCGCAGTGCCGCGATGGTGGCCCGAGCGGCTCCAGGTGGGGACTCGAAGTCCGCTACCTCGATCACCTCGACATCAGGGCAGGCGCGTTGGAGTCGGTCCAGGTCAGCGGTTCCTTTGGCGATGAGGACGGTGTGGGTCATCGGCCGAGCTCCCTGGAAGCGGGAGCCAGGAATCGGCCCAAGGCGAGATCCCCGTCACCAATAACGACCTCGACCGGAGACGGCTCGCCGAAGAAAGCGTCTGCCGCCCGCTTGACGCCGGGCAGGCCGTTCCACGCCTTGGGGTTGACGGCGGTGTCGGCGTAGTCGTCCAAGAGGAGCACCCCGGTGGGGGTGAGCCGGGGCACGCAGGCCCGCAGTCCGGTGAGGGTGGACTCGTAGAAGTCGCCGTCCAGGTAGGCCAAAGAGATCACGGCCGGAAGGTCGTCCGGGAGGGTCTGCTCGAACCAGCCCGCGTGGATCGTCGGTGGGGTCCGGCCCCAGCGGGAGTGAGTGTCCAGGACGTCCTGTGGAGTAGAGAACAGTTCGCCTTCAGCGAGGTGATCGGAGTCCTGGTCACTAGGAGCCGGCATCCCGGCGAACGAGTCGAAGACGTGGACCTCGCGTCGGCCCCCGTCGAGCTGATCCAGGACGCAGCGGATCCACAGAGCCATCGCGCCGCGGTAGCAGCCGAGTTCCACTATCGCCCCGTCAACGTCCCGGTCGACCAGGCGGCCGAGTTCGTCGGCGATGACGTTGAGCCGGTCAGCGCAGACCGTGCCCGCGTGTTCGGTAAGAAGCCACTCGCGGACCTCGTCGTCCACAGGGATCACCACCTGTCGATGAACGGATCGCTGAGTCGGCCTTGGAGAGCGGCCACCAGAGGCACGTTGATCCGGGGCAGCAGGAACACCTCGGTGAGCTTGCTGACGGACACCCACTCGAAGCCGACCTGGAGTGGGTCAGGCGGGCTGGAGAACTGGGGATTGACGCCGTCCTGCGGCTCGGCCAGGAAGGTGAACTGAGTCTTCTGGACTGTTCCGAATTCTGCGTTCCAGGACGCCGGGACGTACTCGGTCACCAGAAGGAGCCTGTCGACGGCCACGTTCAGCCCCGTCTCCTGCCGGACCTTGCGACGGACCGCGGCGCGCAGGCCCTCTCCCTCTCTCGCCTTGCCGCCGGGCAGGTTGTAGTGGAACCCGGCGTGATCGTCATACGACAGGAGAAGGATCTGGTCGTCGTGAAGAACCGCAGACTTCACCGACACGCTGATGCGAGGAAGGGGCATCACAGGGCTCCTTCAGACATGGGTCAGATACAGGACAACGCGCTCGGCTCACCGATCCGCAGCAGATCACCGACTGCCGCAAGCGGAGCCTCGGCGCTGGGACGAAAAGTGCCTTCGCGGGTGAACTGGCGAGCCGCGGCGCGCATGCCGGCCAGCGCGGCCCGGCTGAACTGGTTGGCATAGATGCACAGCCGGTACCCGGCCTCGCCCAACTCCGTGGCGGTGAGCTGGGGGAAGGCCGTGGGCACGGTCACCAGCGGGATCGCCTGCCTCCACCGGGCGGCCACCTCCAGCGGCTGGCAACCTGTCCGGTCCTTGGAGTGGATCAGTACGGCTTCCGCCCCCGCCTCAACAAAGCGCACCGATCGCTCCACGGCCAGCTTCAAGGGCGCGTTGGCGATCAGGGATTCGGTTCGGGAGACTACGACCAGGCCGTCTCCTACGATCTGGCGGATGCGTTCAATCTGCCGCACGACGAGTTCTTCGGCGGCCAGCTTCTGGGAGGAGTGCTCGGCGAAGCTGTTGCACTTTGGGTAGGCGCTGTCCTCGATGCAGATGGCGGCTGCCCCGGCCTGGTACAGATCGGCAGCGATCCGGGCGACGCCTTCGACAGTGCCCCCACCGTTGTCGACGTCCACGATCACCGGGTGCGTGGCCACGCGCCCGAGTGCGGTGACCACGTCGGCCAGATCGCGAACGCTGAGCACGTTGGCGTCAGGCAGGCCGAGGGAGGCGGACACTTCCAGGCCACTCACCCAGAGCGCGTCGAATCCCTCTTCCACGGCCAGACGAGCCGCCATCGCGTTGACGGCGCCAGCTGCGAGCAGGGGCCGTGTCGAGTCTGCTGAGGCGAGCGACTCGCGAAGTCGGACCACCGCGCGGGAAGTCGGCATCAGCTCTCCCTCTCAAGATCGGCGGACAAGCTGGGGATCAGTCCGAGTCGTTCAAGCGAGGTCCAGGCGGAATGGAGAACTTCCGCGGGGGTGAGGGTGGCGTCCAGACGCACCATGGTGCCGAGCAGAGGGAACGATCCCGAAGACCCGACGACCGCCTCATGCGCGTCGTGGAGTCTGGACTGCACGTCGTGGACATCCCAGTCCTCTCGGACGGCTTCCCCGGTCCGGCTCTTGGCTCTTCGCATGGAATCGGTGGGGGCAAGCTCCAACAGCAAGGTGGCGTCCGGCCCATCCACCAGCCCCTCCGCCAACGTTCGGTAGGTGTCCTGCGCCCGCGCTCCGTGCTTGACGGCGAAGAAGGCGAGATCGCTCAACAGCCACCGGTCCGCGATGACCGGCCGCACACCGCGCTGCGGGCGGACCAGGCGCTGCAGCGTCTGGTTCTTGTCCTCGACGATGGCCGCCAGGTGCGCGGCGCGGTTGTCTGCGGACGGCCGGTACTTGCCCTCGACGATCTGTTCAGCGTGTTCAGGCGACAGGAAGTTCGTGGTCAGCAGACACAGCGGGGCGACGTCGAACAGTCCCTGCCACAGCCGGAACAGACCCTTCCGAAGGGTGGTCTTTCCGGTGCCGTCCAAGCCCTCGATGGCGATGAAGGGGTGACGATTCGTCATCACTCGACCTGCCCTGCTCCGGTGCCGCCCGCGTACTTGGTGAACTGGCTGCGCCACACAGCGGTCGTGGTCACCAGGTCCACCAGACGCAGCTCGTCCAGGTCACTCAGCAGGGCGGGGACACCCCTCTCAGCCTCGAGAGACGCCGCGATGGTTTCGCAGTAGGAGCGCCGGGCCAATTCGTCATCCCGCGCTCGCAGAGCGACGGCCAGCACTCGGTTGGCCAGGCCGTAGGACACTGCTCTGACCGCGCATTCCAGGACCTGGACCTGGATCGGGTACGGATCCGGCTCCAAGGTCAAGGGCCGCACGCCGCGGTGCCTGATGAGGGCGAAGAACCCCACCCACCACGCGCTCGCTTCGACCGCCGCCACCGCCGCTTCAGCCCATGGGGCTGCAGTGCCGTCGGGGATCAGACGCATGCGAACCTGCGTCACCGCCCGCGCGAGACAGGGGGCACTGGCATTGCCGTCCACGCTGTGTTGCTGCGGGAGCGACCACCAGAACGTGAGGCCGGCTCTCTCCAACAGGACCCTTGCTTCCGGGGAGGGGAGAGCAGCGGGTGGCCGGGCAAGCCCTGTCACCGAGACGCCGCCGATGTCCGGCAGCTCTTCCACCTCTCGGACGACCCTGCGCCACTCCTCCTGGTGCAGGTGAAGCCGCTGGATCAGCAGCCCGTCCGCAAGGGTCTGCCAGGCCGATCTCAGCGACGGAGCCACACAATCCCTGCCAGAGTCTGTCGCTCTCATCCCGGTAGATCCCTCCTGCCGAGTGGCCACGCTGGCGGTATTCGCCGTCCGGCCCGTGGGGCTTCTCCTCTCATGGTCACCAAAAGCGCGGGCCGCGCTGATGGGCGTTTATGCGTGTCCTGAGATTGGTCGCCCCGACGGACCTTCGCCGGGAACGATGTCCATGTGGACAGCAGCCAACAGCGGCGGTGCACGTCCTGCGGGAGCACTCTGAGCCGCTACAGCGCTGGAACCAAATGTGCGCCCTGCCAGCGCGGACTGCACATCGCTCCTGAGTTCTGGGACGAAGCGCCGGTCCAGCAAGCAGTCGCCGCTTGGGATCTCGGAGCCCTCTGCCGCCTCATCCGAAGCCACACCGGGCTCTCGCAGGCGGCCTTCGCCCGGATCGTCAGCAGCGATCAGTCCGAGATCAGTCGCCTGGAACGCGGCCAAAGGATCATCAAGGACCGGCGCAGGGTGCTTCAGTGGGCACAAGTGCTCAACTTTCCCGAGCACCTGGCAGGCCAGCTCCCCAGCCATCCCGAGAAGACCCCGCCGGGCATCGAGGTCTCCTCCTCAACGTCGCGCGCCGGCGCCAGCGCCGGACCGCGGCAACTGCATCTTCCCGCAGGCCAGAGCCTCATAGACGGGACCCTTCCCACGCTCACGCTCAACGCCGACTCCTTCCACGGCAATGAGCTCCACATCAGGCGCGGTGCCGAGCTGGACGGCTGGTTGAGGACCCCCACGCGAGCGTTGCTCGTTGTCACCCGAACGGTCGACGGGGCAAGCCGGCAGTTCGTTGCCGATGCACGCTACGCAACCCAGTCGAACGCCGCGCAGGGTGAACGCGATCGCCTACTCCGCGTTCCCGCCGCATACGAGCTCGACGACCTCACGTTCGGAATCGTGTGGGCGGTCGCAGGATTCGACGCCGCCCTGCTCGGCGACGACGCCGGTCTCCACGCCGTCCTGCCGCTCACCGGTGGGGCCGATCTCGACCCGCTGTTCAGCGCCGTCCGAGACGAAGACCTGACGCCGGGTTCCCTGATGTTCGTCGGCTCGCAGACCAGCGCTCGCTACATCCTTGACCAATGCGGCCCGCTCGGGGATACACCCGTCTTCTGGACCCGAGAGCAGACCGGCGAGGAAGCGGCCACCTGGCTCCTGTTCACACACAAACTCGATTACCTCCGGCGAACAGCCCCGCCAGTCCCTGGGACGAAGACCAGGATCGGCCGGGCCTTCTGCATCCCAGCGGAAGCGGTCGCCCGATCTCCCGGCTACGAGCGCGTCTTGCTCTTTCTGGCGATCGCCTTGATGGAGTCCCTGGGGGTCACCACTTGGATCACCGAAGTCCCCGATCTCGCGGACACCGACGGCTTCGTCCTGATACCTCGTCGGGGCGCCATCATCGCCAGCTGGGTGCGAGCCGAAGCGGTGTCGAAGCTCAGGCACACCATGCGACCGGCCGAGCTGCATGCCTTTGCCGACGCCATCGGACACACCGCGGCGCATTCGGTCACGGCAGCCGCTCTCGCTCGTGACCGCCTCATCGCCACCGCTGAGTACCTCGAACTGGACTGGGGCTGGATCACTCGGCGTTGCCGCCAGCTCGCCTCCGTGGGAACGCGCGCCCTGGCTCGTCCCCGAAGCCACCTGATGGGTCTGGAAGGTCTGGACATGGCGTGCCGATTCGTCGCCTCTCAGCGTTCCCTGAACCGATAGCTTGCCCAGAGTTCCGTCTGCATACTCCGTGCGGGGCTGTGCGGAGAGAGGAGAGCGGTGTTGGGCGCAAGGACGATTGCGATCTTCTCCCTGGGCGGGACCATCGCGATGACCACCGATCCGGCTACCGGGGGAGTGGTGCCCGCCTTGTCGGCCCAGGAGCTCCTCGACGCTGTACCCGCCTTGCGGGACCTGGACGTGAACCTGAAGGTCCACGACTTCCGACGTCTCCCCGGCGCCTCGCTCAGTTTCGATGACCTGAGAGCACTCGCCGCTGCCATCACCGATGCCTTCCGAGACGGCTGCGACGGAGCCGTGGTCACCCAGGGCACCGACACCATTGAGGAGTCCGCTTACCTCCTCGACCTCCTGCACACGCGTGACCAGCCGATCGTCGTCACCGGGGCGATGCGCAACCCCACCCAACCCGGTGCGGACGGCCCGGCGAACATCCACGCGGCCGTCATCACCGCCGCCGCGCCCGAACTGAACGGCGCCGGTGCCGTGGTCGTCCTCGGAGACGAGATCCACGCTGCCCGGATCGTCCGCAAGTCCCACACCACCAGCCCGGCCGCGTTCACATCACCGACCTCCGGTCCCCTTGGACATGTCTACGAGGGACGGGTCCACCTCCACGGTCCGCTCCCCGTGCGCGCCTTGCTCTCCGGGCCGCTCACCCAGCCGACACCCCGCGTCGGCCTGTACACCGCGACCCTCGGCGATGACGGCGCACTGCTGGGCAGGATGGCCGAATCGTGCGACGGGCTCGTCATGGCCGCGTTCGGAGTAGGCCACGTCCCGCAGAGCTTCGTAGGGATCCTGGAGAGAACCGCGGCCCGCATCCCGGTCGTGCTCGCCAGCCGCATCGGCAACGGACCCGTTCTGCAGGCGACCTACAGCTTCCCCGGCTCCGAGAAAGACCTACTCGGCCGCGGACTGATCCGAGGCGGCCACCTCGACGCACTTAAGGGTCGGGCCCTCCTGTACGTCCTGCTCGCCCAAGGACGGAAGACGCCCGAGATCGCCGCAGCCTTCCGTGCCGCGAGCCAGTGAGCCCGAAGCCCTTCAGCCCCGTGAGGACGATCCATGCGCGCAAGCGAACTGAACCTCGGCCGCACGTTCGGCGTCACCTTCGAGCACGGCGAGGACTTCTTCGAGGCCCTCGCAGCGTTCTGCCAGGAGAACAACGTCAGCCAGGGCTACATCCCCATGTTCATCGGCGCGTTCTCGGAAGCCGAAATCGTCGGCACCTGCAACGGATTGAGCCACCCCGAGCAGCCCCTGTGGGACCGCACCCGTGTTGAGTCGGTCGAGGCCCTCGGCGGAGGAACACTCGCCCACAACCCGACCACCGGCCAGATCCTCCCGCACATCCACCTCGCCGCCGGCCTCAAAGGTGACAGCGCCGACGGACGCACCAGCCACCTCCTCAGCGCCCGCGTGCAGTTCCTCAGCGAACTTCTGATCGTGGAGGTCACAGAACCCACCATGACCAGACCCCCCAACCCCGAGCTCTACGACGTGCCGCTCCTTACCTTCGGCCCAACTCCCTGAGCCTCGACAACCAGGCGTGGCCAGGCATCGTCAACTCCAGAGCATCAGCGAGCCAGCCTCGCTGGTCGGCATCGAGCAGAGGCAGGGCCCGCTCGAAGTCAACTTCGTCCTTCGTGCGCACGTCCTTCGCCTTGTAGAAAAGCTGCACCTCGGGGCACAGATAGGGGACACCAGCCGAGGTCACCCGGCCAAGCCGCGCCATAGGACGTCGAACACGAGCGTCCCGGCGTGAGATCCATTCGCCGCCGTCGGCTTCGTCGAACATGAGCTGAACCGACCACGGTTCATCCGGTGACGGGCGGCACCAGACGTCATGGACACGATCAGGGAGATCCTCGCCCGCGGGCCACACACGAAGCGTTCCCGCACCGGGCGGATCCGCGCTGAAGAGATCCCAGGCTTCGAAGTAGCGACGGACCAGGGCCTGGTCCCGGCGAAGGACCAGCACATCGAGATCGCCGTGTGAGCGATATGGCTCACCGACGGCCAACTCGATCGCAAAGCCGCCAGCGATCCACCAAGGGAAGTCTGCCTCAGCGAGCAGAGCAGCTGCCTTCTCCGGCGAGAACGGAACCCATGGCCCCCGCGCCGAAACAGTCCCGTCCGTGCTGGTCACGGCCCATAGCATGGCACGCCCTCTGGAGGATCGCGCCAGTTTGACCATCCATACGGGAACGAGCGGACTGAAATGGTTGGCCTGCCCGGGCCGGCGAAATCTGCGGTTGGCGGGAGGCATGCCGTCGGTTTGGTCGCCCGCGTCATGGATTCGGCATGGGTGTAGCTCAATTCATTGGAGCAACCCGTACGAGCACACGAACCCGAGCTTTAGCCCGGGGGACCAGGGACTGAGCGCCAGTCTGGCCGCTGGTGTGCTCACCGGCGGAGCCAATCGAGGGCCGCCGGCGCGGAACTGAGGACGGAGATGTGTCCATCGTGTGCGGACAGCCACAGTTGTGCGGTACGGCAGTGGCGTGCGAGCCACTGCCCATGCGAGCTGGGGACGACCCGGTCCTGTCCGCCGTGCAGGACGAGTAGAGATGCGGCGATGTCGGCGGGGTCGAACCCCCATGGGGCGACGTAGGCGAGATCGTCGTCGATAAGCCCGTCGAGACCGTTGTCGACCGCTGGGCCGACGACCTCGTCGAACCATGACCATTCACCCGCGAGCGCGGCGTGATCGGCCTGAGTGAACATGTCCGGGTCGAACTGAGCGCTCGCCTCGTAGCGTTCCTTTGCCGCACGACCTGCGACAGCGGCGTGCAGGGACTCCGCACCGCCGGCCGCCATGCCGGTGAACCAGTCCAGCCGCTCGGCGTCGCGTGGGGCGAGCGCGGCGATGCTGATCACGCCGAGGACACGGTCACCCAGCAGCGCACCGCAGGCCAGAGCGTGGCAGCCGCCGCCGGAGTGCCCCACGACCGCGAACCGGTCGATGCCCAGTGAGTCGGCGATAGCCGAGACATGGGCGGCTGCTGATCCCACGTCCCGGCCTGGGGCCGGGCTGGAGCCACCGTAGCCGGGCCGGTCATAGGACACCCAGCGGATGGCCCGCCCGGCTCCAGCAGGGAACAGGGGCCGGGGAGGGGCTCCGATGTTCGGCGTGCCATGGTGCCAGAAGACTGTCAGGGGATTGGCGCCGGCGGCCGTCTCGGTGTCATAGACGTGCAGGGTTTGATCGCCGTCCAGCTTCAGATCAAACTCGGTGACCCCCATAGGCGTACCGTATCGACCACGACCGGCATGCCGACCCGCGGCCAGGCCTCCGGTGGTGTGGGCACCGGAGGCCTTCGAAGGGGCGACCACCGGTCGGGTTCGCCTTCTTTGAGCAGGTCGCGACCCAAGCGGCCAACTCAGGCTCGGCGACGAGTATGCGCTCACGACTTGACCGCCTGCTCACCGATGGCGAGCTACACCTGGACCTGATTGCTGGCCAGGTCGTCGCCTGAAGAAGCCCCCGTGCAGGCAACGGGGGCCTCGTCTGCAGGGCTCCTAGTTCTGTTCTGCCTTAATGCGGCTGACGAGTTTGCCGAGTTCGGTTCGCGTCACCTCGAGGTGGCCCTGTGTCAGGTTCTTGCTGTCTCGTACGCCGATGGCAGTACTCAGATCGGCCAGCTGTACGCACTGGCCGCCCTCCTGGGCGCTGTAGCTGCTGGTGCGCCACTTCGGTTCGTTCACGATGTCTCAAACCCCTCCGCAACTTCTCGGATCAGCTTCTCCGACGCCGTCGGGGAGAGCGTCACCTGGCTGAGCATGTCCCACAGCCGCCTGAGCTCGGCCACACGCGAGCTTAGTTCGATGACTTCACCGCCGCCTCCCGCGCTTTCGGTGTAGGCGACATCCTCGGCCCCTTCGGACGAGATCAGGGTAAAACCGCTCGCAGGGTACACAGGCGCGCCAGCAGGCACCACAAGAACACTTATGTGAGGCTCCGCTGCCCAGCCCAACAACTTCAACAACTGGGCCCGTGCGATTTCAGGACTCCCCACGACGCGTCGTACTGCGTCTTCGTCCAGAAGTACGACCAGCCAAGCGGGGTCCTCCCCTGAGATGGCGGCTTGGCGGTCGAGCCGCCCCTCGACCTTGCGCTCGAGCTCAGCCTTGCGCTGCCCGGCGCGCAGAACCGCTGTGGCGTACTCCGGGGTCTGCAAGAGGCCGGGGATGTGCCGCTGGTCGTAGATCCTCAACGCCGAGGCATCGGCTTCACGGCTGATGTAGCTCCGGAAGAACTCCGGGACGGCCGCCTGCGCCTGTTCGCGGCCGGCGTGCGGCTGGAGTTCTGTGAACTCCTCGGTTCCGTACCGACGGTTCAGCGCCTCCGCCAACTTCATGACCGGGGCCAACTCTCCGGTCTCGACCTTGCTGATCAGCTCCGGGACATATCCCAGCTCCGCTGCGAGCTGCGCTTGGGTCAAGCCCTCCGCATCGCGGTGCTTTCGCAGCTTTGAGCCCAAAAGGGAACGAATGTTCTTGTCCGGATCGAGCTTTTTCCTGTTCACCAAGTTGGGCCCCGAAGCCTTCAAGTTGGACAAGTTGCTCTGCCTTTCGAGGGTACCGGCGCCCCCCGAGACTGTGTGTCAAACGACGTAGACAGCTGTTCCGATGCAGGTGATCGCATGGCGTTCCGCTCCAACCCCGTAGAACCTCCCGACCATGGCGGCGTCCCGAAAAATCTTCACGGCTCGCCGAATCCTCGCCTGGTTGTCCTGCATGGCGCGGCCGTGGCTCATCGCCTGCCGGTTGAGATCTCGACCGCAGACAACGGCCGGAACTACTACCTCCGGCTCGACCGTGGGAGGCAGGCCCCTGCCCGCGTCTTCCACGGGCCTCGGATCGGCGATGCCGGACGGAACTGGTTCTACGGGGACGGCGGCGAATGGATCGCCGAATCCGATGACCTCACGTCAGCGCTGGTGTGGCTCAAGGGCAAGCACGCCGGGGGTAGTGCAATGCCCAGTGGCTTCGATGGCCAGACGTGATGGCGTGGCGACGCCGTCGAGGGACGCCGCGCCTGGCAGGCAGCGGACCATGCCCCGTCATGCCGATCAGAGGTCGAGTTGGCGAAGTGACCGGGCCTTCGGTGTCTTCGCCAATGTTCAGGCAAGTCGGTGCGTCTGTGCCGGACGCCATGCGGCAGGCGATGACCTGCCTGACCGTCACCCCCAAGACCGGGGTATCGGGCAGCACCCCAGCGGGCGACCTCCCGGAGGTTCCCCCGACCGAGCCCGGTTGCAGTAGTCCGTGCCGGGGTCAGTGGGACCAGCGTGGCGGCAAGGTCCTGCCCCGATGCCCCGCCATGCGCCTCCGGGCGGGACGACGTCCCTGACGCATCCCGCCCGGGGGACCACGCACCCCGAACACATGGACCGATGTTGCTTGGAGCAGCCAGGAGCCACCAGAGAGCAGCCGTTGAGCGGCCTATGGGAGGAGGCCAGCGCACCTGGCGTTGATGACGGAGATTTGCGCTGATCGCTATCACTGCCGCCCGATCGCAAGGGCCCAACCACGGCCACGGGCGGCAAGGAGTGGAGGAGAAGACGGTCATGGAAAAACTCAAGTGGAAGTACTGCAGCGCAGCCGACTGGCTGCACGGTTCCGGCGAGATGCGTTGGCGGCGTACCTTCTCCGGCAAGGCGTCGCAGGCTTCGGCCGCGCGGCACTTCGCCCGCGCGTTGTTCGCTGGAGAGATCTGCGCGGACGTGGTGGAGTTCGTCGTGTCGGAGCTGACCGCCAACACCCTGCGGCACACCTGCTCGGCCGACGAAGGTGGCTGGTTCGGCGTCGAGCTGGCCTATGGTGACCCGGTCTACGTCGGGGTCACCGACATCGGAGGCCGGGGCATCCCCACTGTCCAGCAGCCGGACGACGCCCTGGAGAGCGGACGCGGTCTGTATGCGGTGTCGCAGCTGGCGATCGCGCTGGGCATCCACGGCAGCCCTGTCCTCGGTCACACTGTCTGGGTCGACCTCGACCGCCACCAGTCCCTGGAGGCCCCCGCAGGGCTCGGCATCCCCTTGGCGTCCTAGGGAGGGACCAGCCTGGGGTTATCAGGCTGGTCCCCCGGGATCAGGGTCCCACGGTGTTCCAGGTGGCTGGAACACCGTGGGACGTCCCATCTCTGGACACATGAGGATCGCGTCCATGAGGCGACCTCATGGGGGAGGTGGCAGCTGGAACTCGCTTCGTCGGGGCATCTTGAAGGCGAGAACCAGGGCGAGAGGCCAGCCCAGGACGGTCGCGCAGCAGAGGATGTTGAACAGGAGGACGAAGGAGATCGCTTCGGCGCGTCTGATCACCGCGATCCAGGTCGGGAGGAGCGGGAGGACCACGATGCCGACGACGATGAGGAAGGCGAGGGAGAGGCCCGCGTTTCCAGTGGGGAACTGCATGGTTGGGTCTCCGTTCTGATCAGAGGTTGCGTCGGCGGTTGCGGTCCGGGGACGGGCCTGGCCTCCGATGGGATGGGGCATGCTCGGCCGGTCGGGCCGTGGACACAGCGAGGGCTTCGTCGATGGTGAAAGGGAAGCCTGCGTCCGCGAGTTCGCCCTCAGGGGTGGCGATACCGCTGCCGGCGCGGCGGGACGGTTGGAGCGGGACGGCCTTGGTGATGGCGTCCTCGGGGAGGTTGGTCGCGACCTCCAGCATGGTGCGCAGTTCGATCGAGTTCGGGTCATGTCCCTTCTCGCGGGCTTTGGTGCGGAGGTCGGTGGCGATCTGCTGGGCGCGTGCGTCCCGTTGAGCGGCGTTCAGGTCGGCGCGGGTGGGGCCGTGCTGATTGGCGGCCCAGGTGGTTCCTGTTCCTTGGGGGAGGGCTGGACGTGTGGGCGCGGGTTCGCCGGTGCGCGTGTTCGGGGCCTTGGTGAAGTAGGGAGCTGCTCGCAGCATTGCGTCCTGGCGGTCTTTGCCCTCGCTGCGTAGTTCGTCGTAGCGCTGCATGGCGTAGGGGTGGAGAGCGCGGAGGCGGGCTTCGCATTTGTCGGCGGCAGATCGAGCTGACTTCGAGTCGTTGATGTGGGGGAGTGCTGCGGCCCAGGTTTGTCCGGCTTCGTAGAGGTCGGCCTGGTTCAGCCACTCTCGATCGTGGGCGGGCGTCCATCGCGTTCGTGCTTCCTCGCGTGCGGCGCGAAGTGCTGCGCGTTCCCTCTCGGTAGCTGCTTCGTTCTGCGTGCGACGAGCCTCCTCTAACCGGCGGATGATGGCGTTGCATGCCTGTACGCCCATCACCGCGGCCATGGCGATCTGGCTGAGGCGCTGGCCGCCGAGGGTGAGGCCCGCGGTGAACGGATCGGGATGGTTCTCATTCACGGGTGGTCTCCTGTCGTTGTGGGCGGGTTAGCGGGTGTGCCGTCGGGACCTGGGATACGGGCCTGAGCTGGCGGAGCGGCGGTTGTGCCTGGGCGTGAGTGTGGCCGGGGCGTCGGGGCTGATGGCGTCGGCGACCAGGGCGGTGACGGTGCTCAGGGGAACGCCGGTCGCTGTGGCGACTCGGGGGACCTGGCGGACGATCTGCCCTTGGGGCATCTGGGCCATGACGGTGGCGGCAGCCCGGGCGGCCGTCACCTGCTGCTCGGCGTGGTCGAGCGTTCCCCCGAACCGCTCGATCTGCGCGTCGACGACCAGGTCAGCAAGTGGAATTGCGGACTGTAGTGATTCGAGTACCTTCATGGATCCTTGGTAACGCAGGATGTCGGCAGGATCCTGGTCTTTGGGCAGAACAACCGCGTCAACTGGTCCCTTGACCTGCTGGAGTGTCTTCCAGGCACGCAGCGTCGCGCGGTGTCCGGCCGTGTCTCCGTCCAGTGCGAGTACCAGGCCGACGGCGTCGAGGTCGGCGTGGTTGCGCAGGCTCGAGAGATGCTCGCTGGTGAAAGCGGTGCCGCAGGGGGCGACGGGGACGAGGCCGTTTGGAGCGGCCGCAGCCACGGCCATGACATCCAGGGGACCTTCGACGAGAACTGGGCGTGCTCCGGCGTTCAGCCGGCCCCGGCCCTCGTGGAGACCGAAGAGGATCCGGCCCTTGCTGAACAGGCTGCTGGTGGGCGTGTTGAGGTACTTGGGACCGTGGCTGGTGTCGGGCCGGCGGCCGATGAACCCCACGACTGTGCCGTCCGGCGTCCGGAGCGGGATGACGAGGCGGTCGGTGAACAGTGGCCTTCGGCGATTGCCGCTGTCGCGGGCGAGCCCGGCATCGTGGAGCGCGGAGTCGGTGAATCCGAGTGTCCTGAGGTGTTCCAGCATGCCCTCGGCGGGCGCGTATCCGATCGCCCACGCGTCCAGGCCAGCTGTGGGGATGCCGCGTTCGGAGAGGTAGCCCGGGACCCAACTGTCGGACAGGCAGGTGCGGAAGTACCCGTGTGCGCTGGCGAGGGCACCGACCATGTCTTCGTGTGAGGTTGCGGCTGCCGCCTTGGGTGTTGTAGCTCGTGTCGCAAGACGGACTGCGCGCGCCGCTGGTGAGGACTCCAAGCGACGGCGGATCTGCTGGCTCGTGCGGACGATCTTTGTGGCCGTGCTGCTGACCGCAGCCAAAGACGGTGAGCGGGGGTCGGTCCCGGCCCAGGAGTCGACGGGCGGAAACGGGAGCTCGCCGGTGTCGGCTCCAAGGTGGGCCAGAGTGAGGTGGGCTATCGAGTCGGCGCGGACGCGTCGGACACCTCGACAGGGCGTTTGGAGATCCGGGTCGGTTTGTTCGCCGCCTTGCAGGACGTGGCTGAGCTGATGGGCCAGGACGGACAGCGCCAGTTCGTCACTGAGTTCGGCTGGCAGGACGATTCGGCGGTTGGGACGTCCTAGATAGGGCCAGCTTCCTCGATCGACGTAGATACCTACGTCGGCGGTCACCCGCAGGAGCCGTTCGAGGGCGTCGGATGCCGGAACGGGTTGAACGGGAGGGGCGATGTCGAGTGCTGGGCCGTCGGTCTGGGCGATGTCGAAGACGGAGTATGGGATGTCTCGGCGGGAGATGAGGCGGATGCCGCGCTCTCCTTTGCGGACCTGGCGCCCGCGGCTCTGCCAGTCGTTGTAGGTGCGTACCTCGCTCGCTGCGGTGCGCTGGGCGCCGATCAGCAGAGTGTTGGTGAATCCGAATCGTCCGTGCCGGTCGGCCAGTTCGAGCCAGGCCGTCCAGGCGAGTCGTTCGTCCAGGAGCTGCTGGGTCTGGTGATCGGCGATGCCGCGCAGGACGGCGAGCTGGTTCCCTCGCTCGGCGTCGGCCTGGCCAATGCCAGCGGCGGTAGTGCCGGCATCCTGCCCGGGCGGGGTGAAGTCGGCTGAGTTCATCGCTGCTGGTGGTCCAGCATCCAGATGAGCAGGCGGGCGACGGACTGGACGTCACCGGTCGGGCCGAGTAGGCGTCCGTGGGCGGTGACGTAGGCGTAGGTTCCCTCACTGCCTCCGCACATGACCGTTTCGTTCCATCCGTTCTTGTGGACGCGTAGCCGCCAGATGCGGCTGCGGGGCCGGGTGAGGCGCGTTCGGACGCCGAGGGTCGTCAGCACGGTGCGCAGTTGATTGAGTGCGACTTCGCGTGCCCTCTGGTCGGGGTCGCGCTGGCTGCGGGCCCTGGGCGCGGGGACGTTCTGGCGGGTGGCGGACGACGAGGCGGTTGCGGTCATGGACGTCACTCCCAGCTCTTGATCGTTAATGCGATGCGATCTCATCAACTAAAGTTGTTGGCGCTCCGACAATGCACGTTCGGTAAATCGATGTCAACCATGAGCGACGATCTCCATGGGGCGTCGTCTTCGAGCTATGACCCTGGGATGGTGGCCGCAGTACCCGCGCTGGCGTGCTGGCGGAGCTCGGTGAGGCGCTCGTTGGAGATGGTGAAGCCCAGCGTCCGCAGCTGCTGCCCGAGCTCGGTGCGACTCAGCACCCGTCCCTCAACTTGGGCATCGCGCAGCGCACGCCGTGCCGCGAGCAGCAGCTCAGCGCTGAGCCACTCCGGGAGTGGCGGTTCGAGCTCTGGCGACGCCTGGACTGGAACACCCGCTACGAGCGGTTCGTGGTTGGCGCCGAGCAGGCGGAGGTTCAGGCGTTCGGGGAGTGGGGCGCGCCACCGCCACGCGAGCCGCCCGTATTGCTGCTGGAGCCGTCCGACCTCGATGAGACGACGGTGCTCCAGGTCGAGCGCCTCTCGGTAGGAGGTGATGTTCCACAGAGCCATCTGCCTCCACAACGGCGCCGTGGACAGCGGCGCCAGGAGCCACCTCCGGGAGGGGATGCGTTCCGGGCGTGTGCCAGTGGCGAGCCCGACCCGACGCCGGATCAGATGGCGGATGCCCTCGATGGCAGTGATGAACAGGATGGGCATCGCAGCGTGCATGAGGCTTCCGGCCAGGTCCCCGCGTGCAGCCGCCACATTGACCGCGACCGTGGCCGCGATATATCCCCAGGCGACCCAGCGAAGTACGGGCCAGGGCATGTCCAGGTACTCCATCAGCAGGTCCCAGGCGAGCAACACCAGGATCCCCACGTCCATGCCGACCGGCACGATCCAGGCACGCTCACCGAACCACGGTTCGGCCATCACGCGGACGGTGGTGAACGACCCGACCGCGCCGAGGGACGCCAAAGCGACGATCAGCGGCGCGAGCATCCCAGCGACGATCCGGACGGCCTGGGCCTGCCCAACATCCGGTAACTCGGCCGGAACGGGGCGTTCGGCGGGATGCGCGGTCGAGGTCGCAGTGGTCGGGGCGACAGACATGACTCTCCTCCTTCTCAAAGGCGTGGCGACGGTCGCTGCGGATCGGCGGGCTGGCGGAATGGAGACGAGGCAGGCGGCGAAATGCCGAACGCTCCGTCGACGAGTGAAGACGCCGGGCAGTCTGCGCTGGCCAGGGCAGCGGGGGAGGGTAAGGCAGCACTGCGCAGGGCCAGAGTTGTTGCGGGGTCAGGCTCGGGCGCGATCTCGCGCATGAGGTGGGCGAGTCGGGAGATGACCTCGCGCCCGTCAGCGTGGTTGGCGGGGTAGTGGTACCGGAGCCTGACGATCTCCTCTCGTCTGCCGTGCTTCCTCGGCCCGCCGATCGGGCTCGTTTTGGGATTCTTGAGGGTCCGGATGCGGGCCACGTCGTTGATGGCATGGCGGTGTCGGGCGGCGATGTTGTTGCAGGTGCCGAGGGTGGTGATGGCCGTGAGGCCGAGCCTGGCGACGTCGGAAAGGGTCGGGGCGAGCTGCGCGGGGTCGGTGGGCGCGGGCTGTGCGCGGTGGCCCGGTTTCCAGGTCGGGTCTGTGTAGCCGAGTCGTCCGAGACGGATGACCAGGTCGCTTGCGTCCGTAGCCGGACCGATCACGGGAGTGTGGAACTCGGCGGTCAGCTCGTTCCAGGTCCGGGCGATGGTCCGCCACCGGCTGGACATGCGGTTCATCGTCTTGAGCACGGGCCATAGCCGGTCGGCGCTCTGAGGATCTCCGAGCGCTTCCAGGCGGAGGCGAAGCATGGCGACCAGGTGAAGGTCGAGTTCGTGCGTGATCGTGGCGGCGCGGGCGAGGTACCGCCAGGTGGTCACCGATCCTTCGGCCTGGGAGGCGTCCAGTCGGCGGACGCTGGCGTCGATGCCGGTCAGGAGCTGATCGCGGTCCTCGTCGGCCTCGGGCGGGATGCGGTCAGGGATCTCGAGCAGGGAAACGGCTTGGAGACCGGTCTCGTGGCGATGGTCGTGGGGGAACATGCCGGTCAGCGCCGCCGCCCGCAGCAGGAACTGCCCTGCCGGGCGTGAGGCGGGACCGGATTTGATGGCGAGCTGGCCGGCGGTGGTGGCGTGGTCGCCGATCAGATGGAAGAGGTCGGCTGCGACGTCGGGAGCGGAGATGACGGCCGCGACGGATGTCGGGGCCCGGCCACTGTCCGGGGACGGCAGGTGGGTGTCCAGCAGATCGAGGCCGCAGCCGAGTGCCACAGCGGCCGCTCGCAGACTCTGCGCCAGGCTCGTGTCCTGGTCAGCGTCGGGCGTAGGTCTGTCCAGGTAGGCCGTCGCGTGGCGCAGGGACGCTCCGGCTTGGCGGGCGATGTCGCGGGCGCTCGCGCCGTCGTCGCTGGGGAGGCCGAAGCCGCGGCTGATGCGGTCGGTGTAGCGGGTCAGCACCCGGGCCAGCCGCCCCAGCTCGGTGACCGAGCTGGGGCGGCCGGCCTGGACGGCGATGTCCGGACGGCGTAGGGCCTCGTGGACCTCAGAACGGTGACCGTCGGCGACCGCTGCCAACTGCCCGAACGTGGCCATGCCCGACTGTTCGCTACTCGAACTGCTCACGCAGCCGCCCCGCGTATCGGGCCGCGTCCAGGCAGGCCACCACGTCACTGGCGTCCGGGCTGGTCTCGGCCAGGCCGATCAGGGCCGCGCATACGCGGTCTGCGGTGGCGGCGATCTGGTCCAAGGCGGCAGTGATGTCTTCCGCGGTCATACCGGCCACCGCGTCGGTCATGGTTTGTGCGCGGCAGGCGGCTGTGGACGGCAGGGACGGGGCGACGCGTAGGGCGCTGAGTGCGTCACTGGCCTCGCCTTCGGCGAATCCGAGGCGGATATAGCCGTCCGGTGTCCGGTCGATCGCCCGGGTGATGAGCGCCTTGGTGCGGGAGAGGTCGGCGTAGACCTCTTCCAGGACGGACGCCGGTTCGGGTTTGGTGGCGGTGAAGTTCATGTTGATCCCTTCGGTCGGGTGGTGTTGTCGTGCGATGCGAGGCGCGCGGGATGTTCTTGGAGCGGGACGGCGGCGCGCAGCTGTCGCACCCGTTCGTTGATCTGCGGTTTGAGATTGGTGAGGAGCTCGTGTGAGGTGCTGCCGCTCCACGCGGTCAACGCCTTCAGCACGCGGTCGTAGGTCTGAGTCCACGCGGGTGCCGCGGATCCGAGATGCAGGTGCGCCCACGCGTCGATCAGCTCGGCTTCGGCCTGGTCCACGGTGACGGCAGCCCGGAACATGCCCTTGACCGGCGGGAACGACCCAACGGGCTCCAGGGCGACGGCGTGCTCATGATGGACGTACGGAAGCCCTGGGACTCTGACCAGGTACGACGGGTCTTCTGCGTGGGCGTCGTCGATGCCGCTGATGATGCCGCGCCGGTGGGGACTGTGGCGTAGCTGGACGGCGTCTCCGATCGCGTACCGGCGGGCGGCTGCGATCTCGTCAGCGTAGGTTTCGTGTCCTGCGACAGCGGCTTCCATGAAGCTTACGCCGTTCGCGGGCGCAAAGTGCTCCAGGTCACAGAGCAGTGCTGACATCAGCGTCTGCACATAGGTGCGCTCGCCGGGCACCGCGGACGGCCCGTCGCCGAACACGCGGCGTTCGTAGGTGCGCAGCGCCTCGGTGGCGGCGGCGATGCGCTTGACGGCCGGGTCGTCGCTGGATCCGGCAGTGACGGAAGCGGGGACGGTGCTCATGCGACCTTCTTCAACGCGGCGTGGGCGCGGCCGGCGTGGTGGACGGCGGACAGGCAGGCGATCCGGTCGGCGGGGTCGGTGGCCTTGTTGGCGGCTTTGAGGAGGGTCTCGCTCACCAGGAGCACCAGCGAGGAGACCTGGGCCGCGAGCTCGGTCAGAGGAGAGTCCCCGGGATCGCTCCAGGCCGGCGCGTCCGAGAGGGCCCACCAGGCGTCGATGGCGGCGGCGAGCGCGTCGTTGCAGTCCGTCCGGAGGTGTTCGGGGGCGGTTTCGGCGAGACGAGCAGTGGCGCGCTCGATGGTCTCCAGGCCATAGAAAGCGGCGGTGAGCAGCGCGGACAGGGTGTCGGCGCCTTGGATTTGGCTAGTGACGAAGCGAATGTGGTCGTCCATGGTTCTCCGTTCGAGGTTGCGTGATGGGCTAGCGCGGACCGTGAGCGAGTGAGCGGTGCAGCTCGGTGGTCAGGGCCTGGGTCCGCACCATCGCTTTGAGCGCGTACAGGGCGTCAGCGGTATCCGCGGCCTGTTGGGCGGTGACCAGAAGCGCCTCGGTCAGGGCTTCGGCCAGGTCGATGAGTCGGCTGGTCACGGTGGCCAGATCGTGAACGGCCAGCGCGACGGTCGGCGGCGGGATGGTCAGCGGCCAGGCCATGGACGGTGCACCGGCGAGGTCGGCGCGGGCTTGGGCCGCGTGCTGGTGGATGGCGGCCCAGCGGGGAGGCGGGTCGGGTGCGTCCAGGAAACCGAGCTCTTGGACGGCGTTCTCGAGCAACTCCAATGCGGAATAGGCAGCGGCGAGGCGGCCAGGCAGGGGCTGCCCGACGGCGAGTGCATCGATGGCTCGGGCGATCAGGGGCAACGACATGGGGAACTCCTGGTCAGCGGTGCGGGCCGGAACGGGACTGCCGAGTCGGCGGCTTCCCAGGGGCGGAAATTGGCTTGGGAGGTGCTGTGAGGTCGGGATTCGGGTCGCCGCGGTCGGCCGCGGCGAGGCGGGCCGGGTTCTGCCACGCGGAGGTGGCGCCGGGCCTGGTGAGCGCGCGGTATGCGGACTCGACCTTGGGAGCGAGTAGGGCGTCGAGCCGGTCGCTGGGCAGCTGCGTCCAGTCAACGAGTGCGTTGAGGAGAGCGTTCAGGTTCCGGGCATCGTCTGCGTGCGGGGGTCGGCCAAGTCCTTCTGCTTGCAGCAACTGGGCGCAGGAACCGATGACGGCCTGTTCCGCATCGAGTGGGGAACGGATGTCCCCCTCGGTGGTTTTCACGGGACCGAACTGCGGGGCAGAGCGCAGTTCCGTCGCGAGGTAGGACCGTTCCCGAACGTCCCCGGGGCCCTGGACGTGATACACGGCCTGCCCGTCCTTGGCATCGGAGATCCCGGCGACCACCCCGCGCGCGGACAGGGCCGATCGATGGGCCTGCTCTGCGGCTTCGCCGACCAGCTCGACGCAGGCGCCGCGGGCGAAGCGGCCTTCTTCGGCGCGTTCGTCGGCGAACGCCAGCCGGGCGGACTCCAGGGCGTGGTCGAAGTCCACGCCCTGGAGCGAGCAGTAGTGCATGAGGTCGGTGAGAAGGTCACTGACCTCCTCTTCTCCGGGGAGCTCGCGGAGGCGCAGGGTGTCGGGCTTCTCTCCGTACAACTCCAGGAGTTCCTGGGCGCTCTTGGCGGCGGCGAGATTGTCGTTGATTTCGGGCATGGGGAAGCTCCTGTCAGAGTCAGGGTTCGCATACGGCGGGACGGAGCTCCGGCCGCAGATGGGCTTTGGGTGACGTGAAGTTCAGGGGCGGGGGCTGCGCGCCGGTGGCATAGGAGGGTGTGGTCGAGGTTCGGCCGATGGGGATTGCCCCGTCTGGAAGGCCGAGTGGGCAGGGAGGTCGCTTGCTGCGATTTGGGTGGCGTTGTGCTTCGGAGAGGAGACGGCCGCCTCAGCCGCGGCTCGGATGATCCGCTCCTTCAGCGCCTCCGTGACACGTTGAGCGGGGACACCAGCCCATTGGCCCAGCGCGATCGCGATCACGGTTCGATCAGTCAGATCGCGGGGGTCGGGTTCCCGCCCCTTCTGCAGCGTGCGTGCCCAGGCGTCGACGAGCCTCTGTTCCGCTTCTGAGGGCCGGGCTATGGCCCCCTGCCTCAGGTTGACGCCGGGGAACGGTTTGGTGCTGCGTAGGCAGGCGCGCGGGAGCCGGATCGGTGTCGGCACACCGGGGAACGCCACGGAGTACTCAAGAGAGCCGTTGTCCGCATGGTGGATGGCAGAGACGAAACCGCAGGTGGGGGGCAATGCGGCAGATCGAGGGATGGTCTCGACGGCATCGTCCACCTGCAGGTACCCAGCGGGCGGGCGTTCGTGCTCAGGAGCGCTGGTGGGAGCGTTCAGGCTGGCCAGCGCGGCGACCGGTTCGGAATCGATGGTGATGCGATGGCGGTCGGCGTAGTCGGCCAGGTCCTGCAGCAGACAGTTGACTGTCATGCGGGTGAGGAGCCTGCTGCCGCGATACGAACGTCCCTCGGGGAGGACCGCCAAGGTGCGGTCATAGGCGTCCAAGGCGGCTTCGGCGCGCGTGAGAGGGCCGTCCTTCATACGCTTGCCTGGCCGTCGGGCTGCGGTGCGGGTTCGTCCCACCAACGCAGAGGGGCAGGTTCGGTGCGAGCCTGATGCGGTTCGAGGTGTTCGTCCTCGGTGCACTGGTAGAAGGGGCCGCGGGCGCCGAGCAGGATGGGCAGCTGGGCGTCGAGGTGGTCGCGGTACCAGAGGCCGATGCCAGTCGCGCCCTGGAGGCGGCATGCCTCCCAGGACTGCCACAGCGCGGTCAGCCGAGAGATCGCTTCGGCGTGGTTCCACCACTGGGTGCACCACCGGAACTCCCCGCCGAGCGTGCGGCGGTACATCGGGACGA
The DNA here is from genome assembly GCF_040679435.1 of Spirillospora sp. NPDC052269. NCBI lineage: Bacteria > Bacillati > Actinomycetota > Actinomycetes > Streptosporangiales > Thermomonosporaceae > Spirillospora > Spirillospora sp. NPDC052269. The sequence continues at coordinate 123,196 of NZ_JBFAUU010000016.1, forward strand.
AGTACTCGGTGACCCACGTGGCCACCGACGGGTGGAACGGCTTGGTAACGCGGTCTACGGCACGAGCGGGATCGGTGTGCTTGGCGACGGATCCCATCGCCGGGTGTTCGGATTCGGACACAGCAGGTACTCCAGGGTGTTCGCAGCGTTCATGGGACGTGCTCCTTTCGTGGGGTCGTTCAGAGAATGTGCAGGTGAAGCTGGTGGATCAGTCGTCGGGGTCCAGGTCGGCCTTCTTCTGGTGGTAGCGGCGGGCAGCCTCGGTGATGGCGGCGTCGGCGGTTCTGATCGCGGCGTTGATGCGGGTCGTGTGCGGGCCCCGGTACCAGGGGCGCAGTTGGATCAGGGCGGGGCGGGTGCCGGTGGCGAGCAGTAGCGCTGTTCCGGCGGGCAGGGCTCGGATGTCGGCGGCCTCGAGGATCTCCTGTCGGCGCAGGGAGATCTGTTCGGAGGCGCGGCCTTCGTTGTAGGTGATGGATCGGACGGGGACGTCGTGCTGGCCGATGAGGGTTGCCAGGTCGCGGGCGAGCCTGGGGGAGTCGATGCCCGCTCCGATGAGCTTGCGGGTGGCTGCGCCCCAGAGCGCTGCCATGCCGGGTTCGCCCCACACGGTCACGCCCTGCTCATAGGACTGGAGGATCGTGACCGGGACGATTCCGCGTGATCCCAGGTGGGAGTAGAGCTGGGGCAGGTCGGCGATGCGGCAGATGTTGGCCGCTTCGTCCAGGACGACGACCATGGGCGGGTCGAGTCGTCCGCCGGATTGTTCGGCGCGGCGTTCGGCGGCGCGCATGGCGGTGTCGGTGAGCGCGGCGATCAGTGGAGCGGCGGCGCTGAGGGATTTCGACAGTAGGTAGAGGGTGTCGCGGGAGGCGGCGAAGGCGTCCGGTTCGAAGACCGGCAGCTCGTCTTGTGAGGTGACCCAGGCGAGGATTTCCTGGTCGCGTAGGCATTTCGCGGCGGTGCGGGCGGTCTGGTAGATCCCGTCGCGGGTCTCGACCGCGCCGTTCTGCGTGCCCTTCAGCGAGGAAGCCATCAGATGGAAGCCCGCCTGCTGGAGCAGCTCGATCGGGGTGGGCACCGCAGGCTCGTCCAGCCATTGGGCGATGTGGTGCATCGAGCGGTCGGAGGTGGCGGCTGCCAGGAGCAGTGCGCACAGCAGGTCTTGTGCGGCCGGTCCCCAGAGGTCCTTCTTCTGGCCGTCGTCGACGGTGAGGACGAAGTGTCCGGCGAGGCGGTGGGCGTCCTCGACGGTGGCCAGGTTCGCGAGCGGGTTCCACCACCATTCCTGGGCCTGGTAGGTGATGCGCTGGGGGTCGAACAGCCAGATCTTCCCGCCGGTCTTGGCGGCTCGGACGCTAGAGATCGCGGACCACAGGTCGGCCTTGTTGCTGGTGGCGATGACCGCGCCGGGCGCCGAGAGCACATGGGGGATGGATTGGGTGGTCGTCTTGCCCGAGCGCGGCGCCATGAAGGCGACGACGGTGTCCTCCCAGGAGCTGTACAACCTGGCCCCCGTCCCGGCGGGCTTCAGGGCATCGCCCATCACCAAGCCGATGTCGTCGCAAGCCAGCTCGGCGGGCACGCGGCTCGTCAGGGAACGACGCAACGCCACAGCACGCGAGGCGGTGGCATCAGGCGACAGCTCAGCGACGTTCGCTCGTTCGGCCAGCGCAGCAACCGGGTCACCGGGCGGAGTGAGGCGCGCGGCGATGCGTCGCCATGCGGCCCACGCCAACGTCCCGACCCCAGCGGCGAACCCGACGACGAGCGCCAGAACCAGCAGTGTGGGCGTCCCAGGCCACATACGGGACGCCTGGCCCCGGGCGAGCGCCAGCGCGAAGTCCACACCGAACGCCATCACCCGCCCACCAGCCAGCACGGCGGCGATGCGCGCGGCGGCCCACAGCAGCCACAGGCATCCGATCGGCAGCCAGCAGGCGATCAGCACCATCCAGCCGCCTGCCGCGTTCGAGGCCCAGATGGAGGCGCGTGGCCCGAGAGCGCGGGTCATGCCGTGCCTCCTCGGATGGCCTGGTCGGTGTCGTAGAGGTCGAACTCGGGGCCGACCAGCGAGAGTTCGACGGGGATGCCGAGGCGTTCGCCGGTCTTGATGAGGTACCGGCCGCGTCCGGGGTGGCGTGCGCCAGCGGTCCAGGAATCGGGAGCCGACCAGGACGCGACGAGGTGCTGTTCGGGGCCGGTGAGCGGGGTGATCTGGTGGACACGGCCCAGCTCACGGGGCGGCAGCCCGGCCAGGACGGTGATGGCGGCACGCTCGACGAAACCGCGGGCCTTCGCGCGGTCCGCCTCGCTCGGCAGGGCGTCCAGGTCAGAAAGAGAGTGGGTGATCATGATGGAGGCCATGCCCTTGGCACGGTTCAGCCGGGTCAAGGCGTCTGCGTGCTCGACCAGGCCAGGCGCTCCGCGCAGGGCCCGCCAGAGCTCGTCCATGACACCCAGGTGGGTGCGACGCGGGGCACCGGTGAGGTCGGCGAGTGCGGCGGTGGCGTCCACCATGCCGAACGCGTACGCCCAAGTGCACAGCATCGCGGCGGTGAGGAGCTTGTCCCCGGCGGCCCGAACACGTGAGATATCGACGCTGATCGCTGGCGCGTCCAGGTCAAGGGGGCGGGTCGTGGGCGCATCGAAGACCCCGGCGAGCGAGCCGGTCAGCAGCAGTTGAAGAGTGAAGTGCAGCTCCCGGATCTGTCGTTGGTAGTGCCGCTCCGAATCGGTGCGGGTCACAGCACGCAACTCGGCAGGCCCCTGCCCGAGGATGCGCAGGACGTCCGGAACGGTCGGCTCGCTGTCCAGCCGGTCATCGAGCAGGTCCAGGGCCCGGCCAAGGATGACCTCCTCGGCGTTGGTGATGCGGGCTTCGCGGACCAGCGTCGCCAGCGCGAGCAGGAGCGACAGCCGACGAGAACGGACCTCCCAGCGCAGGGTTTCCGAGCCGGTCCCCTTGACCGCTGCCAGTGGCCCGGCGTCCAGAGGGTTGATGCGGTCGAGACCGCGCCCGATCCGGATGACCTGGCCGCCGAGATGATCGACCAGCATCGTGTAGTCGGGCTTGGTGTCGCCGAGAACGATCGGGGTCGTACCCGTCGCCACCGCGCCGGTGAGCAGGCGTTTCACCAGGGTGGACTTGCCGGTTCCGGGCTGGCCGAGGACGAACATGCCGGGGTTGGTGACCAGTCCGGCACGTAGCCAGGCCAGCGGGTCGCAGCACACGACCTCGCCCCACAGCTGGTGCCGTCCGATCGGCGTCCCGAGGGTCGGCGTCCCGGATCCGGCGGTGAAGGGGAACAGTCCGCAGACCTGGCTGGTGGTCGCTTGGAACTCCGGCGCCGCTTCGACGTGTGCGACGCGTCCAGCGCCTGGGTGTTTCCAGCCCCAGGGCGGAGCCAATGGCTCGGCCATCGCGGCGGTCTCGGCATCGGTTTCGCTGGGCACAGGTGGCTCCTTCCTACCGGGGGAAACGGTGAGTGAGGTCGGGCGGGCAGATCCCGCAGGGCAGCGTGGTGGCGAACGCGGCGGCTTGACTGCCCCAGAGGCGACGCAGCCGGATCCTTGCTGTTTCGGCGGCGGACTCCACGTGCCTGACCGCGCGAGGAAGCAGATCGGGATCGGTGACGGTGACCGCTGCATACATCGACACCAGGCAGACGCCGGCTCCCGCGGCCTCCTCCGCGGCGGCCTGGTGGGCACGAGCGGTATCGACGCTGTCGCGGGCGGTCTCGTCACGCCCGGTCCGGCGACGGAACTGCGTGCGGAACGACGCGGCGTTGACCTCCTGCTGGACCATCCGGCTAGCGGCGGCCGCCGGAAGCGCCCGGTACTGCAGCGTGACTCGCTTGGGGAACGGGCCCGGGGCGACCAAACTCGCGAGGATGTCGGAGCGGACGTTCTGGCGGGGCGGCTCGTGCCATCCCCAGCACACCGAGACGCCGCCGTCGTGCTCGTAGCGGTCGGTGTGCTCGCGAGCGGCGAGCGGTCCGGCATCGCCCCAGGTCAACACCTCAGGGATGCCATGGCCCAGGAGCCGGTTGACCTCGCCGCGACTGTGCGGGTCGAAGGCGATCCTGATCGTCCCGGCGATCTCCGCCGCCGAAGCCCGGCCCAGCACCGACACCCCGCAACCACCGAGTCGCGACGCCAGACCGTCCAGCAGCCGCCCAAGCTCGGCAACGGCCTCGGCAAGCGAACGCGGCTTGGTCGCCGAGACCTTCGGATCGACAGTGATCGACACACGGGTATCCACGTCAGCAGCAGCCACAGGCGCGGTCCGCACCAACTCGTCCAAGATTGCCACCGCGGATGCCGGCGCATCCGGCACCACTGAACGGGACACCGCGTCGGCCAGAGTCGAACCGGGCTCAGGAGCGGTGTCGACGGTGACGCTGACCCACCGCACCTGAGGCAGATGTCCCAGCGACGCCAGCCACCCACCCCAAGAGGCCACCCAGGTGTCACCGTCAGCCCGATCCGCCAACCACGTGGAAGCGGGAACGACGCGCAACGTCGCGGTCAGCAGACCGGTGCGACGATCCCAGACGATTCCGTAGCGGCCGCCGCGTCCGTCCTCGGCATTGAGCAACGTCAACGGCGCCAGAGCGCCAGGGAGCTGGAACGCACGCGGATGTTCCACCACGATCCCTGCTAGGTAACGTGTCCGCCCTCGTAGAACCGCCCACCACCAGCGAATACGCACCAAGACGAGCCGTCCAACAGGGATCCCGCCGATCCGGACCAGGCAGAGTCCACCAGCCAACAGAACAGGTAGTGCCACATACGGCAGGACAACCGGACGGACCGAGGCGAGGACGACCAAGACCAGGGTGACGGCCAGCGCGACGAAGGTCGCGCTGGTGTCCAGACCCAGCAGACCGATGCCATGTCGGCGCCGCCAGCCGCCGTAGGTACGGATTTCAGGCTCCACCTGCACCACCTCCCGCATCCCCTGCGCCGGTCGGTGCGCCCGATGCGCCGCCACCGCTGCTGCCCGTGGGGTTTCCGAGCCAGCGGATCGCCTCCGGCCCTCGCCTCCGCTCTTGGTCCACCATCTGAATGGTGGCCGGGCCAACAGGCTCTCCACTCGAGGATGTTGAGCCCGCTGCCACGTCAGAGGCCCCGGACGCACTTCCAGACGGCGTTGCCGCGTCGGCTGCACCAGGCTGTTCTGCCGTGGAGAAGGACGGGGACGAGGGCCCGCCAGCAGTACCGTTGCTTTCGCCTCCGGGGGCGCCGGAGAAGCTGGCAGTGGGGGAACCCGAGGAAGTGGTGCGGTCGGAACCGTGTTGCTCGCCGAGCTGCTCCGACAGGCGGCTCGCGTGCTCCCTTGCCGCGCCGCCTCCAGACCCCGCACCGGCTATTCCGGGGGCCCAGCCGTATCCGCGCAGTGCGCCGATCGCGGTCATCCCGCCCATGACGCTGTTCATGATTCCGCCGCCGGACCCGGACGAGACGTTGCCGGTCGTCCAGGTGAAGAACCGCAGCAGCACCGGGAAGGCGATCAGGCTGAGCAGCATCATGGCGAAGCCTGCGATCTTGGTCTGCAGGTTCTCGCCGGTGCCGACGAAGGTGAACGCGGTCGCGTACACCGCCGCGCCGGCCGGCTTGTAGAAAATCAGGGCGAGCATCCACCCGCCGACCGTCTTGAACCACCCCTTGGTTGCGCTGGTCATCATCCCGGCCGCCGCCAGCGGCAGCATCCCCGCCAGCAGGACGATCGCCGCACCACGCAGGATCAGCAGCAGCGCCTGGATGATTCCGATGAACAGCGCGAGAAGCCCGAGGATCACCACCAGCACGGCCGGGACGCCCTGCCCAGAGAGCATCAGGTTCGTCATCGTGTTGGCGAAGCCGCCCGAGGCCGAGGCGTCAAGCGCCCAGGACACCCACTGGTCGCCCCACTCCAGCAGCCGATTGGGTAGCACCACTCCCAGCACACTCACCACGGCCAGGACGGCCAGACCGGTTCCGGCATCGATGAGCGGCGTCGCGCGGCGCAACAGGGCCAGCTTCGCGGCCACCACCAGTAGCGCCCCGACCGCCACCGCGATCGTGAGCGGCTGCATCAGCTCGTGCATCCGCGCGACAGCGGGCTCGGTCTCCAGATTCGGCGACGGAGACTGCACCCACCATGAGGAGGTCTGCGAGACGAACCACTTCACCGCGGACGTGACTGCCTTGGCGAGACTGTCCAGGGCATTGCCGCCCGCCTCGGCCGCGATGTCAGGCAGCGGTATGCCGAAGGCGTGCCCGTCATGATGGTCGACGGTCTGGACACACTGCGGATCCAGAACGGTGCTGCACGGCGGCGCGAACGGTATCGGAGAGAACGGCATCATCGGCCGCTCCCGGTGGTGGGGAAGCGTGTGTAGCCGTCCGCCGAACTGATCGGTGCCGCAGCTGCCAGCCAAGTTCCGCCGGGAGGGGCGACCACACGCCAGTCGCCGTTATCCCACTGCACCTGGATACGGGTCACCGCCCGGACGACTTGGTCGCTGTCACCCGGACCGGCCGACACCACATCCAGGCTCGCGGTCACCGGTGTGTAGCCCTGCCAGCGGAACGCCTCCAGCGTTGCGTAGGCGCGAGGAGTCCCCGGTGTGGCCGAGGCGAGGTTCATCGAGGCGAGGATTCCGGTCCTGTCCGGCCCGATGAACTGGGTGTTCACAGTGTCGGAAGCGGTTGCCAAACCCCAGCGCGGATCAGAACGCACCGATACATGAACCGCGGCCAGCAGGGCCCCGAGCGGGGAGCGCGTGAAGCCAGCGGCCCGGTCACCCTTGATGAAGTGCGGCCCCTCCGAGGCCGAGTACGGCAGCCGGAACCCATGGAAGTCTCGCCACTCCAGGCCCGACAGTGGCGTGGCGGGGGAGGCCTGGAGTTGATCGCTGACGGAGGTGGGCGGACGAACGACTCGCTGGTCGTGGCCGCGGTGGTCCGGCAGAAGCGCGAACGAACCGAGCGCGAGCACCACACCAGTGGCAGTGCTGATGAGGGCGAGTCGGCGGTTCACTTGAAGAACACCCCCACGATCGCGGAGGAGGTCGCGGCCAGGCTGAGTCCGCCCAGCACCCAGGGGATGCCGGTCGCACCGTCGGCGGCGAACGTGGATCGGTTCTTGCGGCCGATCGCCATTTGCCCGGCGCAGATGAACAGTCCGGCGACGCCACAGATCAGCACTGCCCACTTGCCCCAGCTGAGAAGGGTGTTCACTTTCTCGTCCAGGCCGGGCGGGGGACTCGGCGCCGGGTCGGGAACCTGCAGGCCGTCGCCCGGCGATGTGGTGGCCTCGGGTTTGGTCATCAAGGTCAGTCCCAGCAGGTAAGGGGAGAGGAACATCAGCACTCCCTCGCGGCTGGGGTGACGCTGTTCGCCGACTGGGCGGCCAGGGCGAGGATTCGGTCGAGCGCGCGCCGTGCCTTGGAGGGAACGGAAACCCGCGTCGGGTCGGTGGCCAGGCGTAGCGCGGGCATGAACGGCACCCGCACCACTCCGGCGACCTGCGGAGCCAGTAGTGCGAACCGCGAGCTCGCGTCCCGTGGCTCGCCGAAACCGTCGTCGACGATCGCCAGCACCCGCACCTGGTGGCCGACACGCCCCAGGTAATGGCGCGCGGTGATGGCACGACGAGAGCTGGCCACGGTGTTGCGCGTGACCAGCACTATCGGCGTGTCGGCGACCTTGGGGACATGTTCCGTGGTGCCCAGGTCGAGTGCCCCGCCGAGCAGGACGGCCAGCGTGCTGGTGCCCGCTCCGCCATGCGCTCCGATCAGGCGCAGGTTGCCTGGACTGAGTGGTTGGGGAGCGGACGGGCCCGGGCTGGCCAGGTTGAGTTCGAGTCTTCCAAGTTGCATCCGGATGCCTCCGGTCGGTTGCTCAGAGTTGCGATACGGGCACCGTACGTGTCAATATTATGGAGCGCAAGCATCGCCAAGCATTTTCATCAAACTTCAACGCATCGAACAACGTGCTTCCGCAGCACTACGTCCACGAGAATGAAAGGTGAGACCGTGACCGCGACCCCAGGAGCCGACATGGCCGACCGCCCCGGCAATGACACCGACGCAGCCACCGGCCGCGACCCGGACGTCCTCACCACTGCCGAACTGGCCGCCAAGCTGGGCCTGTCCGCCCAGACCGTCCGCCGCATGGCGCACGCAGGACAGATCCCCGCGCTCAAGACCGGCAAGGACTTCCGCTACTCCTGGGAAGCGGTCCGCGAGGTGTTGCGGCAGCCCCACCGCGAACCGGGGACCGCCGATGAGTCAGACCCGAACGAGCCCACCGAACCCGCCAGGCGTGCGGGCTACCGCGCGCAGCGCCGCGCCCACAACGAAGCCACCACCACCGACTGATCCGCGTCCAGCCCCAGCGCGGCGGCCCAAATGCTGAGAGTCGCCGCGGCCGGGGCAGCCCTGTCAACGCTGCCGCTTCTGCTCGTCCCCAGCGCATCACCCAGCAACGCCAGCCCGGACGTCGCGGGCGCGCCCACCGCACAAGCCCGCCGCGACATCCCGCCCGACTACCTGCGCTGGTACATGGACGCGGCCCAGACATGCCCTGGGCTGTCCTGGGCCGTGCTGGCCGCCATCGGTAAAACGGAATCCGACCACGGCCGCTCTACCGAACCCGGCACCCACTCCGGCGAGAACTACGCCGGCGCCGGCGGCCCGATGCAGTTTCTCGCCTCCACCTTCAGCACCTACGCCACCGACGGCGACGTAGACGGACGCACCGACCGCTACAACCCGGCCGACGCCATCTACACCGCCGCCCACTACCTCTGCGCCAACGGCGCAGGCAAAGGCGGCACCCACCTCCGCGCGGCCCTCTACGCCTACAACCACAGCAACACCTACGTCGCAGGCGTCCTCGCACTCGCCGCCAAATACGCCGCACCCACCGCCACCACCCGAGGCCAAACCGCCATCCGCGCCGCCCTCCGCTGGCTCGGCACCCCCTACTCCTGGGGCGGCGGCAACACTGCAGGCCCCACCCGCGGCATCGCCCAAGGCGCCAACACCGTCGGCTTCGACTGCTCCGGACTCACCCAATACGCCTGGGCCCGAGCCGGAATCCACCTCGACCGCATCGCCGCCGCCCAATACCGCGACGGCCCCCACATCCCACGCAACCAACTCGCCCCCGGCGACCTACTCTTCTTCGCCCACGACACCACCGACCCCGCAACCATCCACCACGTCGCCCTCTACCTCGGCAACGGCCGCATGATCCACGCCCCCCAAACCGGCGACGTCGTCCGCACCTCCGCCTTCACCGGCAACCCCTACCGCGAACGCGAGTACGTCGGAGCCATCCGCCCTGGCAACTTCACCTCATCCTGACGGGAGGTCTTGTGCACCAGGCTCACCCAAGTTTCCAAATCCGCTGTCTATGGCCGCCATGTCTGCCTGTTGGGGAACCAGATGTCCCGATCGCCCAACGTCGCACCCATGCCAGGCCATCACCGTGAATGGGACGAGGCGCACTCGGACCTCCGACGTCCCAAACGCACCTCTTGCCACCGTCGCCCCGCTGTCCGTCGGGGCGACGGCCCATGAGGTGTCGGCTTCACTCGAATCACCGATCAAGGAGAACCCGATGGATGCATTCAACCGCTCGGACCTTGACAGCCTTCCGACTGTGGTGGACATTCCCACTGCAGCCAAGGCTCTCGGCATCTCTCGTTCCTACGCTTACATCCTTGCCAAGGAAGACCGCTTCCCATGTCGAGTGATCAGGGTGGGGACCGGCTATCGAGTTCCGACCGCCGCAATCATGGCCGCTCTGGGCGAGCAGTTGCGATGCGCTCAACATGACGACGACCCACAGTAGGTGACGCCCTGCTTGGCGGACTGGCTTCCTCGCTGAACCCATTCCGCCAAGTAGGGGCTCCCTACACTCGATTTGATCGGCGATGCTGCTGGCCTGACGGCGGGCGAGGGGCGTCGAAGCAGTCGCAAACGCAGCAAGCAGCAGGCCTGCGCACAGAAGTCAGACGAAACTGAGGGGGCGTAGTCCGACTGGTGTCGAATCACACGGGAGCAGCGGGGCATCGGACGTGTCTGATTTGTCGGGCTCGCATGAAGTGCTCGAAACTGGCCTTGTGGCCGCGTAACCGTGCAGGTCATTGAGTGTGCTCCCCGCGCACGCGGGGATGGTCCCAGGCGGAGCATTTGGTTGCGCGACAGGCCGGGGTGCTCCCCGCGCACGCGGGGATGGTCCCTCATCAGTCGATCAGACGTAGGTGCGGCTCACGTGCTCCCCGCGCACGCGGGGATGGTCCCGAGAGCAACGTGCGGAAGGTCGCCGCCGCGCTGTGCTCCCCGCGCACGCGGGGATGGTCCCCTGGAGCAGGGCCTCCGCGCCCTGCCGACGTAGTGCTCCCCGCGCACGCGGGGATGGTCCCCGTACCGTACGAGATCCAGACCCTTCGGGGGAGTGCTCCCCGCGCACGCGGGGATGGTCCTGAGCGCCTCGTCCCCGCCCGTACTTCCGAGGTGGTGCTCCCCGCGCACGCGGGGATGGTCCCATCGCGTTCACGCAGGCTGACATGTTCGACGTGTGCTCCCCGCGCACGCGGGGATGGTCCCCCGACCGTAAGGTGTTCACCCCGTACGCCGACGTGCTCCCCGCGCACGCGGGGATGGTCCCTCTCCGCAGGGGGTGAACGTGCCCGCCACCCTGTGCTCCCCGCACACGCGGGGATGGTCCCGCGGCCATGAAGTACATCGGAACCCCCTACCAGTGCTCCCCGCGCACGCGGGGATGGTCCCCACCACAGTTGCAGGGGACTCAGCTGCACCTCGTGCTCCTCGCGCACGCGGGGATGGTCCCCCGGACCACATCGAGTCCTCGGTGTACAGCCGGGTGCTCCCCGCGCACGCGGGGATGGCCCCATGACCACGGATGCGCCTGCTCGTGCAGCGGTGTGCTCCCCGCGCATGCGGGGATGGCCCCTGGGACGCGTCCCAGGTGTAGGCCGAGCCGCAGTGCTCCCCGCGAACGCGGGGATGGTCCCAGGGACCGCGTGTGGCCGTTGCCCGTGGCGTTGTGCTCCCCGCACACGCGGGGATGGTCCCCAGCTCAACGAAGAACCGCCGTCCAGGGCTGCGGTGCTGCTCGCGCACGCGGGGATGTTCGAGCGGGAGGTCGTGTGTGCCGTGGTGCTGCTGTGCTTGGCCCATTGTTTGTCTGCCTCTGGTCTGGATGCTTGCCAGAGGGCGACGGCAGTTGGGAGGGGCTTCTTCGAGTGAGGGTTTTGGGGTGGGGGTGATGTGAACACGGAACCGTTGCGGAGGGCGGACGGGGTCCGTTGGGGTGGTGTGTGGACCGGGGGAGTGGCTTGTGGGGCGGGGTGGGCCACTAACGAATGGCTAACAAACGATCAAGAGGCCGGTCCTCCGTGGTGGAGAACCGGCCTCTGACCTGCTACTTCCCGGTCGGGACGGCGGGATTTGAACCCACGACCCCTTGACCCCCAGTCAAGTGCGCTGCCAAACTGCGCTACGTCCCGGTGTTTTGCCCCCTCGTTGAGCGGGCGTGATTACTCTAGCGCAGTTCCAGGGCTAGTGCGTACCGGGAAAGCGGGTGGCGGGTCGGGTGCTGGGTGCGGTGGGGTGCCGGGTGGGCGCCGTCGTCGGGTTGGGCTTGGCGCTCGGCGGGTGTGCGGACGGAAGGGCGCCTGTCGTAGTGGAGAGCAGCACGGTCAGGAGTGGGACGCCCCGGGCGACGCCGGAGACGCGGTCGCCGGTGGCGCGGGCTTCGGTTCGGGTGCCTGATGGGGTGCGGGCCTCCTATGCGGTCTTCGAGCATGGGGCGATGGTCGTGCAGCACCGGCCGCATCAGGTGTTCCGGTCGGCTTCGGTGATCAAGTTGCTGATCGCGCTGGACCAGCTGGAGAAGAAGGACGACCCGCTGCTGGGCCCGATGCTGCGGTCGAGTGACGACGGGGCGGCGTCGGAGCTGTGGCGGCGGAACGGGCGCGGGGCGATCGTGACGCGGATGGCGCGGAAGATCGGGTTGACCGAGACGGCGCCGCCGCCGGCGGAGAAGCCGGGGTTCTGGGGGTACTCGGCGCTGAGCGCGGCGGACGTCGTGAAGATCTACCGGTACCTGTTGGAGAAGGCGCCCGCGGGGGCGCGGGAGACGGTGCTGGGGGAGTTGCGGCGGGCGACGCGGTGCGGGACCGATCATTTCGACCAGTTCTTCGGGATTCCGCGTGCGTTGAAGCGGCCGTGGGCGGTGAAGCAGGGGTGGTCCGGATTCGGGGACGCGCCGGGGCGGCCCTGTTCGAACGGGGCGATGCCGGCGTTGGGGCCTGATCTCGGGATCGGGCGGCCGGTGCTGCATACGACCGGGATCGTGGGTGACAAGATCGTGGTGGTGCTCACGTTGCAGCCTGCTGGAACGTCCTTTTCGACGGCGTATCGGCAGGTCACAGGGCTTACAAGGGAGGTCTTCCGGGCTGCCGGGGGTTGATCGGACTTTACCGATTTAAGGGATGGGCATCCGTTTACATGGTGTTCATGACTGTACGGTCGTGAATGTCGTGAGGGGTACAGGGTGACGGAGACGGATGCGATGCCGATGGGCGCCGGGTTGGGCGTAGGGGACGGGGCGCAGGAGCGCGCGGTCCTCGCTGAGGCTCGTATCGTGCTCGCGGACCGGCTGGGATGCCCGTCCGGGGAGGCCCTGCAGCATCTGATCTGGCTGGCCCGCGACCTTGATCTCGAGCTGGACGAGGCGGCCGCGCTGGTCGTCGACGGGGGCCGGGCCGTCGCGGAGAACCCGGACGCGCCGCTCGGCGGCGTCGGGCGCGGGGCGGTCGTCGCCGAGGAGCCGCCGGAGGCCGAGCCGGTCGCTGAGGAGCTGCTGCGGCGGGTCGCGGCGGCCGACACGGCGCAGGACGCGGTGATCCTGGCGTCGCTGACGGACGATCCGAGTGCTCGAGCCGTGCTGGACGCGTCGCTGACGTCCTCGGCGCACCTGGTGCCCGTGCGGGACGCCGACGGGCGCGTCGTCGACTTCCTGTACGCCGGGGTGAACGCCTCGGTCGATGATCTTTTCGAGCGCGCTCCGGATGAGCTGGTCGGGCGGCGTCTGCTGCGTATCGAGCCCGGGGCGGCGCTCTCGGGGCTGTTCGCGGCTTATGTGCGGGTTCTGGAGTCCGGTGAGCCGTTCGCGCGGGGGCCGTTCCTTTATTCGTCCGCGCGGGACGGGGTGACGCGGGCGTCCCGGATGACCGTCCGGTGCGTGCCCGTCCAGTCCGGCGTGGTCGTCTCGTGGCGGTACCTGCGCGGTGAGGACCGGATGCGCTGGCGTCTGGAGCGCGCCGAGCGCCTGGTCGCGATCGGGTTCGCCGAGTGGGACCTGGCGACCGGGCGGATCACCGGGTCGCCGCAGATGGCGGCGAACTACGGGCTGGACGCGGTGGCCGGGATGCTGGTCCCGGACGAGCTGGGCGCGGTGATCCACGCTGAGGACCGGGAGTTGATCTCCGAGGGGCTGCGGACGCTGTTCGCGCGCCGGGAGCCGGTCGAGGTGGAGCACCGGGTCGTCCTGCCGAGCGGCCGGCAGCGGCATCTGTGGGTGTTCGCCGAGCCGGTGCTGGACGCGTCGGGCAAGCCGGTCACGATCAACCTCGTCTCGCAGGACATCACACGTCGTCGCGGTGTCGAGCGCGCGCTCGCCCGGACGCGCCGGGAGATACTGCGCCAGCAGGCGCTGACCGCGCAGGAGCGCCGGGTCACGGCGACGCTGCGCCGGGCGATCCTTCCCGATCCGGAGAGCGGCGGCGTGCGCCGGCTGCCGGGGGTCCAGGTCGCGGTGCGGTCGCTGGCCGCTGAGAGTGACGCGCGGATCGGCGGCGACTGGTTCGCGACGCGTTCGCTGGCGGACGGGCGGGCCCTGATGGCCGTCGGTGACGCGGCGGGGCATGGACTTCCGGCCGCCGCGGCGATGGCGCGCATGCGCAACGGCCTGCTCGGCATGGCCTACACGGGGCGTTCTCCTGGACGGCTCGTCGGCTGGTTGAACGATCTGGTCTTCGACCTGGAGCCCGCCGCGACCGGGACGGCCGTTGTGGCGCACTTCGAGCCGCAGTCGCGTTACCTGGAGTGGGCCAGCGCCGGGCATCTGCCGCCCGTGCTGTTGCGGGACGGAAAGGCCGGCACGCTCGCGGCCGAGGCCGATCCGCTGCTGGGCGCGGTGCCGGAGTACGACTACGGGACGCACTCGACGCTACTGAAGCCCGGCGATCTGGTGCTGTTCTACACCGACGGCCTGGTCGAGCGGCGTGACGCCGACCTTGAGGACGGCATCACGCGACTCTGCGACATCCTCTGCGAGTGCGAGGACGCCGATCCCGACGCCGTCCTGGACCGGGTGCTGGAGCGCATCGGCCACGACCGTTCGGCCGACGACACCACGCTGTTCGCCTTCCGCGTCGCCTGAGACGAGATCACGGAAACGTCCCGACCCGCGGCGTCCGTCGGCCATTCTTTCTAACAACCGTTTGGTAGAGTTCGGGGCGTGAACCGGAACGAGACCCCCGAGGACCGGGCCTTCCGCGCCGAGGTCCGCGACTGGCTCGAGACGCACCTGTCCGGGGACTTCGCGCACGCGCGCGGCCTGGGCGGGCCGGGCCGCGAGCACGAGGCGCACGAGGAGCGGCTCGCCTGGGAGCGGCACATGGCGCGTGCCGGCTGGACGTGCGTGGGCTGGCCGAAGGAGTACGGCGGACGCGGCGCGAGCCTCGAGCAGCAGGTCATCTTCAACGAGGAGTACGCGCTCGCGGACGCCCCCGCCCGCGTGAACCACATCGGCGAGAACCTGCTCGGGCCGACCGTCATCGCGTTCGGCACGGGCGAGCAGCGCGCGCGGTTCCTGCCGCCGATCGTCGCCGTGGACGAGTTGTGGTGCCAGGGGTACTCCGAGCCGAACGCCGGTTCGGACCTCGCGAACGTGCAGACGCGGGCCGTCCTCGAGGACGGCCGGTGGCGGATCGACGGGCAGAAGGTGTGGACGTCGCTCGCGCTGGAGGCCGACTGGTGCTTCGTGGTGTGCCGCACCGAGCCCGGCTCGTCCCGGCATCACGGGTTGTCGTACCTGCTCGTCCCGATGCGGCAGGACGGCGTGGACATCCGGCCGATCGTCCAGCCGACGGGGACCTCGGAGTTCAACGAGGTGTTCTTCGACGGCGCGCGCACGGACGCGGCGAACATCGTAGGCACGCCCGGCGAGGGCTGGCGCATCGCGATGGCGACGCTCGGGTTCGAGCGCGGTGTCGCGACGCTCGGCCAGCAGGTCGGGTTCCGGCGCGAGCTGGAGGGCGTGATCGACCTGGCCCGCCGCACCGGCGCGATCGACGATCCGCTGCTGCGCGACCGGCTCACCCGGTCGTGGATGGGGCTGGAGGTCATGCGGCTGAACGCCGTGCGGACGATGGCGGGCGTGGCGTCCGGCGCTCCGGGGCCCGAGTCGTCCATCTCCAAGCTGGTCTGGGGGACGTGGCACCGTGAGCTGGGCGAACTGGCCATGGACGTGCTCGGCACGGCCGGCCTGGTCGCCACCGATGAGCCGTACGACCTGAACGACTGGCAGCGGCTGTTCCTGTTCTCCCGCTCCGACACGATCTACGCCGGGTCGAACGAGATCCAGCGCAACATCATCTCCGAGCGGGTGCTCGGACTGCCGAGGGAGGCCCGTCCATGACCGTCCCCACCTATGTGCCTGGGCACGGGCTGCTCACGGACAAGTCGGTCGTCATCACCGCGGCCGCCGGGGCCGGGATCGGCGGTGCGGCGGCCCGCCGCTGCCTGGAGGAGGGGGCGCGCGTGTTCATCTCGGACGCGCACGAACGCCGCCTCGGGCAGAGCCTGGAGGACCTGGCCAAGGAGTTCGGCGAGGACCGCGTGGCCGTGCAGCCCTGCGATGTCACCGACGAGGCGCAGGTCCAGGCGCTCTACACCGCCGCCGCCGAACGCTTCGGAAGGATCGACGTCGCCATCAACAACGCAGGTCTCGGCGGCACCGCGAACCTGGTCGACATGGAGGACGACCAGTGGACGCGCGTCCTGGACATCACCCTCAACGGCACGATGCGCTGCACGCGCGCCGCGCTCCGCCACATGCGCGGCCAGGGCGCGGGCGTCATCGTCAACAACGCCTCGGTCATCGGGTGGCGGGCGCAGAAGGGCCAGTCGCACTACGCCGCGGCGAAGGCGGGCGTGATGGCGCTGACGCGGTGCGCGGCGCTGGAGGCGGCCGAGTTCGGCGTCCGGATCAACGCGGTCTCGCCGTCGCTGGCGATGCATCCGCACCTGGTCAAGGTCACCGACCAGGACCTCCTGGACGAGCTGACCGCCCGCGAGGCCTTCGGCCGCCACGCGGAGCCGTGGGAGGTCGCGAACGTTATGGTCTTCCTGGCCAGCGACTATTCGTCCTACATGGTGGGCGAGGTCGTCTCCGTCTCCTCTCAGCATCCTTAGGAAACCGACACACGATGAGTCCACGACGGCGCGACGCCGAGGGAACCGCCGCCGCGCGCGCGGAACGCCGGGCCGAGCTGCTCGCCACCGCCGCCGGGGTGTTCGCCTCGCAGGGGTACTCGGCGACGACGATCCGGCAGGTCGCCGACGCGGCCGGGATCCTCGGCGGCAGCCTGTACTACCACTTCGACTCCAAGGAGTCGATGGCCGACGAGATCCTCTCGACGTTCCTGGACGACATGTGGGCCTCCTACGACCGCGTCCTCGCCGCCGGGCTCGGCGCGCGCGAGACGCTCGAGGCCCTGGTCGTCGAGTCGTTCCGGTCGATCGACCGGCACCGTCCCGCCGTCGTGATCTACCAGAACGAGTCCAAGCACCTGGCGACCAGCGAGCGCTTCCGGTACCTGCTCGACTCGCATCAGCGGTTCGAGCGGATGTGGACCGACCTGCTGGAACGGGGCGCCGCCGAGGGGGCGTTCCGCGCCGACCTGGACCGCGGGCTCGTCTACCGGTTCATCCGCGACACCGTGTGGGTGGCGGCGAACTGGTACCAGCGCGGCGGACGGCTGTCCGCCGAGGACATCGCCAAGCAGTACCTCGCCATGGTGCTGGAGGGCATCCAGGCGACATAGCCGAAGAGGAGACCCCCGATGGCCGAGGCATACCTGGTCGACGCCGTTCGCGCCCCGGTGGGACGGCGCGGTGGCGGGCTGGCCGCCGTCCATCCCGCCGACCTGGGCGCGCACGTGCTGAACGCGCTCGTGGAGCGGTCGGGGATCGACCCGTCCGCAGTGGAGGACGTGGTGTTCGGGTGCGTCGACACCGTCGGCCCGCAGGCGGGGGACATCGCGCGGACGGCCTGGCTCGCCGCCGGGCTGCCCGAGGAGGTGCCGGGCGTCACGGTGGACCGGCAGTGCGGCTCGTCCCAGCAGGCGGTGCACTTCGCGGCGCAGGCCGTGCTGTCGGGGACGTCCGACCTGGTGGTGGCGGGCGGCGTGCAGAGCATGTCGCAGATCCCGATCGCGTACGCGATGACCGCCGCCGAGCCGCTCGGCTTCGACCGTGGTCCGTTCGCGGGGTCCAAGGGCTGGGTGCGCCGGTACGGGGACGGCGAGGTGTCGCAGTTCGCGGGCGCCGAGCAGATCGCGCGTGACTGGGACATCTCCCGCGAGGCGATGGAGGAGTACGCCTACGCCTCCCATCAGAAGGCGATCCGGGCGATCGACGAGGGACGGTTCGCGCGCGAGATCGCGCCGCTCGAAGGGGTGGCGAACGATGAGGGGCCGCGCCGCGACACGACCCTGGAGAAGATGGCGGGCCTGAGGACCCTCGTGGACGGCGGACGGCTCACCGCGGCGCTGGCCTCGCAGATCTCCGATGGCGCGGCCGCGCTGCTCGTCGCGTCCGAGCGGGCCGTCCGGGAGCACGGGCTGACGCCGCGCGCCCGGATCCACCACCTGTCGGCGCGCGGGGAGGACCCGATCCGGATGCTGTCCGCGCCGATCCCCGCGACCGCGTACGCGCTGAAGAAGAGCGGCATGCGGATCGAGCAGATGGACGTCGTCGAGATCAACGAGGCGTTCGCGTCCGTGGTGCTGGCCTGGCTGCGGGAGACCGGCGCGGACCCGGCCCGCGTGAACCCGAGCGGCGGCGCGATCGCGCTCGGCCATCCGCTCGGCGCGACCGGGGCGCGGCTGATGACGACGCTGCTGCACGAGCTGGAGCGGACCGGTGGACGGTACGGCCTCCAGACGATGTGCGAGGGCGGCGGTCAGGCGAACGTGACCGTCCTGGAACGCCTGTAGGGACCGTCCCGAGCGGCGGTGGCCCGTGGACTCCGGCGTCTCCGGCATACTCGGGCGGAGCCCCCCATGGAGGACGCCCATGCTCGAAGGTCTGCGGATCGTCGAGGTGTCGAGCTTCGTCGCCGCGCCGCTAGGCGGCCTGACGCTGGCCCAGCTCGGCGCGGACGTGGTTCGGGTCGATCCGCTCGGCGGCGCGGCCGACACCGCGCGCTGGCCGCTCGCGCCGTCCGGCACGAGCCTGCTGTGGACGGGCATGAACAAGGGCAAGCGGTCGGTCACCGTGGACTTCCGCTCCGCCGAGGGCCGCGAGGTCGTGACGCGCCTGGCCGCCGAGGCGGGGATCGTTCTGACCAACGCGGTCGGACGCGGCTGGCTGTCGTACGAGGCGCTGCGTGAGACGCGTCCGGATCTGATCCTGCTGCAGGTCGAGGGCAAGCCGGACGGCGCCGCCGCGGTCGACTACACGGTGAACGCCGAGATCGGGTTTCCGCTGGTCACGGGCCCGGCCGACCATGCGGCGCCGGTCTCGCACGTCCTGCCCGCCTGGGACGTGGCGTGCGGACTGTACGCGGCGGTCGGGCTGCTGGCCGCCGAGCGCCGCCGCTCCCGGACGGGCGAGGGCGCCCACATCAGGCTTCCGCTGTACGACGTGGCTCTCGCGACCGCGGGCAACCTCGGGCTGCTCGCCGAGGCGCAGCTCGGCGTCGAACGCGAACGCATCGGCAACCACCTGTACGGCGGCTTCGGACGGGACTTCGCGCTCGCGGGCGGCGAGCGGGTGATGGTCGTCGCGCTGACGCGGCGGCACTTCGCCGACCTCTGCGAGGCGACCGGCATGACCGCGACGGTCGATGAACTCGCGCGCCTGCTGCACGCCGACTTCGCCGTCGACGGCGACCGCTACCGGCATCGCGAGGCGCTCGCCGCGCTGTTCGCGCCCTGGTTCGCCGCGCGGACGCTGCCCGAGGTCGAGGAGGCGCTGAAGCCCTGCCCCGCACTGAGACGCGGGTCCGTGCTGTGGGCCCCGTACCGGCGCTTCACCGATCTGGACCTCGCCGCCAGCGCGCTGATGGACGAGGTCGACCAGCCGGGCGTGGGCCGTGTCCGGGTGCCCGCGTCCCCCCTGAACACCGGTGCGGGGCGGCCTGCCGCCGTTCCGGCGCCCGAGCTCGGCGAGCACACCGACGAGATCCTCTCCGGGCTGGGCCTGGACCCCGCCGACCTACGCGCGAAGGGAGTCGTTGCGTGATCGACATCCAGGGCTGGAGCCCGGACCCGCAGGAGACCACCGAGATCCTCCAGCCCGGACCCGCCCACGGCCTGGCGGGCCTGCTCGGCGCGCCGTTCGACGGCGAGGAGCTGCCGCCGCTGTGGCAGTGGCTGTACTTCCTGGAGCGTCCCCCGCAGGATGTGCTCGGACCGGACGGGCATCCGGCCGAGGGGCGGTTCCTGCCGCCGATCCCGAACCGCCGCCGCATGTTCGCCGGGGGCCGGTTCCTGCAGCGCGAGCCGCTGCGCGTCGGCGACACCGTGACCCGCCGGGACGAGATGGTCGCCGCGAACATCAAGCAGGGGCGGACGGGCGAGCTGCTGTTCGTGACCGTCCGGCAGACGTTCCTGCGCGACGGGCAGAAGATCGCCGTCGAGGAGCAGGATCTGATGTACCGCTCCGGCGCGCCGGACTCGGCGCCGCCCGAGCCGTCCTACAAGGAGCCGGTGCTGAACAAGACGCCGTGGCGGACGACGTTCATCGCCGACCCGGTGCTGCTGTTCCGGTTCAGCGCGCTGACCTACAACGCGCACCGCATCCACTACGACGAGGACTACGCGACCAACGTCGAGGGGCATGCCGGGCTGGTCGTCCACGGGCCGCTGCTGGCGATCCTGCTGCTGGAGCTGCCGCGCCTGGCCGGGCACAAGGTGACCGAGTTCTCCTTCCGGGCGCGGCGTCCGGTGTACGCGGGCCAGCCGGTCGCGGTGGTCGGGCATCCGGACGGCGAGCTGGCCGTGATCGGCGCGGCGTACGCCTCGGGGCCGGTGTCGGCGCTCACGGCCACCTTCTCGTAGGGTGACGCTGACGTAAGCGGGCACTTGCGGCGGAGGGTGTGCGATGGGGCGGCTTCATGCGACGGGACGGCTGCAGCAGACGTTCGGGCTGACCGGGGAGCAGCGGGAGATCGTCGCGACCGTGCGGGCGTTCGCGGAGAAGGAGATCCTGCCCGTCGCGACCGGGCTGGAGCACGCCGACGCCTACCCGGAGGAGATCGTCGAGGGGATGCGGCGGCTCGGCCTGTTCGGGCTGACGATCCCTGAGGAGTTCGGCGGGCTGGGGGAGTCCCTGCTCACCTACGCGCTGGTCGTGGAGGAGCTGTCGCGCGGCTGGATGAGCGTGTCCGGCATCGTCAACACGCACTTCATCGTCGCCTGGATGATCGCCCACCACGGCACGGACGCCCAGCGGGCGCACTACCTGCCGCGCATGGCGGCCGGCGAGGTGCGCGGCGCGTTCTCGATGTCGGAGCCCGAATGCGGGTCGGACGTCGCGGCGCTGCGCACCCGGGCCGTCCCGGACGGGGACGACTACCTGATCACCGGGCAGAAGATGTGGCTGACCAACGGCGGCACGTCCCACCTGGTCGCGACGCTGGTCAAGACCGATCCGGACGCCGGGCACCGGGGCATGACGACCTTCCTGGTGGACAAGGAGCCCGGCTTCGGCGAGGTCGCGCCGGGGCTGACCGTCCCCGGGAAGATCGCGAAGATGGGGTACAAGGGCGTCGACACGACCGAGCTGCTGTTCGACGGGTACCGCATCGCGGCCGGTCGGATCCTCGGCGGCGAGCCCGGACGCGGTTTCTACCAGATGATGGACGGCGTGGAGGTCGGCCGCGTCAACGTCGCCGCCCGCGCCTGCGGCGTCGCCCGCCGCGCCTACGAGCTTGCAGTGGACTACGCGCGCCGCCGCGAGACGTTCGGGAAGCCGATCGCCGAGCACCAGGCCGTGCTGTTCCGGCTCGCCGAGATGGCCACCAAGGTCGAGGCCGCCCACCAGATGACGGTCATGGCGGCCCGCCGCAAGGACGGCGGCGACCGCAACGACCTGGAGGCGGGCATGGCCAAGTACCTGGCGGGCGAGTACTGCAAGGAGGTCGTCGAGGACGCCTTCCGCATCCACGGCGGCTACGGCTACTCCAAGGAGTACGAGATCGAGCGGCTGTACCGGGAGGCGCCGATGCTGCTCATCGGCGAGGGCACCGCCGACATCCAGAAGATGGTCATCGGTCGCCGGCTGCTCGCCGAGGACGGCTAGGGTTCCGGCGCAGGCCGCCCGCTGAGGACGGTCAGGGGTTCGGCGCAGGTCGCGCGCCGAGATCGGCCGGGGGTTCGGCGCGGGCCGCTCGCCGAGCATGGTTAGGGTTCCGGTATGGCCGAGATGTCCTTTGATTCGGACGAGCGCCGCCGCGACGGCCTGCGCGAGTTCCTGCGCACCCGCCGCGCCCGGCTCACCCCCGCCGACGTCGGCATGCCCGACGCCGGACGCCGCCGCACGCCCGGCCTGCGCCGCGAGGAGGTCGCCGTCCTCGCCGGGGTCGGGGTGTCCTGGTACACCTGGCTCGAGCAGGGCCGCGACATCCGGGTCTCCGAGGACGTCCTCGACGCGATCGCCCGGGCCCTGCGCCTGGACGGGGCCGAACGCGAGCACCTGTACCTGCTCGCCGGGCTGAACCCGCCGCGCGCCGAGGCACTCCCGGCCGTCCCGGTGTCGCCCGAGCTGCTCCGCGTCCTGGACGCCTGGGCGCCGCGTCCCGCCTACATCCAGGACCGGCACTGGGGCTTCCAGGCCGTCAACGACGCCGCGCGCGTGGTGTTCGGCTACGGCGACACCGACCACAACTGCCTGGTCAGCTACTTCACCAACGCCCGCTTCCGGTCGACGAACACCCTCTGGGATCGCAACGCGCCGGACGTCGTCGGACGGTTCCGCTCCGACATGGCCCGCTACGCGGACGACCCCGAGTTCCCCCGGATCGCCGCCGACCTCGCCGCCGTCTGCCCCGAGTTCGCCGAGCTCTGGGAGCGGCACGACGTGAGCACGGGCGCCGCCGCGACCAAGGCGATCCGGCATCCCGAGGTCGGCGAGCTGGTCTTCGACGCCACGCTGCTGCCCCTGCCGGACCATCCGGGCCTGAACCTCGTCCTGCACAACCCGCGCCCCGAGACCGGGACGATGGAACGCCTGGCGAAGCTGATGAGTGACGGCCCGCGCCTGGTGGAGGCCAGCTGACCCTCCGCCGGCCGGCCCCCTGAGGGTGGTGGTGCCACACCCAGGATGAGCCGACACTGCCGGGTTCCGCCGCCCGGCGGCAGTCTTGTCGGCATGACGAAGCGCTTCACGAACAAGACGGCTCTGATCAGCGGCGGCACCAGCGGCATGGGTCTCGCGACCGCCCGGCTCCTGCTGGACGAGGGCGCCCAGGTGGTCATCACCGGCCGCGACCAGGCCCGCCTGGACGCCGCCGCCAAGGACCTGGACGCCGGCGACCGCCTGCTGGCCGTCCGCGCGGACGCCGCGAACCTCGCCGACCTGGACGCCCTCGTCGAGCGGATCCGTGAGCGGTTCGGACGGCTCGACGTGGTGTTCGCCAACGCGGGCGTCGGGGCCTTCGCGCGCAGCGCCGAGGTCACCGAGGACGACTTCGACCAGGTCGTCGGCACCAACTTCAAGGGCGTGTACTTCACGATCCAGAAGGCCGTCCCGCTGATGACCGGCGGCGGATCGGTCGTGGTCAACGCGTCCTGGACCCTGTACCGGGGCATGGCCGCCGCGTCGGTGTACTCGGCGTCCAAGGCCGCCGTGCTCAACCTCGCCCAGACGCTGTCCAGCGACCTCGCGGACCGGAAGATCCGGGTCAACTCGGTCAGCCCCGGCTACATCGACACCCCGATGTTCCGTGGCGCCGCCCCGACCGACGAGGAGGCCGCCGTCTACGCGGGGCAGGTCGTCACCGGTCGGCTCGGCACCTCCGAGGACGTCGCCCGCGCCGTCGCCTTCCTCGCCTCCGACGACGCGTCCTACATCACCGGCCAGGACCTCGTCGTCGACGGCGGCCTGGTCTCCTCCATCCCCGCCTGACGCCCGAACCCCCAAAGCCCGAAGCTCGAAGCTCGAAAGGAACCACCGCCATGAAGGCCATCACCATCCCCGAGTTCGGCGACGCCGACGTCCTGCGCCTCGACGATGTCGCGGTGCCCGAGCCGGGCCCCGGCCAGGTGTCGATCGACGTCGAGTACGCGGGCGCCAACTTCGCCGAGGTCCTGTACCGGCGCGGCATCGCCGACGTGCCGCTGCCGTTCGTCCCGGGCATCGAGGTCTCCGGGCGGATCCGGGCGCTCGGCGCGGGCGTCGACGGGCTGCGCGTCGGCGAGCCCGTCGCCGCGCTGACGATCGTGAACAGCGGCGGGTACGCCGAGGTCGCCGTCACCTCCGCCGACCTGGTCGCGCCGCTGAACGGCCTGGACCTCGCGGTCGCGGCCGCCGTCCCGTCCAACAGCACCACCGCCCACCTCGTCCTGGACCGGATCGCCCGGATCGCGCCCGGTGAACGCGTCCTCGTCCACGCCGCCGCCGGGGGCGTCGGCAGCCAGCTCGTGCAGGTCGCGCGGCTTCTGGGCGCGGGCACGGTCGTCGGGACGGTCGGCAGCCAGGCCAAGGCCGACGCCGTCCGCGAACTGGGCGTGGAGCACGTCCTCCTGCGCGACGAACTGCCCGGACGCGTCGACGAGCTGACCGGCGGCGCGGGCTTCGACATCATCGCCGACATGGTCGGCGGCCAGGCCCGGCGCACGAGCCTTGCGGCCCTGGCCCCGTTCGGACGGCTGATCGCGATGGGCAACGCGTCCGGCGCGGACGACGTCCCGGTGTCGCCGAACGAGCTGTGGATCTCCAGCAAGACCGTCTCGGGGTTCAACCTCGCGGCGTTCAGCGCCCTGTACCCGGCGGAGGCGGGCCGCGCGCTGCGCCGGGCGGTCGCCGCCGTCGCGTCCGGCGACCTGCGTGTCCAGGTGGAGGAGATGCCGCTGGAGAAGGCGGCCGAGGCGCACCGCCGGATCGAGTCGGGCTCGACCACGGGCAAGCTCGTCCTCGCCGTCCGCTCCTGAGCGCCGGGGACGGAAACCCCGTTGACAGCGGCCGGACGGCATCCCTAGCGTCCATCTGTCAAGAAAGTTTCCTAAAAAAACAGGAGTGGGACGTGCGGCTCCGGGACGGCATCGGAACCAGCGGCACCAGCGGCGGCACGGCGGCGCCGGAGCGGCTGTTCGCGGGGGAGTACGCCGCCCCGGTCGCGGCCTTCACCGCGCTGACCGTGCTCACGGCGCTCTCCGGGCTCGCGGTCGTCCCGACCCTGCCGATCGCCGTCCGCGCGCTCGACGGACTGTGGCTGTACCCGCTGGTCGCGAGCGCGTTCGTGGCGGCGGGCCTGGTCGGCGGGGTGATCGGCGGCGCCTGGTCGGACCGGTCCGGCCCGGGACGTCCGCTCGCGGCGGGGCTCGCGCTGGCCGTCGCGACCCTGGTGGTGTCCGGGACGGCGGGGACGGTCTGGCAGCTCGCAGCCGGACGCTTCCTGGACGGTGTGTCCGCCGGGATGATCGTGGTCGCCACCAACGCCGCGATCGGGCAGACCTTTCCGGACCGGCTGCGGCCCCGGGCCCTCGCCCTGCTGAGCGCCGCCTGGGTCGGGCCCTCGCTGGCGGGCCCGCCGCTCGCCGGACTGGTCGTCTCCTGGTGGTCGTGGCGCTGGGTGTTCCTCGGCCTCGCGGCGCTGATGCTGCTGCCCGGCCTCGCGGTGATCGTCCTGCTGGGAAGGCTGCCGCGGCGGGACGCGACGACCGGGAAGGCCGAAGGCCCCGGCCTGATCGTGGCCCTGGCGGTGAGCGTCGGAGCCGGGCTCGGGCAGTACGCGCTGTCCGGACGGAGCGCCGTCCACCTGGCCTGCGGGATCGCGGCCCTGCTCGTGCTCGCCGCGTTCGTGCGGCGGATGCTGCCGCCGGGCACGTGGCGCGCCGCGTCCGGGCTGCCCGCGACGGTGCTGATGAACGGCCTGGCGTCGGGGACGTTCTTCACGCTCGAGGCCATGGTCCCGCTGCTGCTGAACCTGGACGGAAACGTCCCGCCCGCCGTCGCCGGCCTGGCCTTCACCGGATCGGCCGTCGCGTGGGCCATCTCCTCCTGGGCGCAGAGCCGCTACCTGGCCGACCACCCCCGGCATCTGCTCGTGGCCGCCGGCGCCGTGCTGCTCGCCGTCGCGACCGGCGGTGCGGCGATCGCGACAGCGGCCGGGCTGCCCGCCTGGATTCCGGCGTCCTCACTGGTCGTCGCGGCCGTCGGTATGGGGATGACCGCGCCGACGCTGACCGTCCTGTCGCTCGCGCACGCGCCGTCCGGACGGACCGGCTACGCGGGAAGCGCGATGCAGACCAGCCAGAACCTCGGCCAGATCGGGATCCTCGCGCTCGGCTCCGCCCTGCTCGGTACGGCCGCCTCCCCGGGCTCGTCCTTGACGCGGTTCGGGCCCGCGCTGGGCGTGCTGGTCGTCCCGTGCGCGGTGATCGTCATGCTCGCTGCGCGAGCGAGATCCACGCGGGCCTCGTGAGGGCCAGCATCTCGTCCACCGACCACTGGTCATTGGCGTGGACGCCGAGCTTGCTCGCCAGCACCGAGCCGTCCGGGCCGATGAGGAAGTCGCCGGGCAGGCCGAACCGTCCGCCGTTCGGACGGTTGGCGGGCAGCTTGTCGCGGCGGAGCCGACCGGCCACCACGGCGCGGACGATCGTCGGCCACACGCGCGGGTCGAGCAGCGCGCGCGGCCTCGACTCGACGCCGAAGTCCACGTAGAGCTCGCGATCCGGGTCGGGGATCGCGTCGAACGGCAGGTCGGCGACGTACTCGCGCAGCTCGTCGGCGGGCGAGTGGAAGACGACCACCTCGCGGACACCCGCCGCCTCGATCTCGGCGTGCCGGACGGCGAACGAGCGCAGGTGCAGGTTGCAGACCGGGCAGCCCGCGAAGCGGCGGAACTGCAGGTGGACGACGTGGTCCGGGTCCGGAATCGGGATCAGCCCGCCGGTCGCGGACGTCAGCTCGTAGGTGCGCAAGGAGGTTCCTCCCTCGTAGGTGTACGCCATACGCTTACAAGCGTAGGCGTAGGGCGTACGCTGTCAAGTCCCATGCCGCGCCCACGCTCACTCACCCGGCCGCAGGTCGCCGCCGCCGCGCTCACCGTCGTCGACCGCGACGGCCTCTCCGCGCTGTCCATGCGCGCGGTCGCCAAGGAGATCGGCGTCAGCACGATGGCGCTCTACCGCTACGTCGACGGCCGCGACGACATCGAGGGCCTCGTCGTCGAGCACGTGATGTCCGGCATGGACACGAGTCCGCCCCCGGACGGCCCGTGGCGCGACCGGGTCGCCGCGCTGGTCGAGCGGATCCGGCTCACCGTCGGCGCGCATCCCGAGGTCATCCCGCTGACGCCCGTCTACCGGCACCGCTCGCCGACGCTGCTGCGCTGGTCGGAGACCATGCTCGGGGTCCTCGCGGACGCTGGGTTCGGCGGCGACGCGCGGGTCATCGCGCTGCGCGGCGTGACCGCCTACATCATCGGCGCGATCCAGCTCGAGCACCTCGGCCCGCTGTCCGGGCCCGGAACCGACGCGATAGCCGCCCTCCCGCAGGAGGAGTTCCCGCACATGTCGGCGGCCGGGAGCATGGCCCGCGCGATCTCGGCGCACGAGGAGTTCCGGCGCGGTCTCGACCTGCTCCTGAACGGCCTCGACAGCCGCGCCGTCGGCGGCGACGAGCTCTGAGGGACCCCGGGCGCGTTCAGCGCACCAGGTAGGACGGCTGCCGCGCCAGCACCTCGGCGGCCTGCGCCACGATCCCGCCGATCAGCTCCGCGCAGCCCGGCAGGTCGTCGATCACCGCGACGACCTGCCCGGACGCCATCACGCCCAGATCCGGACGGCCGTCCACCATCGCGGCCTTCAGCAGCATCGGCGTGTTCGCCGCCATCAGCACCTGCGACCACGACAGGTCCTTGCCGTGCTTCATCGCCTTCCCGTCGGCGAGCATCGCCCGCCACGACATCCCGGAGATCCTCCTGAACCGGGCCGCGTTCCGCAGCGCCCGGACGAGCCCGGACACCCGTCCCGCGCCCTCCAGCCCGTTCACCAGGTCGGTGCGCAGCACGCGGTGCGGCATCCCGTCGACCTGCCGCGTCACGACGGTCTCGGTCGTGCCGAGGTAGACCTTCTTCACCTCCTCCGGGACGGAGGAGTCGGACGTCAGCAGGAACCGCGTGCCCATCGCCACCCCGGACGCGCCGTAGGCGAGCGCAGCCGCGAGCCCGCGCCCGTCGAAGAACCCGCCCGCCGCGATGACAGGGACGTCCACCGCGTCCACGACCTGGGGGAGCAGCAGCGTCGTCGCGACCGGGCCGGTGTGCCCGCCGCCCTCGCCGCCCTGCACCAGCACCGCGTCCGCGCCCCACGCGGCGACCTTCTCCGCGTGCCGCCGCGCCCCCACCGAGGGGATCACCACCACGCCCGCGTCCTTCAGCTTCGCGATCAGCTCCCGGCGCGGCGCCAGCGCGAACGACGCGACCTTCACGCCCTCCTTGATGAGCAGGTCGATGCGGTCGCCCGCGTCGCCCGCGTCCGCGCGCAGGTTCACGCCGAACGGCGCGTCCGTGCGGTCCCGCACCTCGTGGACGGCCAGCCGCAGCTGCTCGAGCGTCATCGTCGCCGACGCCAGGATCCCGAGGCCGCCCGCGTTCGCGACGGACGAGACCAGGCGCGGACCGGCGACCCAGCCCATCCCCGTCTGCACGACCGGATGCCGCACGCCGACCAGCCGGGTCAGCGGCGTCTCGAGCACGCGCTCTGTGGTCCCGCGCTCCGCGGTCATGCCGGGACCTCGCGGTCGCGCAGGCCCTTCGGGTCCAGCACCTCGCGCATGATCCGCAGTTCCTCGGCGGTCGGGAGGCGCGTCTCGGGCACCTCGTCCGGGATCGCCAGCTCGAACCCGGTCGCCGCCACCACCTCGTCCACCCGCACGCCCGGGTGGACGGTCCGCAGCCGCATCCGGCGGTCCGGCGTCGCGAAGTCGAGCACGCCCAGGTTGGTCACCACGGCGCGGATCTCGTGCGCGCCGCGATCCCAGCCGACACCGCTCACGAAGTCGACCTTCTCGGTGAACACGCGCGTCGAGTGCCTCGGCACCCAGTAGCTCGTCGGGTTCAGGCGTGTGTTGCCGGGTCCGCCGCGCGATCCGAGCAGCTGCCGCGACGGCTTCGCCCAGTCGCCGATCGCGGAGATGTTCATGTTGCCGAACGCGTCGATCTGGCTTGGGCCCATCACCACGTGCCGCCGCCCGTTCAGCACGAGCCACAGATGGTCGCGGAATGTCAGCCAGCCCTCGATCTCCGTCGCGGACGACCCGAGCGGCGTCGGCTCGGCCGACAGCACCGGCCCGCCGTCGGTGGTCAGCAGGTCGGGCTCGAACGTCGCGCGGGCGAGCCGCGAGCCGAGCATCGGGACGAACCCGGCGACAGCCGCCGCCACGATCTCGCCGTCCCCGCGGAACAGCTCGGCACAGGCCACCGCGCACACCTCGGCGCGCGAAGCATCCGTCATCGCGATGACTCCTCTCGGAACGCCCGCACCGCGTCCTGGTAGGCGGCCTCGTCGCCGGACAGGAACCGCTCCCCGAACGCCGCCCACGCGGCCGGATCGGCGGCGGACTTCGCGTACAGCCTCTGGAACGCCTCGTCGCGTCCGTGGTCGGGCTCGCAGGTGGTGAAGTGCGCGCCGTTCGGCGTCTCCACGACCCCCGCGACGTGCGCCCGGCTGATCAGCAGCGACTGGAGCGGGCCCTCCTTCAGCAGGTCGGAGGTGTCGACGAGCCGCTCGCACGACACGTACGACCTCCTGGCGGCCTTCACGAACAGGTCGTCCATGTACGGGTCGGGGCCGAGGTACTGCGCGTTGCCGCGCGCGTCGGCCCGGTTCATGTGCACCAGCGCGACGTCCATCGTCAGCGCCGGGACCGCGACCAGCTCCTCGTCCCCGTACGGCGACCGGACGGTCCTCAGCGACGGGTTCACGCGCATGACGTCCGAGCCGAGCCCGGCCGGCGTCGGTAGGAACGGCAGCCTGTGCGCCGCCGCGTACAGGCCGAACATGAACATGCCCTCGCCGTACTCGGTCAGCTCGATCGCGCCGTCCTGCCGGGCCGCGCGGAAGTGCGGCTCGAGCGGGATCGTGTCGAGCGTGACGAACGCCGTGACCAGCCGCCGGACCTTCCCCGCCGCGCACAGCAGCCCCACGTCCGGACCGCCGTAGGACACCACGGTCAGGTCCCGCAGGGACGAGCGGCAGATCGCCCGGACCAGCGCCATCGGCTTGCGCCGCGACCCCCAGCCGCCGATCCCGACCGTCATCCCGTCCGACAGCGAGCCGACGACGTCGTCGATCGACATCACCTTGGAGCCCATCAGCGTGCCCCCCTCTCGACGAACTCGTCCCGAGCCCGGTCGCCCGCGCCGACGAGGTTCAACTCGAACGTGAAGCCCTGCTCGTACCGGTAGGACCGCTTCACGTCGACCGGGTCGATGCCGTTCAGCGACTCCTTCGCCCGCCGGATGACGTACCGGTCCTTGGCCGCGATGTTCTCGGCGACCTCCATCGCCTTGCCGCGCAGCTCGTCCGGCGGGACGACCTCCAGCACCGAGCCGTGCCGGTGCAGCTCGTCCGCGGTCACGTTGCGGCACGTGTAGACCATCGCCCGCATGAGGTGCTGCGGGACGAGCCGTGCCAGATGCGTGGCCGCGCCGAGCGCGCCCCGGTCGACCTCGGGCAGCCCGAAGTAGGCGTCCTCGGACGCCACGACGATGTCGGCGTTGCCCGCCAGCCCGATCCCGCCGCCCAGGCAGTACCCGTGGACGGCCGCCACGACCGGCACCTCGCAGTCGTAGACGGCCGCGAACGCCGCGAAGCAGCCCCGGTTCGCCCCCACCAGCGCGGTGTGGCCGTCCGTCCGCTGCATCTCCTTGATGTCGACGCCCGCGTTGAAGCCGCGGCCCTCGGCGCGCAGCACCACCGCGCCGACCCGCGGGTCGCGCCCGGCCGCGAGCAGCGCGTCCGCCAGCTCGTGCCAGCCCGCCACCGTCAGCGCGTTCACCGGCGGAGCGGCGACGACGATCTCCGCTACGCCGGACTCGTGGGTCGTGGTGGAGACTCCCATGCGCTACCTTTCCACCAAACATTTGTTAGAACTGACCGTAGAGGCCACCGCGGGGAGGACGCAATGCCGCACCCGAAGCTCGACCTCACCGGACGCACGGCCGTCGTCACCGGCGGCGTGCGAGGCGTCGGACTCGGCATCACCCGCGCGTTCCTCGCCGCGGGCGCGGACGTCGTCGCCGTCGCCCGCCACGAGCCGGACGAACTCCCCGAGGTGGACGGCCGGCGTGCCCGCTTCGCCGCCCTGGACGTCCGCGACCCCGACGCCGCCCAGGCGTTCGCAGGCGGCCTCGACCGCGTCGACGTGCTGGTCAACAACGCGGGCGGCACCCCGTTCCAGCCCGTCGCGGACGGCGACGTGCGCCGCCACATCAAGATCATCGAGTTGAACCTGATCTCCGCCCTGGTCATGTCCCGGGCCGTCCACCCCCGCATGGCCGAGGGCGGATCGATCATCATGATCGGCAGCGTCAGCGGCGTCCGCCCCTCGCCCGGCACCGCCGCCTACGGCGCCGCCAAGGCGGGCCTGGCCAGCCTGGCGACCAGCCTCGCCGTCGAATGGGCCCCGGAGATCAGGGTCAACACCGTCACCCTCGGGATGGTCCGCACCGAGAGCTCCCA
This sequence comes from Spirillospora sp. NPDC052269, assembly GCF_040679435.1. NCBI lineage: Bacteria > Bacillati > Actinomycetota > Actinomycetes > Streptosporangiales > Thermomonosporaceae > Spirillospora > Spirillospora sp. NPDC052269. The sequence continues at coordinate 154,424 of NZ_JBFAUU010000016.1, forward strand.
CCTGCACTACGGCGGCGAGGACGGCGTCGCCGCCGTCGCCGGGACCGTCCCGCTCGGCCGCCTCGCCGATCCCGCCGACGTCGGCGCGGCCTGCGTCTTCCTCGCCTCGCCGCTCGCGGGCTACGTCAGCGGCTCGTCCCTGCTGCTGCACGGCGGGGGAGAGCGTCCCGCCTTCCTGGACGCCGCCACCGTGAACCGCACCTGAAGGAGTCTCGATGATCTGCAAGGACCGCGTCGTCATCGTCACCGGCGCCGGGCGCGGACTCGGCCGCGCCCACGCCCTGGAGTTCGCCCGGCAGGGCGCGAAGGTCGTCGTCAACGACCTCGGCGTGGCCCGCGACGGCACCGGCGACGCCGCCTCCGGCCCCGCCCGCGACGTGGTGACCGAGATCGAGAAGCTCGGCGGACAGGCCGTCGCCAGCCCCCACGACATCGCCACCGAGGACGGCGCGAAGGCCCTGGTCGCCCTCGCCGTCGACACCTTCGGCGGCCTGGACGTCCTGGTCAACAACGCCGGCTTCCTCCGCGACCGGATGCTGGTCAACCTCTCCGAGGACGAGTGGGACGCCGTCGTCCGCGTCCACCTCAAGGGCCACTTCCTGCCGCTGAAGCACGCGGGCCTGCACTGGCGCGCGCAGAGCAAGGCGGGGAACCCCGTCGACGCCCGCGTGATCAACACCTCGTCCGGCGCGGGCCTGCTCGGCAGCGTCGGCCAGGGCAACTACTCGGCCGCCAAGGCGGGCATCGTCGGCCTCACCCTCGTCGCGTCCGCCGAACTCGCCCGCTACGGCGTGACCGTCAACGCCATCGCCCCCGCCGCCCGCACCCGCATGACCGAAGAGGTCTTCGCCCAGACCATGGCCCGACCCGCCGAAGGCGAGTTCGACGCCATGGCCCCCGACAACGTGTCACCCCTGGTCGTCTGGCTGGGCTCCACCGAGTCCCGCGCCGTCACCGGCCGCGTCTTCGAAACCGAAGGCGGCCGCATCTGCGTCATGGACGCCTTCCGCCACGGCCCGTCCATCGACAAGCGCTCCCGCTGGAACCCCTCCGAAATCGGCGAAGCCGTCACCGTCCTCCTGGCCCAAGCCCCCACCCCCGAACCCGTCTACGGCGCCTCCTAGCTGATCAGGACGGGCGGTAGTAGGCGAGGTAGCGGCCGACCTGGGTGACGTAGTCGTGGTATTTGGCCGGTGGGCCCTTGGCGGCGACGACGCGTTTGGAGGACGTGCGGTAGGTGGCGGCGAGGTTCAGGGACGGATCGCCCGGGACGTTCGCGAGGTCCTTTCCCCAGTAGCAGAGGAACCTGCCCACAGCGGGGATGGACAGGTTCGGGGTGATGGCGGACGGGCGCGGCTCGGGGTTGTTCAGGCCGCCCGGCTGCCAGGCGGTCAGCACGTGCGGTGTCCATCGGGCGATGCCGTACTCGTCCTTCACCGGGTCGGCCAGCTTCGCGTTGAAGTCGCTCTCGACCTTGAGCATCGCCGCGATGAGCGCCGGGCTGAGCCCCCTCAGCCGGCACCACGTCCCCGCCCGGACGATCAGGCTGCGGTACTGCGCCGGAATGCCCCGGTCGGTGCGCAGCCACCGGCCGCCCGGATCGTCCGGCCCCGAGACGTTCCCGCTGGTGTGCTGCGCCAGCCCGAGCTCGCCCCCGCCGCCCACCGCCAGAAGCGTCCCGGTTCCGCCGGCCACGGCCACCGCGAGCGCGGCGGCGGCCAGCAGGATCCGGCGGCGTCGGCGCCGCCCGAAGCGGCGGGTGCGGGACTCCGGCAGCGGATCGGTCTCGATCTTGCTGGTCGTCCGGGACAGCGCCTCCTCGAAGCCCACGGCGGACGGCCAGCGCTCGTCCCGGTCGGAGGCCAGGGCGCGCAGGACCACCGCGTCCACCGACGGCGGGACGCCCGGACGCAGCGAGCCGGGCGGCGGCGGGTCCAGGCGCGGCGGCTCGCCCGTCAGCAGGTGGTAGGTCAGCGCGCCGAGGCCGAAGACGTCGGCGCGGTGGTCCGGAGCGCCGTCGATCACGGCCTGCTCGGGCGCCATGTAGCCGGGCGACCCGGCGGGCAGGGTGAGGCTGGACAGCCGGTCCCCGGTCCGGGCGATGCCGAGATCGGAGATCATCACCCGCTCGTCCCGGCCCGGTCCGGAGTGCAGCAGGACGTTGGAGGGTTTGACGTCCCGGTGCACGATGCCCGCCGCGTGCAGGTCGCCCAGGGCGTGGGCGACCTCGCGGGCGAGCCGCAGGGCCTCGCCGACGGGCAGCGGCCCGGCCGCGAGCCGGTCCTCGACCGTGCCCCGGTCGGCGTAGGTCATCACGAAGTAGGGGCGGCCGTCGTCCAGCGTGCCGATATCGAACACCTGGACGAGCCGGTGCGAGTCCACCCGGCGCAGCAGCCGCGCCTCCTGGACGAACCGCTCCCGGACGTCGTCCCGGTCGGCCCAGTGCTCGGCCAGGACCTTGATCGCCACCGGCGAGTTCAGCTCCGCGTCGTGGCCGAGGTGGACCATGGCGAACGCGCCGGAACCGAGGAGCCGGTCGATCCGGTACCGACCGGCCGACGGAGGGGTCTCCATGACTCCTCATCATGAGCGATTCCCCCGCGCCATGGCAGGGCCTCGGCGATGACGGCGGATTTCGGGCTTATGTCCCCGTCCGGAATGCGGCGGCCCGCGTGGACGTTGCACCTGCTCGGGCCGGAAAATGATTCGCCGTCGGGGGTCGGGACGGTTACGGTGCCCCCGGTCCGTATTCTTGCTGTTCGATTATGAGGACGACGCCTGTGAGTTCGCCGCTCGCCGATTTGCGCGCGCGCCTGCCCGAGCTGATGCCGCGCGATCGGCAGAGGCTCCGCCGCCGGATCGAGGGCACGGCCAAGATGCGGGACGCCGACCGGCGCGACCGCCTGGCCACCGAGATCGCCGCCGAGGTCGAGGCCGCCGCCCGCCGGGTCGAGCGCCGTCGTGCCGTCGTGCCGGCGGTCACCTACCCCGCCGAGCTGCCGGTCTCGCAGAAGAAGGACGACATCGCGGCCGCGATCCGCGACCACCAGGTCGTGATCGTCGCGGGTGAGACCGGGTCCGGCAAGACCACCCAGCTCCCCAAGATCTGCCTGGAGCTCGGCCGGGGCGTGCTCGGCTCGATCGGCCACACCCAGCCGCGCCGGCTCGCCGCCCGCACGGTCGCCGACCGCATCGCCGAGGAGCTCGGCACCGAGCTGGGCCAGGCCGTCGGGTACAAGATCCGGTTCACCGACCGGTCGAGCGACGACACGCTGGTCAAGCTGATGACCGACGGCATCCTGCTCGCCGAGATCCAGACCGACCGGCTGCTCCGCCAGTACGACACGCTGATCATCGACGAGGCGCACGAGCGCAGCCTCAACATCGACTTCCTGCTCGGGTACCTCCGGGAGATCCTGCCGAAGCGGCCCGATCTCAAGGTGATCATCACCTCGGCGACCATCGACCCCGAGCGGTTCTCCCGGCACTTCGACGACGCCCCGATCGTGGAGGTGTCCGGCCGGACCTACCCCGTCGAGGTCCGCTACCGGCCGGTCGCCGACCCCGAGGACCCGTCCGCCGATCCGGACCGCGACCAGGTCCAGGCGATCGTGGACGCCGTGGACGAGCTGGAGCGCGAGGCCCCCGGCGACGTGCTGGTGTTCCTGTCCGGCGAGCGCGAGATCCGCGACACCGCCGACGCGCTCACCAAGCATCTGGCGAACAAGCGCGGCCATCACGAGGTGCTGCCGCTGTACGCGCGGCTGTCGTCGGCCGAGCAGCACCGGGTGTTCCAGTCCCATCGCGGACGGCGGATCGTCCTCGCGACGAACGTGGCCGAGACGTCCCTGACCGTCCCCGGCATCAAGTACGTCGTGGACCCGGGCAACGCCCGCATCTCCCGCTACAGCCACCGGCTGAAGGTGCAGCGCCTCCCGATCGAGCCGGTGTCGCAGGCGTCGGCGAACCAGCGCAAGGGCCGCTGCGGACGAGTGTCGGAGGGCATCTGCATCCGGCTGTACTCCGAGGAGGACTTCGAGTCCCGCCCCGAGTTCACCGACCCGGAGATCCTCCGCACCAACCTGGCCTCGGTCATCCTGCAGATGACCGCGCTCGGCCTCGGCGACATCGCCGCGTTCCCGTTCGTGGAGCCGCCGGACCGCCGCAACGTCAAGGCCGGCGTCGACCTGCTGCACGAGCTCGGCGCGATCGACCCGGACGAGAAGGACCCGAAGAAGCGCCTCACCGTCCTCGGCCGCCGCCTCGCCCAGCTGCCCGTGGACCCGCGCCTCGGCCGGATGGTCCTGGAGGCCGACAAGAACGGCTGCGTCCGCGAGGTGCTGATCATCGCCGCGGCCCTGTCGATCCAGGACCCGCGCGAGCGTCCCGCCGAGCACCAGCAGGCCGCCGACGAGAAGCACCGCCGGTTCGCCGACCCGACGTCGGACTTCCTGGCCTACCTGAACCTCTGGAACCACCTGCGCGAGCAGCAGAGGGAGCTGTCGGGCAGCGCGTTCCGCCGCACCTGCAAGAACGACTTCCTGCACTTCCTGCGCATCCGCGAGTGGCAGGACCTGCACACCCAGCTCAAGCAGGTCGCCAAGACCCTCGGCGTCACCATGAACACCACCGACGCCGCCCCCGAGCGCATCCACGTCTCCCTCCTGGCCGGTCTCCTCTCCCACATCGGGCTGCAGGACATCGACAAGAAGGACGAGGGCGGTCCGCGCCGCCGCGGCCAGCAGGAGTACCTCGGCGCCCGGAACGCCAAGTTCGCGATCTTCCCCGGGTCGTCGCTGTTCAAGAAGCCGCCGCGCTGGGTCATGTCGGCCGAGCTGGTCGAGACGTCCCGGCTGTGGGCGCGGGTCAACGCCAGGATCGAGCCCGAGTGGATCGAGCCGCTCGCCGGGCACCTGGTCAAACGGCAGTACAGCGAGCCGCACTGGTCGAAGAAGCAGGCGGCCGTCATGGCGTACGAGAAGGTCACCCTGTACGGGGTGCCGATCGTCGCGCAGCGGAACGTCAACTACGGGCGCATCGACCCCGAGCTGTCACGCGAGCTGTTCATCCGGCACGCGCTGGTCGAGGGCGACTGGGAGACCCACCACAAGTTCTTCCACGAGAACCGCGCCCTGCTCGAGGAGGTCGAGGAGCTGGAGCACCGCGCCCGCCGCCGCGACATCCTCGTGGACGACGAGACGCTGTTCGACTTCTACGACGAGCGCGTCCCCGAGGACGTCGTGTCCGGGCGCCACTTCGACACCTGGTGGAAGAAGGCCCGCCACACCGAGCCCGACCGTCTCGGCTTCGAGAAGTCGATGCTCATCAACAAGACCGCCGACCAGGTCACCGAGGCGGACTACCCCGACCACTGGCAGCAGGGCCCGCTGCGGCTGAGGCTGACCTACCAGTTCGAACCCGGCACCGACGCCGACGGCGTGACCGTCCACGTGCCGGTGCAGATCCTGAACCAGGTCAAGTCGGACGGCTTCGACTGGCAGGTCCCGGGGCTGCGCCGCGAGCTGGTGACCGAGCTGATCCGTTCGCTGCCCAAGCAGCTGCGGGTCAACTTCGTCCCGGCGCCCGACTTCGCCCGGCGCGTCCTGGAGCGGGTCTCGCCGCGCACCGAGCCGCTGCTGGACGCCCTGGAGCGCGAGCTGACGCAGCTGACGTCCGTCCCGGTCGCCCACGAGGCGTGGGACCTGTCGCGCCTGCCCGCCCACCTGCGCATGACGTTCCGCGTCGTGGACGAGCGCAGGCGCACCATCGAGGAGTCCACCGACCTCGACGCGCTCAAGCGGAAGCTCGCCGTCAAGGTGCGCGGCACGCTGTCCAAGGCCGCGTCCAAGGAGGGCATTGAAAAGGACGGCCTGACGTCCTGGACACTCGGCGAACTGCCCCGCACCTACGAGCGCAAGCAGGCCGGGTACGAGGTCAAGGCGTTCCCCGCGCTCACCGACGAGGGCGAGAGCACGGCCGTCCGGATGTACGAGACCGAGGCCGAGCAGCGCCGCGCCATGTGGAACGGCACACGCCGGATGATCCTGCTGAACGTGCAGTCCCCGGCCAAACAGATCCAGGGACGCCTCGGCAACCAGGCCAAGCTCGCGCTCAGCCACAACCCGCACGGTTCGGTGCCCAAGCTGTTCGACGACTGCGTCTCCGCGGCCGTCGACAAGCTCATGGCCGACGCCGGGGGACCGGCCTGGGACGAGGCGGGCTACACGCGCCTCTACGACCTCGTCCGGGCCGACCTGTACGACACGACCGCCGCGATCGTGGGCCAGGTCGAACGCATCCTCGCCGCCACGCACCAGCTCGACCGGGGCATGCGCGGCAGCACCAGCCTCACGCTCGTCCACGCGCTCACCGAGATCCGCGACCGCCTCGCGGCGCTGGTCGGGCCGGGCTTCGTGACGGCGACGGGTGCGCAGCGCCTGCCGGACCTGCTCCGCTACGTCCGGGCCATGCAGGTGCGGGTGGACAAGCTGCCGGAGAACCCCGGACGCGACCGCATGCTCGCCAACCAGGTGCAGGTGCTCCAGCAGGAGTACGACAACCTGCTGCGACGCCTTCCGCCCGGCCGCCGCGAGGACGACGCCGTCACGCAGATCGGCTGGATGCTGGAGGAGTACCGGGTGAGCCTGTTCGCGCAGCAGCTCGGCACCCGCTTCCCGGTGTCCGACAAGCGCATCCGCAAGGCCATGGCCCAGATCCAGCCGTAGGCGCGCACGACACGAAGGCGGCGGTGGCCCGAGGCCACCGCCGCCTTCCTTCGTCGTGGAATCAGGACGTGATGTCGCGCCGCCGGAAGGCCCACAGACCGGCCCCGACGAGGACCGCCGCGATCGCCAGCATCACCAGCAGGGGGGTGACCGACCAGGTCGTGCCCGGCAGCTTCGGCGTGTGCGCGAACGGCGAGATGTCCATGACCCACCGCGGCAGCTTCAGCAGCGGCCCCATCTCGCCGAGCAGCAGGAACACCACCAGCACGGCCCAGCCGAGCGCGGCGAGCCGGGGCAGCAGCCCGTATCCGAGGACGACCACGCCGACCACGACCCACGCCGCCGGGATCTGCACCAGGGACGCGCCGACGAGCCGTCCGAACTGCGCGCCGTCGCCGCTCTGCACCGCGTAGACCGCGCCGCCGACCACACCGGTGATCAGCAGCAGGAGCACTCCGCCCAGCAACGCGATCAGCACCGGCCCGGCGGCCCAGCGCCACCGGCTCACCCCGGTCGCGAGCACCGGCTCGGTGCGCTGGCCGGTCTCCTCGCCCCGCAGCCGTCCGACCGCCTGCACGCCGAACGCGGCCGCGAAGATCGAGGCGAACACCATGTCGGTCGCGAGGAAGGCGTCGGTGATGCCCTTCTCCCCGCCGAGCTTGGTGATGAGGTCGTGCGCCTGCTGGCTGCTGGCCATGTTCCCCACATTGGACGCGATGCCGCCGAGCACCGCGCCCAGCACCAGGAACGCGATGGCCCAGCCGAGCAGCGACCCGCGCTGGAGCCGCCACCACAGCGAGATCGCGCCGCGCAGCCGCGGGGCCGCGGTGACCGGGCCCTCCCGGTCGGGCAGGAGGCCCGCGCCCAGGTCGCGCCGGGACACCAGCGAGTACGCCGCGACCGTCATGACCGCGGCGAACGCGACCATGATCAGGAGCACCCACCAGCGGTTCCCCGCGTATGGGCGGAACTGCTGGCCCCAGCCGATCGGGGACAGCCAGGACAGCCAGCGCGGGCCGCCGCTGCCGGACGCGTCGCCCAGCGCCCGGATCAGGTAGAACGCGCCGAGCGCCGCGAACGAGTAGCCGGTCGCGGTGCGCGCGTGCGTGGTGAGCTGCGCGATGACGGCCGCGATCGCGCCGAACGTCACCCCGACGCCGCCCCACGCCACTCCGGCGGCGGCCGAGCCCGAGGCGGGCAGCCCGGCGATGGTGAGGCCGAGCGCGCACAGCACGGCGACCGCCAGGTTCGCCGACAGCACGACCGTCAGCGCCGAGGTCAGCGGCGCGCGGCGGCCGACCGCGGTCGCGCCGACCAGCTCCAGCCGCCCGCTCTCCTCGTCGGCCCGGGTGTGCCGGACGACCAGCATGATCGACATCGCGGCGGCCGCGATCGCGCACAGCACGTTGAGCTTGAGCATCGACACCGCGCCGAGGGAGGTCGGGTCGTAGACCCGCCCGTACAGCGCGACCAGCGCCGGGGTGTCGTTGGTGTTGGACGCCAGTTCCGCCCGGGACGCGAGGTCGGGGTAGAGGCCCTTGGTGGACGCCGCCGTCGACGCCGCCATGATGACGATCACGTAGAGCCAGACCGGCATCATGATCCGGTCGCGGCGGAGCGCGAGCCGGGTCAGCGCGCCGGTGCCGGCGAGCGCGGTCATCGCGATCCCGCCTTCGCGTCGTTCCCGCCGGACGACCCGCCGGACACGGCCTTCCCGTTCCCGTTCAGGTCGTCCTGGTAGTGGCGGAGGAACAGCTCCTCGAGCGTCGGCGGCTGGCTGGTCAGCCCGCGCACGCCGATCTCGGTGAGCCGGCGCAGCAGGCCGTCCAGCTGCGCGGTCTCGACCTCGCACTTGAAGATGCCGTCCTTGAAGTCGGGGTCGTGGACCCCGGGCAGGTCGGCCAGGCCGTGCGGGGGGCCGGCGAGCTCGGCGCGGATCGAGGTGCGGGTGAGGTGCCGCAGCTCGCTCAGCGTCCCGGTCTCGACCGTGCGGCCCTTGCGGATGATGGTGACCCGGTCGCAGAGCGACTCGACCTCGCTGAGGATGTGGCTCGACAGCAGGACGGTGCGTCCGCTGCCGCGCTCGGCGCGGATGTACTCCTGGAAGACCTCCTCCATCAGCGGGTCGAGGCCGGAGGTCGGCTCGTCCAGGATCAGCAGTTCGGCGTCCGAGGCGAGCGCCGCGACGAGCGCGACCTTCTGCCGGTTGCCCTTGGAGTAGGCGCGGCCCTTCTTCTTCGGGTCGAGCTCGAACCGTTCGAGCAGCTCGTCGCGCCGCCGCGGGTCGAGGCCGCCGCGGAGCCGTCCGAGCAGGTCGATCACCTCCCCTCCGGAGAGGTTCGGCCACAGGGTGACGTCGCCCGGGACGTAGGCCAGCCTGCGGTGCAGCGTGGTCGCGTCGCGCCACGGGTCGCCGCCGAGCAGTCGGGAGGTCCCGGCGTCGGCGCGCAGCAGGCCGAGCAGGACGCGGATGGTGGTGGACTTCCCGGCGCCGTTCGGGCCGAGGAAGCCGTGGACCTCGCCGGGGCGCACGGTCAGGTCGAGCCCGTCGAGGGCGCGCGTCCGGCCGAAGGTCTTCACCAGGCCGGAGACGGAAATGACCTCGTTCATGATTCACAATCTACACGAGATTCACGATTTCGTGAACATAATGAATACGCTAAACTGGCGTGTCGTAGCCCCGGTCGCCACCGACCGGATGGGTGTTCGAGTGGGGGAGTTGATGCCGGGTGGCCGACGAGCAGGCGCCGGACGGGACGCGTTCCGGACGTGACGAGGAGGCCGTGCTCCGCTTCGTGGAGCGGTTCGCGTCGTCTCTCGCCGATACCGGGTGGCCACGCATGGCCGCACGCGTCTTCGTCGCGCTGCTGGCCACCGACAGTGGTGCGCTCACCGCTGCCGAGTTGAGCGACGAGCTGCGGATCAGCCCGGCGGCGGTGTCCGGCGCGGTGCGCTACCTGACCCAGATCGACCTGGTCTCCCGCGAGCGCGATCCCGGCACCCGCCGCGACCTTTACCGGGTGGAGAACGACGCGTGGCAGGGAGCCCTCAGCAGCCGCGACGCCGCCCTCAGCAAGTGGGCGGCGGGCCTGCTGGAGGGGGCCGACCTGCTGGGCCCGCGCACCCCGGCCGGAGTGCGCCTCACCGAGTCCGCGGAGTTCTTCGAGTTCATCCGCCGCGAGTTCGACACCGTCATGGAGCGCTGGATCGCACACCGTGAGGACCTGCGGACCGCCGCAGAGCCGACACCGGACAAGGCGGACGCTCGGCCTTCGGGCGCCTGACGTCCGAAGGCGTCCGGACATCGCCCGCTGATTCAGTGGCGAATGCTCACTTGGTGAGCATTCGCCGTCATCAGAAGCTGACAAAGCGGTTCTGTCCGGTGGTGAGGTCACGAACGCGTCACCATCGGTGATCGTTCGAGGGTGGTGGTCCCCACACGTCCCGCCAGTCCCCTGCGGACACCCTCCGAAGTGCGTAAAGTTCATCTCATGCCTAACAGTGACGAGCGCGACAACTCGGGTGTTCCGGAGCGGGGGACCTCCGGCGACGCCGTGGCCCGGACCGCCGAGGGCGGCGAGGTCGCCAGGCTGGGAGACCCCGTCACGGTCTGGCCGTGCGCCAACTGCGGACGTCCCGTCCCGCAGCCGGTCGGCGCCGCTCGCGCCATCCGCTACTGCCCGGACAACGAGGGCGCCTGCATCCGCGAGGCGCGCGAGCGCCGCGAGCGCGTCCGGGACGCCCCCGGACTCACCGGCCAGGTCGCGGCCACCTGGGAGATGGTCGAGCGTCTCGAGCAGGCCGCCGACGCGCTGGCCGGATCGCTGAGCGCCGAGCTGAGCGTCGCCGGCGTGGAACGCCGCATCGCCGAGGTGCGCGCCGAGGCCGCGCGCGAACTGTCCGTCGCGCAGAGCGAGCGGGACGCCTCGCAGCGCCGCGCCGACGACGCCCGGAACGAGTCCGACCACGCGCGGCAGCGCGCCGACGCCGCCGACAAGGACGCCACCCGGGCCCGCGACGAGGCCAAGAAGGCCACCGCCAAGCGGGACGCCGCCCAGAAGGCGTGGGAGGAGGCGCACGAGATCGCCCAGCAGGCGGTCACCGCCAAGCTCGCCGCCGAGAGCGAGCGCGACCGGATCGCCGCCCGCGAGACCGAGCTGCTCGCCGCGCTCGAGAGCACCCGCGCCGACCTGGTCGCCCAGCACGCCAAGGTCGCCGAGGCCGAGGGCGCCGCCGAGAAGCAGCGCGTCGAGGCCGCCGTCGCCAAGCAGGGCGCCGAGGACCTGCGCAACTCCATGCGCGACACCGAGGCGCAGCGCCAGCGCGCGATGCAGTCCGCGAGCAAGGCCGAGGCCGAGCGCACCGCCGCGCAGCGCGCGCAGTCGGAGGCCGAGGCCGAGACCGTCCGCGCCAAGGCCCTCGCCGAGGACGCGGTGAAGGAGCGCGACGCGGTGCGCGAGCAGGCGAGCCAGGCTCTCGCCGAACGCGACGACCTGCTCGGCAAGCTGAACGAGCACTCGCTGCAGGTCCGGCAGCTGTCGCAGTCGGTCGCCGAGCAGCAGGCCGCGCTCTCCGCGCTCGCCGAGGAACGCGACGCCGCGCGCGCCGAGGCCGACCGGGCGCGCCGCCAGATAGACCAGTTCACGCACAACACGCTGTCGTCGAACCTGCCCGCCGGCCGCCCGCCCGCGGGCCCCTCGCCGAACGCGACGGGCGCCCCTGTCATGCCGGACGCGCCGGCCTACCCGGAGAGCATGCCTCCCGTCCCTCCGGCGAACGGCGGCGGCATCTACCCGCCCGGCGAGCCGTCCAACGGCTACCCGCCGGCCGACCAGAACAGCGGCGGCTACCCGCCGCCGCCCGAGCCCAACGGCGGCTACCCGCAGGCGGACGCCGTGCCCATGGCGGCCCCGGTGCCCGGCCCGGTCGGCATCCCGTCCTCCATCACCGGCGGCACGCCCTACGTGGGCAGCGCGGGCGTGACCGGCAACGGCAACGGGCTGAACGGCCACCGCCGCGGCCCTGACGACCGCGAGGACCCGCTCTTCCACAAGCCGTGATCCGCACCGCCCATCGCGGGCGGACGAAAACGAAGACCGGTGCCGGGTGTGAACACCCGGCACCGGTCGTTTCCGTTACAGATAGCGGACGATCAGGACGAGCACCAGCACCGTGCACGCCACGATCCAGATGGCGTGCCCGCGTTCCCTGCTGGCGGCGACGCGCAGGTTGGTCACCCGCCGCCTGCTCTGCCTGACGTCGAACATGGCGCGCCGAGCGCGCTCCCAGGTCATCCCCATGTAGACGGCGAGTCCCGCCACGGCGAGGATGAGGACTGCGTTTCCGGTCATCGGGCCCGACCTCCGTTGGCCACAGATGCTCAGATTCAACGCGATTGTCCCCGCCCCGAACCGTGCCGCGCGACACATTTCCGAAATCGATCCGTCGGGCGGGCATCGTGTCCGACTCCGGATCATGGGTCTCGCCAGGGAGAATTCCCCCCGTTCCGGGAGGTGCTATCCGCGGAAGCGCTCGGGATCGACCTCGATCCAGATCTGCTCGGCCCGGCCGATGAGCCGGCCGTCCGCGCCGTAGACCGCGCTGCCCGCGAACATCTTGCGGCCCTCCCGGCGCCGCGCGAAGCCCACCGCCACGCACGGCTCGCCCTCCTCGGGCAGCTCGTGCACGTGCGCGGTCATGGTGCCGAGGACGGCGGGGCGGCTGCCCGCCGGGTCGAACGCCCAGCCGCCGGGGCAGTCGAGCGCGGCCCACACGAGCGCGGACGTCGGGGCGTCCCACGGCGTCCAGGGGCAGGCGACCGTGCCGTCGACCCCGTCCACCGGGCCGGGCGCGAGGCGCATGCCGTCACCGGGCGCGCGGTCGGGCCCGCACACGAAGCAGCCGGGGAACGGGTGGTCGCCGCCCGCGTTGAACTTCTCGGCGGCCCGGGCCGCGACGTCCGGCGCGACCGCCGGGACGGGGTCGGAGGAGAAGACGTCCGCGCGGGCCTCGGCGACCAGGCGGTCTCCGTCCCGGAGCGTCACGTGGCCGCGGGCGCCGTCCTCGTCGGCCACGCGCAGCGGGGTCTCCAGCGGCGGCGGCAGGCGCAGCGCGACCCGCACCGCCTCGGGCGCGGCCGCGGGGGCGACCTCGGCGGCCAGGAGTCCGGCGACATAGCCGCCGTTGCCCGAATTGTCCGGACCGTGGAACCGAGCCTCCACCAGCATGTGGGAACCCCCGCGCGCGAGATCGAATGGAATGGTCGAATCCTAGCGAGGGTTACCAAAGACTAAGAATTCGGTCAAAACACCTAGAAGGCTCAGATCGCGCGGGACGGCTGCGGACGTCCCGGACGGGTCGAGAAGAACACCGAAAGCGACCCGTTGAGCCGCGCGCGCACCGTCTCCTCGTCCACGGGACCGCCCTCGGGGACCGGACGGCGCTCCAGCGCACGCTCTATCAGCAGTTCGATGTTGCGGTCGGCGACCATGACCGAGCAGGTGTCGCAGGCGAACCACGGGTACAGCATGTTCAGCACCGCGACGGCGGTGTCGTCGTCGGACAGGTCGGTGGTGTCGAGCTCGACCTCGAACATGTCGGTGGCCTCGGGGTCGAGCGTGGGGTAGTAGAGCCAGCTGGGGTCCGGGGCGGCGCAGAAATCGCAGGTCGGATCGGCGTCGGCGGGTGTTCCGACGGCCAGTTCGAGCGCGTGGTCCCAGGGCTCCACGCGGCGGTTGTGGCGGTAGCCCACGGTGTCGAGCGCGCCCTCGCGGTTGTGGGTGACGTCGTGCACCTCCCCACCGCACCGGGCGCACATGAAGCCGATCTCCTCCATGCCTTCCCCCTGATCGCTGAGGCACCGATCTCACAGTATCCGGAAGCGGGCCGCCCGCGTACCTGCCCCACACGATTCGATCTTGCCCGGATTCGGCCCTGTTGCCCAGGGGCCCGCGGGCCGTCCGATACCGTGGGTCTCCGGTGCTGCCCGCGCCCCGGCGATCCCGGCAGGGCCCCGTTTCCGCACGCAGCCCACGCGCCGCGCCCCGTCTCGTGCCCCTCAGCCCCCACCTCGTGGCCGATCGCGCCCGTCCACGCGCCGCGGAGCACGAACTCCGGAGGTAGCCCGTGCCCCTCGTCCCCGTCGCCCGCGACGCCGTCCTGAACGCCGACAAGATCGAACTCGTCCGCTCCGGCCGGACGCTGCTCGACCGGGTCTCGATGACCGTCCTGACCGGCGAGCACTGGGCGCTGATCGGCCCGAACGGCGCGGGCAAGAGCACTCTGCTCGGCATCCTCGGCGCCTACACCCACCCCACGCGCGGCACCGCCGAGATCCTCGGCCACCGCCTCGGCCGGGTGAACGTGCACGACCTAAGGGCGCGTATAGGGCAGGTCAACCCCAGGCATCCCCTGGAGTCGGCGCGGACCGTCCGGGAGATCGTTCTCACCGGCGCGACCGGCACCATCGAACTCGTCCCGCGCTGGACCCCTTCAGAGGCCGAGCTGACCCGCGCGGACGAGCTGATCGCGCTCATGGGCCTCACGCCCCGCGCCGACGCCCGCTGGCCGAACCTGTCCCAGGGCGAACGCGGCCGCACGCTGATCGCCCGCGCGCTGATGCCGGACCCGCCGCTGCTCCTGCTCGACGAGCCCGCCACCGGCCTCGACCTCGCCGCCCGCGAACGCCTGCTCACCGCGATCGACGTCCTGCGCGAGAACCGCCCGGACCTCACGACCGTGCTGGTCACGCACCACCTGGAGGAACTGCCGGCCTCCACCAGCCACGCGATGCTGCTGCGCGAGGGCACGGTGCTGGCGTCCGGCCCGGCCGACGAGGTGCTCACGACCGAGCTGGTCAGCGCCTGCTTCGACCATCCCGTCACGATCACCCGCGCGAACGGGCGCTGGGCGGCCACCGCGGGTCGCTGAAACAGGTCGGCGGCCGGCGAAACGGGCCGGGCGCGGCGAAGCAGGTCAGGCGTCCGCGCGGACGCGGTGCTCCCCGAGCCGGGCGAGCACCGCCTGGTTCGCCTCCCAGCCGTCCGGGAACTTCACCGGGACGCCCAGCCGCACCGGCTCCGCCGACGGATGCGCGTCCAGCAGCTCCGGGATGCCCGCGCGCGCGACGACCAGGCACGCGTGCCGGTGCCGGGACGCCAGCACGCACAGCCGCCCCGACTCCAGGTGGAACGCGGTCGCGTCCCGCCGTCCGGACAGCGGGTGCAGCACCACCGTCACGTCGTACTCGCGGCCCTGCAACCGGTTGGCGGTGTCGACGGTGATGCCGTCGGCGTACGGGCCGAGCGCGAGGCGGATCGCGGCGACCTGGTCGCGGTGCGCCGCGCCGACCGCGATCCGGTCCGCCCCGACCGGGGCCTCACCGCGCTCGGAGTGCGCCACCGGGCCGCGCTGCAGCATCCGGACGGCCAGCGCCGCCGTCGCCTGGACGGCCTCGGAGTCCGTGCGCAGCGTGTGCCGCGCGGGCAGCTCGTACAGCGCCCATCCGGACGCCGCGGCCTCCTCGACGGCGCGGTCGTAGGACGTGCCCATCCCGCCCGCGCCCAGCTCGAGCCGCCGGTCCTGCGGGCCGGTGCCCGACCGGAACCCGGTGAACGGGTAGAACGCCTGCGACACCACCGGCGCCGCCGACGCCGGAAGCCGCCACGACACCGGCAGCCGGTGCACCGGAAGCTCCGGATTGTGCGCGAGCAGGACGGACACGGCGCTGCGCATCGGATCCCAGGACAGGCCCGCCCAGCGCTCGACCTCGACCGTGGAGAACGGGTCGAGCTGGCCCGGATCGCCCACGAACAGCGCCCGCTCGAACCGGCCCGCGATGCGCAGCAGCATGTCCGAGCGCATCTGGTACGCCTCGTCCACGATCGCCCACGGCCACGACCCGTCGGTCAGCGTCGCCCACTTGGCGGCCGTCGCGATCACGATCGTCCGGTCGGCGATGTCGTCGGCCTTCAGCGCGACCCGCACCGCCGCGTGCGCCGTCACACGCTCGGACGCCACGTACCCCGCCGCCGACAACCGCCCGATCGTCAGGTCCGGGTGCTCCTCGGCGATCCGATCGATCAGGTCGTCCACCTGCTCGTTCGTCTGCGCCACGATCATCAGCCGCTCGCCCGCGCGGGCCAGGTGCGCGGCGGCCCGCACGACCAGCGTCGACTTGCCCGCGCCGGGCGGCGAGTCCACCACGACGCCGCGATGGTCCTTCGCCAGATCGGCCAGGACGGCCTCGACGACCCGGTTCGCCTCCACCGCCGGGCTGGTCACCGCGGCGCTCATGACCACACCTCCGTCGCGTCCTCGTCGGCCGGCTCGTACTCGGCGGGCGGCCCGCCGTGCGTCCACGGGGTGTCCTCGCGTTCGGGGAACTTCGACGCGCCCCACGAGTCGGCCGTCCGGGACGTGAACACGACCCGCTGCCCCGGCTCGGGCACCACGCCCGGCTCCGGAGTCTGCTTGCGCCCCATCCCACCGGTCAGCTCGAGCAGGACGTCCTGACCGTCGATCTCCACGACCCTGCCCTTGAGCCCCGGACGGGCGGCGTTCACGACCGTCGCGCCCTCGTCGAGCCGGACCGGGTCCTCGGTGCGGATCCGCACGTACGGACGCAGCTTCGGCCGCTTGCCCGACTCGTCCAGCCGGGTCGGCTCGGACTCGGTGACCATGCCGCCGAACGCCTGGCCCGCGAGCCGCTGCTCGGCCATCACCAGCGGATCGTCGAACGCGCGCTGCGCCTCGTAGGACTCCTGCGAACGCTCCAGATCGTGCAGGCGGCGCGCCGCGCGGACCGCGTCGTCCAGCTTCGCCTGCGGCGGACTCTCCGCGAACTCGCGGTGGAAGTAGGTGAAGGAGTCGCGGTCCCGCTCCCAGCGCTTCGGCACGCTCGCGCCCTCGGGCAGGGCGCGCAGCAGGTCCAGCGCGCGCCAGGCCAGGTCCCAGGTCGGGATGAGCTGCGAGGCGACGGCCGCCCGGATCCGCTCCTCGGCGCGCGGCTCCCCGCCGCTCTCGTCGAACGCCGCGATCGCCGGGGCGAGCACCTCGTTGTCGAACGTCGGGTCGGTCGCCGGACCGGCGGGCGGGCTCACCACCGGATCCTCGGCGCGCGCGGCGGCGGACGGCCCGTCCATGCCCTCGGGCGGATCGATCCAGCCCATCAGCGCGGCGAGGTTGCCGTCCTCCAGCGAGCTCTGCCCGGTCGCCCAGTGCAGCCGCAGCGTCTCGGTCAGCGTCAGCAGCACCGACGACCCCGGACGGTCGTTCCGGTCGGCGAACCAGGTCAGCCAGCGGCCCAGCATCGGGACGGCCGGATCGACGGCCCACGGGCCCTCGGTGCTCCGGAACCGTGTGGACCGCCCCAGCAGCCGCAGGAACCCCACGCTGCCCCGGTTCGGCACGATGATCTGCGGCGCGCGCTCGTACCGGAACCGCTCCTCGCCGTCCTTGGACGGCTCGAGCGTCTCGGTCGCGCCGCGCTCCGCCTCGACGTGCTCGACGACGGCCTTCGCCAGCTCCGCCGCGTACCCGAACCGCAGGTCCCGGTTGCGCGGCTGCGGGACGACCAGCAGCGTCGGAGCGTTCCGGTCGGTGCCGAGCATCGTCGCCAGCGGCGCCGCCGCCTCACCCGCCAGCTTCAGCGGGATCATCACCAGCGGCGTCTCGCTGAGGTGGCAGTGCCGGACGGTCGCGACCGGCTGCGCCCGCCCGGACGCGATGGCCTCCAGCTGGGCGAGGGCGGTGAGCGTGCTCACGCCGTCCGCTCCAGAACGCCGGCGCCGTGCGCCGGGACGCCGACCAGCGGCGCCGCGGCGTCACGCGCCGGGACGGCCGGAGCCGGAGCCGCCGCGAGCGCCTCATGGCGCAGCCGGGCGGCGACGCGCAGCTGCTCGGCCGTCTCGGCCATGTCCTCCGACGGCTCCCGGACGCCCCGCGCGAGGTCGAGCGCCGTCACGACGCTGTCCACACCGCCGAGTTCATCCCGGACGGACCGTCCGAGCGTCCCCGTGGCCCCACAGGCACGTGCCTCGTCCCGGCAGAACAGCGCCATCTCGCAGCTCGACATGCATTCGGGCGCGTACCGGGCCTCCACCGAGCGCACCGCCTCGGGCAGGGCGTCGTCGAGCGCGAACGTCAACCCGTCCGGCATGTCGCGCGCGATGTCCTCGGCGCGGGTGAGCCGCGCGAGCTGCCGCCGCACCACCGCGAGCTGCGGCCGGACGTCCACGGGCGTGGCCGTCGGCCGGTTCGAGAAGTTCTCCGGGCACACCAGGAACACCTCGTGCGACACCCGTTCCGGGTCGTGCCCGAGATCGGCGACCAGCTCGCGCAGCGCCAGCACGTACACCGCCGACTGCCGGGCCGCCGCCGCGACCTGCTCCGGCTCGGCCTGCCCGTCCACGACCGCGAACGACTTGACCTCCACGACGTGGAACCGGCCCCCGAGCTGGAACGCGATCACGTCCGGCTCCAGGTAGGCGCGCTGCCCGGCGATGTCCAGCCGCAGCAGCGGATGGTCGAACATCGTGCCCTCGCCCGACTCCAGGGCGCGCGCCATCAGGTGCCGGGTGCGGGTGTGCCGCACCTCGCGGCTCTCGGTGCCGACCGACTCCAGGTCGTCGTAGGCGACCTCAGGGATGTCCAGCCCGAGCCCGTCGCGCAGCAGCGCCAGCAGCTCGGCGCAGCCGTCCGCCTTCACCTGCGCCTCGAAGGCGTTCCCGCGCGTGATCGCGAACTGCGACTGCCCGAACGGGGCGCCGAACCCCAGATGCCGGGCGACCGCGTCCTTGTCCACCGCGGCGGCGTCCATCACCCCGCGCCGCGCGCAGCCCGGGTTCGCGGTCAGCGCCGCTATCGTCCGGGCGTCGTGGTTGCGGGCGGTCTCGCCGCCGCGCAGGTGGGACAGGTCGGTCGCCGTGTGGTCGTCGTCTCTGCTCATCGCCGTCGCCGGTTCGTCGTGTCGCCCGGGCTCTCGCCCGCGCCTGTGGTCGTGTTGTCGCCGGTGCCCAGGCCCGCGCCGGGGCCGTCGCCGGTGGCCGTCCGGCGGGGGAGGACGCGCAGCCCGCCGCCGAACAGCAGTGACGCGTCGTCCAGCGCGTCCGCCGCGCGCCGCGCCGCCGCCGCGCGGTCCCGCCCGTCGGCGTCGCGGTGCACGGCCAGCTCCGCCCGCGCCGCCTCGGCGACCACGGCCGGCTCCACCGCACCGTCCGTCCCGACGGTACCGCCCGTCGCCCCCGGAATGGTGGCGGCGAACCGCCACAGCAGCCGCTGGACGCCCGCGTCCCGTCCGGTATCGGTGCCTTTCGCGCGTTCCGCCACCCGGATCGCCGCCGTGAGGAAGTCCACCCGGGCGCTGAGCGGACCGACGATGCGCTGCCGCAGCGGCCACGTGCTCACCGTCAGCAACCCGCGCGCGGGGGCCAGCAGGTCGGCGGTCAAGGCCGCGCACAGGTAGTACGGACGCGCATACGGCGCGGACCGGAACGACCGCTCCTCGTCCCGCCGCAGGCTCGTCAGCCGCGTCGCCGGGATCTCTCCCGGAAAGAACGCCCCGTGGACGGCGCCGATCAGCTTCGGCGCGGCGGGCACGCCCAGCAGCGTCAGAGCCTGATGGACCTGCTCCCGCACCGGCACCAGCCCCCGCGCGACTCCACCGACATCTCTGCGTGCTTGAGCGGGTGTGGGGGAGTCCATGACGGGATCACCGCCGAGGACGGCCTCGTCCCACGCCTGCTCGGCCCGGCGCAGTTCGGTGCGCAGGCTCCGCGCGGCCTCCCGGTCGCCGCCGGCCGCCGCGCGGCGGACGGCCGCACGCAGCTCGGCGATGCGCTCCTCCAGCACGTCAGGGGAGGAGCCGGGTGATCCGGACATGCGGGAGAGCGTACCGCGACTTCCAGTAACTTCCAGTGTTTTCCAGGATCATCCGCGTTGATCGCGCCGCAACGGATGATCTTCCGGGATCTCGACCATGACGATCCGGATCCCCTCCGGATCCTCGATCCACATCTCGACCAGCCCCCACGGCTCGGCGCGCGGCTCACGCACCACCCGAACCCCGGCATCGACCAGGCGCGCGTGCTCGGCCCGGACGTCCCGCACCTGGAGCCACAGCATCGGCGCGCCCTCGCCCGCCGTCCCCGGCCCGCGTCCCGACACCTCCAGGAACCCGTTGCCGAGGAAGAACACCAGGCCGGGATCGTCCGGCGGGCCGAACTCCCGGTACACCGCCAGCCCGAGAACGTCCCTGTAGAAGCGGCGCGCCCGCTCGGGATCGGCCGGACGGACCAGCATGCGACTGCTCAGAACCTCCATGCGCTCCATCATTCCCAGTGGGCGATATGGCAGCCTTGTCCGCGTGACGGACCCTGAAACCGCCCCCCGACGCGTCTGGCTGATCCGGCACGGCGAGAGCGAGTCGAACGCCGGCCTCCCCTCCCACGGCCCCGGTGCCTCGCCGCTCACCCCGCTCGGACGCCGCCAGGCGGACCGCGTCGCCGCCCTGTTCCCCTCCGCGCCGTCCCTCATCGTCAGCTCGACCTTCGTCCGCGCACGCGAGACCTCGATGCCGACGCGCACCCGCTTCCCGGACGTCCCCTATGAGGAGTGGCCCGTCCAGGAGTTCACCTACCTCGGCTCACTGCACGGCCCGAACACCACGAACGAGGAACGCCGTCCCCACGCAGTGGCCTACTGGAAGCGGTCCGACCCGTCCCACGTGGACGGCGGTGACGGCGAATCCTTCCAGGACCTCGTCTCACGCGCCCGCGCGATGCTCGACACCCTGGCCGCCCGCCCCGAACCCGGCCTCACAGCGGTCTTCTCCCACGGCCTGTTCATCCGCGCCGCCATATGGACGCTCCTCACCGGCATCACTGAACCGACGTCCGACCAGATGCGCGCCTTCCACCAGTTCATCCAGGTCGGCCTCACCCCGAACGGCACGATCGTCGAACTCACCCCCGACCCCCAAGGCCTCTTCACCCTCACCCTCGGGACCCCCACCGCGGACCTCGACCTCACCCCGCAGAGGACCGGAAAGGACTAGCCCCTTTCGCGCCTGGGCAGGTGGGCGTAGGACGTCGGTCGGCGCGTCTTCGATGCGGCCGCGCTCATCGTGCCCGTAGCCGGTCGTGGAGGGTGCGGGCCACGTGTGCCATGACGACCTCCGCCGTCGGCTGGATCGCCGCGGGCACGGTGGATTCGGTCAGGGCCGCGACGGCGTACCGGGAGCCGTCGTCGTGTTCGACCACCCCGATCTCGTGGCGCAGGTTGAGCAGTGTGCCGGTCTTGGACGACCACCGTGAGGCGTCCGAGCTGAAGTCGGGCGCGAGCCGGTGCCGGATGACGTTCAGGCCCATGAGGGAGCGTACCTGTGCGGCGACCGCGGCGGGGACGCGGGTGGGGACCCACAGGGCTTGGAGGAGGTCGACGCAGGCCCGGGCGGTTCCGGTGTTCGCGCGGCTGACGTCCAGCTGGGGGACCGGGTGCCCGCGCCCGGCGGTGCGCGACCCGATTGCCAGTGACTGGGCGAGGTGGACCTCGCCCGGCTCGAACCGCTCCACCGGGGTCTGGGTGAGCTCGTCCATCGAGTGGCGCACGGCGATGCCGGCGATGCCGGCCCTCTCCAGGACGCGGTTCACCTCGGCGGGCGGGACCAGGCTGAACAGAGCGTCCGTCGCGCCGCTGTCGCTCATCGCGGTGCTGAGGTAGAGCAGGTCCTCGACGGCGATCCAGGCCGGGTGCCGGAACCTGCTCAGCCCCACCGGACCTGGTGTCGTGATGCGCCCGGGGGACACCTCGATCACGGCTGCCGCGTCGATCCGCCCGTCCTGGACGTGCTCCGACACGGCCACCGCGAGCGGCACCTTGACCAGCGACGCGATCGGCAGCTCAAGGTCTGGGGCGATGCCGAGCTCGTCGCCGGTGTCCAGGTCCCGGACCAGGTAGGAGCCGACCAGTCCCGCGTCCTTGAGCATGCCCTGGAGCTCCTGGACGGCCTGTTGGACGCTCATGGCCGCCCCCGCTCGCCGACCGGTACACCCAGACAGCGCGCGATCGGCTCCCTAAGCCCTTCGCTCACGGCTCGCACGTCGACGCCGCTGCCGGCGCGCAGCTGGTAGCCGCGGGCGACGGGTTCACCCACCAATGCGCGCCAGGACAGTCCCAACTCGTCGGCCTGTGCCAGCGAGCACAGCAGCAGGGCGCCCGCACGGAGGGTCTCGGACACGGCTGCGGTGAGCGAGGGTGCGAGGGTGATCTGCGCGGGCAGCAGGGCTGCGCGGTGACCGAGCTGTTCCAGGTGGTCCCGGATGTGGGGCAGGTCGTCCTCCGGCTGGATCCAGATCCGCTGGAACGTGCGCTGTGCCCGCCAAGGCCGTAGCGCCTCGATGTTCAGTGGCCGCCGGTCGGTGCCGGCCGCGTCGCCCACTCCGAGCGGGATGGCCCAGGTGGCCTCGGACGGCGGGACGGCGACGAGGGCCAGGCGCACCTCGTGAGCGTTGAGCAGCTCCGTGCGCGCGGCAGGGTCCGCGTGCCGGAACCCGAGGACCATGCCCAGATCGCGGGCGGCCGCGTCGAGTACGGCCAGCGGCCGGACCGGGCAGATCGCGGGGACCGCGAAGGCCAGCGGCTTGAGCTTGGCCTGCCCGGCGTCGTACTCCAGCGCGTCCGCGAGCTCGACCAGCCGTTTCGCGGACGGGAGCAGGTCCCGCCCGAACGGGGTCAGCGCGGCCCGGCGGCCGGAGCGGTCGAACAGGAGACCGCCCAGGTGCCTCTCGAGCGCGGCGATCCGCCGGCTCGCGACAGGCTGCGGAACCCCGGCCGCCGCAGCGCCCAGCGTGAAGCTTCCCCGCTCGCCCACATGGGCGAACACCCGGCACGCCCCCACCAAGTCCACCGCCGCATCGTATGCGGAAAGCGCATGAAAGGCGTCAATTCCGTCTTTGTGTGAATGGATCGGCCGACGGCAGGCTGTCGGCCAGGCCTCTCATGAAGGCCGCGCTGGACGCCCTCGGCTGATCACGCACAAGAGGAGAACCGCAATGACGTCTTCCCCCCGGCACGACCCGGCCGGCCAACTTTCCAGGCGCCGCTTCGGCCAGTTCGCCGCCTTCGCCCTTGCCGCAGGAGCCGGCTCGCTCGTCCTCCCCGGACGTGCCGCCGCAGACGGCGCCGATGCGCAGACCTTCTATGACCGCGCCCGCGAGCTTGCCGGGAACGACCCTGTCCTGTGCGCCCTGGAGAAGGCGCTGACCCCCGGCATGCCCCTTCCTCCGTTCCCGCCCGTCCCGGAACCGGTGAGGCTCTTCGACGACCTCGCCTTCCTGAGCGCCGGCTGGGTCTCCGCGATGGCCGTGCTGACCGACGAGGGCATCGTCCTGATCGACGCGCTCACCTCCCCGGCGGACGCCGAGAACGTCATCGTCCCCGGGCTGCGCGCGCTGGGCGCCGACCCGGCGGCGATCAAGTACATCGTGGTCACCCACGGCCACTACGACCACTTCGGGGGCGCGCAGTTGCTCGCCGACCGCTACGGGGCACGGGTGCTGATGTCCCCGGCCGACTGGGACCTCGTCGCCCGCACCGGGCCCGCCGACGCACCCGTCCGGGACCTGGACATCATGGACGGCCAGAAGCTCACGCTCGGCGGCACCACGATCCGGCTGCACCACACCCCGGGTCACACCCCGGGTACCGTTTCGCCGATCATCCCGGTCCGGGCGGGCAACCGGCGCCACACCGCCATGCTGTGGGGCGGCATGTTCCCACCCGACACGCTCCCGGAGCTGCGCACCTTCCTCTCGTCCATCCAGTCCTTCCGGGCGCGGGCGCGGGCGGCGGGCGCGGACGTGGAGCTGTCCAACCACCCCAACGACCACGCCCTCGAACGTGCGCAGCAGCTTCGCGACCAGCCCGGCGGACCGAATCCTTTCGTGCTCGGCCGGCCGCGGACACAGCGGTTCATGGCCGTGATGGACGCCATGCTGCGCGGCCGGATCGCCGACGCCGAGGCCACCGGAGTCTCCCCGAGCCCACGGGCAGCGGGAGCGCACGCGTGCTGCTGAAAGCCGCCCAAGCCGCGGCACCCTGCACCTGACCCGGCCGCGCGCCGGTACCCACCCAAGCCGAGCATCTCCTACGGCGCGCGGCCGGTCGCCCGGACGCCGAAGAGCGAGCCCTGTCCCAGCGCCTGGTCGGCGAGCGGGCGCACCGTCGCCACGCGCCGGAGGATCAGGCTGTGGCCATGGCTCCGGCGCCTTCGGGCAGCAGGGCCAAGAGCTGTGCCGCGTGGTTCGGCAGCTCCACTTCTGTGAGGCCCGTGATGAGTTCCCGCAACGGCATGGGCTGATCGACCAGGACTTCGCCATTGGACAGGAGCAGGGCCGGCACCAGTGTGTCGAGTTCGGCCTCGCTCAGCATCGGTCCCCCGAGTGCGCAGAGGGCGTCTCCCAGGAGACGGATGCGGTCACGAAGCCCCGCGTTGCCGCCGGTGAGCGCGATGACGCGTTCGATGGTCCAAGAGTCCTGCGCCATGCGGTTGTCATACGTCGTGTTCGTTCCCGAAGCGACAGCGGAGACGGCCGCGATGGTGGCGCCGGTGACGATGGCGACGTGCGCCAGAATCTGATCGGCGTTCCACTCGCCGGCCGGTGGGACGGGGCTCGTGTCGCCGGAGTCGGCCACTGTGGCGGCAGCGTCCAGCAGCGCGCGGTAGGCGTCCCGAAGCGAGGTGTTGTCCATCATGTCTTCTTTCTGTGGTCGTGTACGGAGTGAATCCGGGAAGGCTGGGCGACTGCCGTCTCAGGCGTGCGCGGGGGACATCTCCCAGGGCGCCTGCGGGAGGACCTCGCCGGTCTCGAGCAGCGACTTGAGGTTCGCCAGCACGGCCGGCCATCCGCGCGAGATTCCGCCGAGCATCTCCAGGTTGGGGAGGTTCTCGTGGGTCACGGTGAGGCGGACGATGTCCTGGTGCGGCTCGACGAGGAAGGTGACAACCGACGGCTCTCTCGGCGATTCGGCGTCAGGAGTGTCCTCGAAGGTGATGACCAGGCGCGTCGGGGGCTCGGCCTCGAGCACCTGACCGACGACGTCGACGACACCTGATTCGTCGGCACGTCGGTGTTCCCAGGGCGAGCCGGGCTGCCAGTCCGAGACGTTGGCGTGTCCCCAGTACCGCGCCGTCAGGTCCGCGCTCGTCAGGGCCTGCCACACCTGATCCGCGCTCGCGTGGATGTAGGTGACATAGACGTAGTTCGGGACGGATGCGGGTCCGTTGGTCATGGCGTGTTCCTCCGCCTGGTTCTTGATGGCACTGATCACTTGCAGGCGCGGCTTGTCGAACCCCGATATCCAGCGCTCCTCGATCTCGTGGATCGGCGTCGGGTTGAGGTAGTGAAGCCGTTCCCGTCCGCGCCGCACGACGGTCACGAGGTTGGCCTGTCGAAGGATGTCGAGATGCTGTGTCGCCGACTGGCGCGCCATGTCCAGGCGTTCACACAGCTCGCGCAGCGTCTGGCCGTTGTGCTCGCGCAGACGGTCGAGCAGGAGGCGCCGGGTGGGGTCGGCCAGCGCCTTGAAAACCGGGTCCATCGCTCTCGCTTCGAAACTCACGCCCTGATTATGCAGGTATATACCTGCATAATGTCAACGGTGAGACCTGGCTCTCCGAACCCGGCTTCCTGCCGAGGTCAGGGAGCAGGCGGCTCAGGCCGGAAGACCGGGCCCTGGGCGTGCGGTAGTCCCGGCACCCCAGGGAAGGCGTCCGGGCCGGTCAAGAGACGGCCCAGCAAGAGATCGACGGGTACTCGGTGGTCGGCGGCGCGGCAAGGAGCGCCACGCGGTGGAGGGCGGGATCAACAGCCTCAAGCACCGCCCCGCGGTGGCCACGCGGTATGACGGGCTCTCCGTCCGCTATGAAGCGACCGTGCTGGTCGCAGCCGCCAACGAGTGGCTGTGACCAGCACTTCCGAAACACGGCCTAGGAGGCGAAGCCGGCGAAGTAGCTCGCGACCATGTCCTCCCCGCCGTGCCCCTGCTCGGTCGCGCGGACGAACCGCTGCCGCGCGGCCTCCGTCAGGTCCACCCGGACGCCCGCAGAGGACGCGGCCTCCAAGATGAGCCCGGTGTCCTTCGTCGCGTTCAGCACCGTGAACGTCGGGCTGAAATCACGGTCGAGGACGGCCCGCATCTTCGTCTGCAGGTAGCCGCAGTCGAGCGGCCCACCCGACACGACCTCGCCGAACGCGTTCGGATCCAGGCCCAGCCCCTCCGCCAGCGCCATCGACTCGGCCACCAGCGACGCCAGCGTGATGGCGTACCCGACCGTGACCATCTTCAGGCGCGTGCCTCCGCCCTCCGCGCCGTCCTCGCCCAGCCACAGCGTCCGCTGCCCCACGGCGTCGAACACCGGCTGCACCACCTTGCGCGCGGACTCCGGCCCCGCCGCCAGGACGACCAGCTTCCCCTCCTCGGCGGGCTGCCTGCTGCCCTGTACCGGCGCGTCCACGAACGTGAGCCCGTGCTGGACGGCCAACTCGGCAAGGGGCCCGATCGCGGCCAGGCCGACCGTGCTCATCTGCGCCCACACCGCGCCCACGCGGGCCTGCGGCGCCGCCTCTGTCATCACCTCGGTCACGATGCCGCCGTCCGTCATCATCGTGACGATCACGTCGGCGTCCGCAACGGCCTCGCCGGGGGAGTCCGCGACCCGCGCGCCCGCCGCGCCCAGCGGCTCGGCCCGCGCCCGCGTCCGGTTCCACACCGTCACGTCCAGTCCGGCGCCGACCAGGTTCCGTCCCATCGGGAACCCCATGGTCCCCGTCCCGAGCAGGGCGACAGCCGTCATCACGGCCCCCTCCGGTCCCGCGCGGCGCCCTCCGCGCCGCGCCTCCGCCGATCTCCTACCCAGATCAGCGACCCACAGGACACGCGGGACACGAACCCGCCGCCAGCCGCTGAGCCACGAACCCGCACGTCAGCCCGGGGTCACGACCCCACACAACAGTCGTCGGACCCGCCTGGTCGACTCGTCCGTCAGCCACCAGGACTGCGAATCTGCCATCAGCCGTGGGAAGCGATGCCGTTCGCACGCCACGGCCTTGATGGAGCAGCCGCTCGCCAGCAGATCTCGGACTATCTGGACCATTCGTCGGTCGTCATGGTGCGGCTGCCCTGGTCTCGATGAGCCTCACTGACGGTGTCGGAGTGGACGACGATGGGCGTTCGCAGGCGACGAAGCCTTCGGCTACCGGCGTACTGGGGCGGGCGGGATGTCTGCCAGACAGCCGGTGTCGGGGGTTCGCAGGTCGCGGATGAAGCCGGTCTGGATGGCGGCGACGCAGCCGCTGGGTTCGTGCTCGGCGACGTGGCCGGTGTTGGGGACTTCCACGACGGTGGAGTGGGAGAACTGGCGTGCGGCCTGTCGGCCTGTCTCGGTGGGGGTGTTGGCGTCGAGGTCGCCGGAGGTCACCAGGACGGGGACGTCGGGGAACGGTCCGCTGGTCGGCTGGCTTGGTCCGTGACGGTCGGGCCAGCGGACGCAGGTGTTTCCCTGGTCGTAGCTCATGCTGGTCCAGGCTCGCTTTCCGAAGGGCCAGTACTCCTGCTCGGGCAGTGCCGCGCGCGCGGCCGAGAACTGCTTGAGCCGGGCCGGGAGCGAGGCTTCGCGGCTCCACAGCGTCGGATAGTCGTTGCAGACCACGGTGGCGGCCAGTTCGGGGTTGAAGGGCTGGGTCTCGTCCCGGGACAGTGATGATCCGCTGAGCGGTGCGGCCTGCCGGGCGGCCTCGATCAGGGGCGCGTCGTCGGAGCGCAGGGCGCTGCGGACCATGGCGGGGACGTCACCGATGCCGGCGGGTGCCGATTTGGCCATGCCGTAGACGATGGAGGCCAGAGCGGTGTCGTCCAGCCGCCGCTGCCGTCCGGCCAACGTGTAGGAGATCGGACGGATCCGGAGCCGCTGCGCGAGCCGCGCGATCTCGCGCAGCACCTGGTCGCCGTCGCATGCGCCGTTGCTGCGTTGGCAGACCAAGCGCAGGGCCCGGCGAGCGGCGCGCGCGTTAGGACGACCCCACATGTCCACCGTGAGCGGGTAGGCGCTGGAGAGCACAAGCGACCGTACGCGCTCGGGATGCCGTTGCGCGTACACCGTCATCAGGTAGGTGCCGTAGGACTCCCCGAACAGGTCCAGCCGTCCGATGCGCAGCTTGGCCCGGACGGCGTCGATGTCATCGGCGATCTCGGCCGAGATGTAGCCGCGCGCACGAACCCCCAGGCGCTGGCCGCAATCCCCGACCGCCCGCACGAAATCCTCGCGCGTGGCGGGCAGCGAGCCGAGTGTCCCGCAGTTGAGCGGATCGGAGCGGTTCACCCCGCGGGGATCGACGAGCAGCAGGTCATGGTCCTTCAGCAGATCGCCGAACATCCGCGTGTACGCGGCGGCGGACGCGATCGCCGAATCGCCGGGACCACCGGGATTGATCGTCACGGTTCCCCCGGCAGGCCGGGACGTGTCGCGGTGCTTGATCAGCGTGTAGGCCACGGTGATGTCGCCCAGCCCGGGACGGGCCCGCACCAGCGGCACCCGCACCGTCCCGCACACGGCCCCCGCCACCGTCCCGCACCCGGCCGACGCTTCTCGCACTGCCCTCTGGGACGTTCCGGCACCTCCCGGCGGCATGGCGGCCACCCCTCCGACCGTCACCGCGGCGAGCCCCACCGCAAGCACCCCGACGTTCTTCGAGATCAACTTCATGCGTGGAAGCCTGGATCCCGCAGGACCGGTCACACATCGACCCGCACAGGGAACCCGCGCCCCCTACCTCAGGGGGAGACGACCCCGGCTGTACGCCCAGCCCGCCAGCCCAGCTCCGCGCCGCGCCGCGCTTTGCCGGGGGAAGAACGTCACCGAAACACGTTGTGCGGCCGAATCTGGTGCTGCAGGACTAACGTCAGGTCGTGGCCGTCGTGGCCGTCGTGGCCGTCGTGGCCGTCTGGGTTCAACCTCCTGGGATCGCCTGCGCATCATGCGCATCGTCGAGGCAGTCCGCCGCAGGCCGCTCAGCCGTAGGCGGGATTGTCGTCCTGGATCTCGGTGTACGGGACGGCGAACGCGTCGAGCGTCCGCTCCAGGTTGGCCGACCACCACGCCACGAGCGCCGTGGGCGCGCCGCCGCCGTCGGACGGCTCGTCGCCGAGGTACCGGCGCCGCAGCGACGCCACATCGCAGAGCCGCTCCCACCAGGCCCGGTGGACGGCCGACTGGATCTGCCCGGAGTCCAGGTCGATGACCGAGCGGTGGCCGCGCAGGAACGCCTGGACGCGGTCGAGGTCGAGCCCCCGGTCGTCCCCGCACGCGAACAGCCGCGCCGCCGCCCCGACCACCTCGCCCGCGAGCGGCCCGGTGGTCAGCGCGTCCCAGCCGAGCACCGCCGAGACCTCTCCCGACCGTCCATACCGGAGATGCCCCTGGTGGAACGCGCCGTGCAGGCGCCCCACCATGCTCGTGTCGATCTCCGGCGGCTGGTGGTCGGCGAACTCGTCCAGAAGCTCGCGGCGTTCGCGCAGCCGCCGGACGGTCAGCGCGGAGAAGTCCGTCCCGTCGTCGGACGTCTCGGCGAGCGCCGCGTCCACGGCCTCGATCGCCGCGGAGGCCCGGGAGGTCGCCACCAGAAGGCTCTGCTGCACCGGTCCGGTCGCGCGGTCGAGCTCGGTGTGCAGCCGTCCGAGCAGTGCCCCGAGCCGCTCGCACTGGACGAACGTCAGCTCCAGCCCGTCCCGGCGCCGCCCGGACGCCCAGGGGAACAGCTCGTAACCGCGTCCGCCCGTGACGACCAGCGTTCTGCCGTTGCGCGCGGGAATGGGCGCGAGGACCGGAAGCCCCGCGCCGTCCAGCGCGGCCATCGCCTCATGCCGCAGCGCGATCCGCTTCCGATCCGGTGCGCCGTGCTCCCGCAGAAGGTAGGACGTGCCGCCGGCGTCCAACCGCCAGCGGCGCTCACTGCCTCCGGCCAGTGGTTCCGGGGCGGCCCCGGCTTCGATCTCCCAACGACGCGGCAGCCGTGGCGGCAGCGGTTCGTCGTCGTGAACCCGCGATGACGTCGGCACCTCGGTCCCTCGCTGGACTCGGTCGAACGAATGTTCTGCCGCCGACGCTACACGCTCAGCCGTCGTCCATGAAAGCGAACCGCTGGCATCCGCCGTCCCGCCCCGCGCAGAGGAAAACCCGCGCGGGCGGCGGGACGAAGCGCGTCCCACGTTCCGCGCGGGCGGACATCAAGCGCCCCGCGCCCTAGGCACCCAGGTCAGATGCGCTCGAGCACCACGACGGGAATCTCACGATCGGTCTTCTGCGTGTACTCGTCATAGGCGGGCCACACCGCGACCATCTTCTTCCAGAGCCGCGGCCGCTCCTCCGCCGTCGCCGTCCGGGCGCGCGCGTTGAACCGGTCACCCCAGACCTGCACCTTCACCTCGGGGTCGGCCTCAAGGTTCTGGTACCAGAGCGGGTCCTCCGGCGCGCCGCCCTTGGACGCGATCACGATGTAGTCGTCGCCGTCCTGCTGGTAGATTAGCGGCGTCGTGCGCTCTTTGCCCGACTTGCGTCCCACGGTGGTCAGCAGCAGCGTGACGGTGCCGTTCCAGTCGTGCCCCTCAACGCCGTCGGTCTCCTGATAGCGCTTCACGTGTTCCTTGCCGAACAGCATTGGTCCTCCTCGATTCCCAACGGATGTCCTCACGGCGCGACATCACGCGACCGCGACAACATCCGTCGGCCCGAGGACCTTCCCCCCAGCTCAGAGGCCACGCGGGGGACCAGGTCAATTCTCGTTCAGCAGACTGTTCAGGAACCGGACCGTCTCGTCCGGACGGGACGCGGTGATGCACAGGTCGTTCATCACCCGCATGTAGGTGTCCACGTCGGCGGGCTTGTCCAGGTAGAGCGCGCTGGTGAGCTGCTCCAGGTACACCACGTCCGACAGGCCCGGCTCGGCGAACCGCAGGATCGTGAACGGCCCGCCCGTCGCGCAGGGCTCGGACGCCTCGTACCGCACGACCTGCAGCGTGACGTTCGGCAGGTCGGCCATCTTGAGCAGGTGCTGCAACTGGCCGCGCATGACCTCGCGCCCGCCGAGGCTGCGGCGCAGCACCGCCTCGTCGAGGACGGCCCACAACGTCGGCGCGCCGGGCTCGACGAACCGCTCCTGCCGCGTCATCCGCAGCCGGACGCGTCGCTCGACGTCCTCCTCGGTGGCGTCCGGGTGACCGAGGCGGACGACGGCCCGCGCGTAGTCCTCGGTCTGCAGCAGCCCCGGTACGAACTGCAGCTCATAGCAGCGCAGCAGGGAGGCGGCCTCTTCGAGCCCGAGGTAGGTCTCGAACCAGTTCGGTAGAACGTCGCCGTAGCGGTGCCACCAGCCGGGGGTGTTGGCCTCGCGTGCGAGCTCCAGCAGGGGAGCGCGGTCCGCGGGGTCGGTGACGCCGTAGAGCGTCAGCAGGTCGGCGACATCGCGTTCCTTGAACCCGACGCGTCCGAGCTCCATCCGGCTGATCTTGGAGTGCGAGCCGCGGATCTCGTACCCGGCGTCCTCGGTCGAGATCCCCTTCCCCTCGCGGAGCCGGCGCAGCTGCGCCCCCAGCAGGATGCGCAGCACGGTCGGACCGCCGCGGCGCGGGTAGTCGAGCAGACGTCCGGGTGTGGAGTCGCCCTCCGCTGGAGGAATGGGTGCAGCAGCATCCTGGGGCAAGGGGTCACCAGCCAGTCTTGGCGAAACGGCATCGACCATCGTAGAGGATCACATCGTGCCACGCCGCCTGCCGCGCCAGAAGGTCTCCTGAACGTGGCGAGGCAATGCGCCTCCGTGAACACCAACCGGCACCCGGGACGCGTCAGGCCTCCGAACCATTCGCCCCAGCCCCCGGGCAACGCGTGAACTCTCTCACGTGCCTACATGCCGCTCCCGGGCCCACCCACTCTGACATGCCGTTCTTTCTCGCACCCCGATACCCCGTCGCAGCGCGTGACGCAGCTCTCGCCCGTCAAACGCGAACACTACCCCGGCGAGACGTTGTCATTACTGCAGAGCAACGAGCACCACGCCGCTTTGGCAACGCCGAAACGCCTCACAGGCAACGGTGACCACCACGCCTCCGAGCCGACGACGAACACCATGCCCCCCGGGCAACAGCGATAACAGGGGTAACGATGGACATCCACTTCCTCACCACCGGCCGGGTGCCCGAGGACGCCCGTACCTTCGCCGAAGCCGCCGTCCGCGCGGCCCTGACCGACACCCGCGCGTCAGCCGTCTCCGTCAGGGGCACCCTGAGCCTGGCCGCCGACACGTCCCTCCCGCGCCCGGCCCTGGCGCAGGCGATCGCCACCCTCGACGGCCGCGCCCTCCGCGTTCAGGCCGCCGCCCCGACCGTTGGCGAGGCGATCGCCCTCCTCCAGGAGCGCCTGACCGTCCGCGTCGCCTACCTCCGCGCAAGCTGACCCCACGCCGCAAAGTCCGCTCGCATTGAGCGCCTCCTCCATGCGAGCGGACGTCCCCAACTGGCCCCCCAGCACATCCGTCGCCTGAGCCGCGCCTTCACTCAGCCTCAACCCCTTCTTACTCAGCCCGCAGAACATCGCTCGCACAAGCGGCACCCTCACACGAGCTAAGCCCACCCCTACTAGGCCAGTAGGCCTGCGACGGTGCCGGGCTGAGTCCACTCCTGCTGGGCCCGTTGGCCTTCGGTCGTGACCGGTCCTGGCGTTCGTGAGTCCATTCCTGCTGGGCCGGTAGGCCTGCGATGTTTGCCCGCCTCCGCGCGCCGGGCTGAGCCCGTAGGTCTTCGGTCGTGACCGGTGGGCAGCGGCGCCGGTCCTTGCGTCCGTGAGTCCACTCCTGCTGGGCTGGTAGGTCTGTGCTGGTGCTCGCTTCCGCGCCGGGCTGAGTCCATTCCTGCTGGGCCGCAGATCTTCGATCGTGACCGCCCTCCGCGCGAGCCGAGACTGCTCCTGCGCCGCCAGGTCCCGTGCGGTCGGCGGGCGGACGGGCGGCGGCGCCCGCGTCCCTCGTGTCCAGGACCAAGCTCGCCGAGTCGGTGGCCGCCGCGGCGGAGCGCGCGGACAGCGCGCGTAGGCTTCGGCGAGCCCGAGCCCGAGCCCGAGCCCGGCGGCGTGGGTCGGCCGTCCCCGAGGCCGGGCCGCCGAGGCAGCGCCGCGAACGCGACGCAAGCGCCTGCGGGAGCCTCAGAACTTCGGTCGTGTGACCGCTCTGCCGCGCGGGCTGAACCTTCCTGGCTGGGCTGCGGGACTTCGGCCACATGGACGCCTCATTGGACGAAAACCCCTTGCTCCGGCGCGAACGCCCAGGCAGGCTGCCTGGCGTCGGAGGAGGGCCCATGCAACCGCGAGAAGTACGAGCCGAGTACGACCGGGACTCGATCACCGTCTACCAGGCGTTCTCCGCGGCCATCGCGAAACCGGCCCTGGAACACGGGCGCTTCGTTCCTCCGTTCTCCCGCACCCGCATGACGTGGATCAAGCCGTCGTTCCTGTGGCTGATGGCCCGCAGCGGCTGGGCCCGCAAACCCGGCCAGGAGACGATCCTTGCTGTCCGCATCACCCGGCAGGGCTGGGACGAGGCACTTTCCCTGGCCGTGCCGACCGATCCCGACCGCCGCGTCTACCGCTCCAGCGACGAATGGCGCGCCGCGTTCCGCCAGGCCCAGGTCCACGTCCAATGGGACCCCGAACGCTCCCTACGCGGCGAGAAACTCGAGCCTCGCGCCCTCCAACTCGGCCTGAGCCGCCACATCATCGACCGCTACGCCGACGACTGGACCCTCTCCATCGAGGACCGCACTCCCTTGGTTCGCAAGATCCACCACCACCTCCAAGCCGGCGATCTGACCAGAGCAAGACTTCTCCTCCCCAAGGAACGCCCCTACCCGCTCCCCAGCTCAACCGCTCACCAACTGGGCGCGACCTCCGAGGGCTCCGGGAAGAGATGAACAAGCTCTCTGAAGGCCACTCTGATTGCGCCGAACCGGCCGCTTGAACCACGCAGAACCGCGAGCAAGCTCCGCCATGCGGCCATGCGGCCATGCGGCCATGCGGATGGGCAGGGGTGGGTGGGCCCGTCGCGGTGGCCGCTGCAGGGCCCATCGGGGACGGGCCCGTAGGGGGGATCAGGATGGGTGGAAGCCTGGCGTGGGGTCGGGGTCGCAGCCGAGGAGCTCGTGAAGGATCGGCGGGAGCTCGTCCCAAAGCCACTCGTTCACGCTCCCGGGATAGTCCTCAGGTGGTCTGACCTCGAGCAGATGGTTGCTGATCGACGCCAACCGGACGGCGATGGGCCCCTCGTTCCACAACGGTTCATCGGTTCCCCAATACTCGGCGAAGTCGCCACCGGTCACCAGGGACTCGCACGGCTGGACGCGTGTTCCGTTGCTGATGCCGAGCGGCAGTAGCCGCCTGCTCAGGCTGCGCAAGACGTTGGTCGCGGGCAGGTCGTGGGCGCAGGACACCCCCGACATGCGGAGCTCCGGCAGCCCGAGACGCCCCATGCCCAGGGTGGACAACTCCAGGCAGGCGCAGGCGTCCACCCCGTCGTCGCCGGCGGGACAAGGCGCCGCGACCTTGCCGGTGGCGTTCACGATGATCCAGTCGCCGGCGAGGACGAAGCGGCCGCCGTCGTCAGGCTGGGCCGCCGGCAGGACGATGCCGAGGTCATAGTCCGCGACGATGCCGTCGGTGGCCTCGCGAACGGCGTGCGCGACGGCGCGGACGACACGGGCGCCGAACGGCCGGTCGCGCGCGGACAGCACGCCGCTGACGCCGATGTTCCACTCCGCCGAACGCAGGTAGGCGAGATCGCCGTCGTGCTCGTCCTCGTCGTTGAGCGACGTGATCGCGGTCAGATCCCAGGGCGATTTGGACGCAGGGCAGAGCGAGACGGTCAGCTCCGGACCGCCGAGACGCCGCATCGCATGAGGTGCGAACGGCGCGGAGACATGTTCGAGGATCGCCGCGGGCAGGTCGTCGGGACACCGCTCGGCGGCGACCACGAAGGTCCAGTGGGTCCGGTCGGGAACGGTGAGACGGAACGTCTCGGTCATCGGGGGCTCCTTGTGCCGTGGTTCAGGTACACGAACCAGGCTGGAGCGCCGCGTCCTCGAAAACTAACTGAACATCATTCTGTGGATAACCGCTCACACTGCCCTGGAAGGGCTCCAACACGGCCGAGGCCAAGCACACGGCCCAAGCCGGCCCTCGTGAGGAGCACCATTCACATGTTCACGCAGGGCTTGGAGACGAGGAGTGGGAGTCTCACTCATCTGGAAGGCGGCCCCTGCTCGATACGGGTGAGTACCGGAGCGAGGCGGTCGAGACCGTCGCCGTCCATGCGTTGCCGTTCGTCCCACCAGGTGGCGCCTGCCTCGGCCAGGGGCCCGAGCAGATCGGACGCGCGGTCCGGGTCGGCCGGACTGACACCCCCGACCACGATCTCGAATGGGCGCTGTCCCTGTGCCTCCGGCAGCGCTGCCCGCTGCTCGCGCACGTAGGCGACCAGGTCACGCACCTCATGAGCCGGCGGAGGATCGCCATGCGAAGCGGAGGTGAACAGCGGGACGGCTCCGTCGAACCGGGCCGCCCGACGCATCGGCGGACGGCGCGGCCAGAACCCGGCGACCCAGATCGGCGGGCGCGGGCGCTGCATGGTCGCGGGAAGCAGAGCCGCCTTCTCGGCCTGGTAGTGGCGTCCCTGAAAGGTCACCGGCCCGCCGGTCCAGTACCGCTCCATCAACTCCAGGCCCTCGTCCAAACGCTCGGCCAGTGTGCGCCGGTCAGTGGGCTCTCCAAAGCAGGTGAAGTCATCGCGGTCGCCCAGCCCGACACCGAAGGTGACCCGGCCGCCGCTGAGGACGTCCAGAGTGGCCACCTGGCGGGCGAGCTGTTGCGGACGCCGTCGCGCGACCGGCGTGACCATCGTTCCGAGCCTGATCCGGCTTGTGGCCAGCGCCGCGGCGGTCAACAGCATCCAGGGATCGCCGAAGGGAACCCGACGCCGGTCGTGCGTCAGGTGATCCCAGACGAACAGCGCGTCCCACCCCGCCTGTTCCGCCGCTACCGCCACTTTCGCGACCGTCCGAGCATCGGCGAAGTCTCCGAAGTTGGGAATGTTGATCGATGAGCGCATTCCGGCATCGTGCGCTCCGTCCGCCCATGCAGCAACCCGTTTAGCGACCGGAGCTCGAGTAGACCCTCATGTGCGCGGGGCCCACATGACTCAGGGCCGGACACCAGAGGAGAATCTGGTGTCCGGCCCTGTGAGTCGAACTCGTGTGCGCGGGTCAGCGCGAGGCGATGTCCGGGTAGTGGCGCTCGCCTTCGCCCACGTACACCTGACGCGGACGGCCGATCTTCGTCGCCGGGTCGTTCATCATCTCGCGCCACTGGGCGATCCAGCCCGGAAGGCGGCCGAGCGCGAACAGCACGGTGAAGGCGTTGGTCGGGAAGCCGAGCGCCTTGTAGATGACCCCGGTGTAGAAGTCGACGTTCGGGTACAGCTTGCGCTCGATGAAGTAGTCGTCGTGGAGGGCGACGTCTTCGAGGCGCATGGCCAGGTCGAGCAGCGGGTCGGAGACGCCCAGGGCGTCCAGGACCTTGGTCGTCGCACCCTTCACCACGGCCGCGCGCGGGTCGTAGTTGCGGTAGACGCGGTGGCCGAAGCCCATGAGCTTGACGCCGGGCTCCTTGTTCTTGACCCGCCGGACGAAGCTCTCGACGTCGTCGCCGTTGTTGTGGATGTTCTCCAGCATCTCCAGGACGGCCTGGTTGGCGCCGCCGTGCAGCGGCCCGAACAGCGCGTCCACGCCCGCCGACACCGACGAGAACAGGTTGGCCTGGCTGGAGCCGACGAGCCGCACCGTGGAGGTGGAGCAGTTCTGCTCGTGGTCGGCGTGCAGGATGAACAGCATGTCCAGCACGCGCACGATCTCCGGGTCCACCTCGTACTGCTCGGTGGGCAGTCCGAAGGTCATGCGGAGGAAGTTCTCCACGTACCCCAGGGAGTTGTCCGGGTAGAGCAGCGGCTGACCGATGGACGTCTTGTACGCGTACGCGGCGATCGTCGGCAGCTTCGCGATGAGCCGGATGCTGGAGAGGTCGACCTGCTCGGCATCGAACGGGTCGAGGCTGTCCTGGTAGAAGGTGGACAGCGCGCTCACCGCGGACGACAGCACCGCCATCGGGTGCGCGCGACGCGGGAACGCCGAGAAGAACGCGCGGAACTTCTCGTCCAGCAGGGTGTGGCGCTGGATCCGGTCGGTGAACTCCTGGAGCTTGTCGGCGGTCGGCAGCTCACCGTAGATGAGCAGGTACGCGACCTCCAGGAAGGACGACTTCCCCGCGAGCTCCTCGATCGGATACCCGCGGTAGCGCAGGATCCCGGCGTCCCCGTCGATGTAGGTGATCGCGGATGTGGTGGAGGCGGTGTTGGTGAACCCGGTATCGAGGGTGACGTGACCGGTCTCCTTCAGCAGGGACGCGATCCGCAGCCCTCCAGGACCTTCGGTCGCCTCGGTCACCTCGAGGGGCAGACGCCCGCCCGTGTGGTTGAGCTCGAAATCGGACATACTCGCTCGCTCCCAACTGCCGCCTACACCTGCGTAGACGTTCCGCCCTTCATGGTAGTCACGTGATCATGATGGTCGATTCCGGACCCATGGTGTTGACGGATGGCCGAGAGGGTGTTGCGCTGAGTGATATGGCTCTCATTGAAGCGACCGAACTCGTGGGGCGAACCCGGGGCCGCATAGCGCGGACGAGTGGCGGTAACCGGTTCCTGGATCTTCTGGAGGAAGGAGCGGTTCCGCGGGAACGTCTGGCCTGGTTGGCCGGGGAAGAGTTCAGAATCGTGGACAGCGACAGGCGGAGCTTCGCGCTCCTGGCGGCCCGGTTCGCGCAGCCGCCCGCAGGGGAGTTCTTCCTCTCGCTCGCGCAGGGGGAGAATCAAGCCCTCTCCTTGCTCCCGGATTACGCCTCAGCGCTCGGGTGGAGTGAGAAGGATCTCACTTCCTATGAGCCCCATCCGCGGGCGCAGTCTTATCCGGCCTATCTGGCTCAGCGGGCCGCTTTCGGGACGAGCAGTGAAGTCGCCCTGGCGATGCTCGCGAACCTCGAAGAGTGGGGAAGTTACTGCGCCAGGACAGCCGCTGCCCTACGGACGCGCTACGAGCTGTCCGAGGAGGCCGTGGCGTTCTTCGGCTACTTCGCTGAGACGCCACCGGGATTCGTTGAGCAGGCAACGGCGGTCATCGCCGCCGGACTGGAAGCGGGCGAGGATCCGGAAGAAGCCGTCCGCGCCGCCGACTTCCTGCACGCGTACGAAACCGACTTCTGGACGGCCCTGGCGGAGGGGCTTTAGTTAGTCCCGCTCATGGCCGCGGCAAGGGGTACGCGCGAGTTATCCACAGAACGGAGTTCGGATCACTGTCACGCGGCCGTCGCTGGAGTCTGGGAGGGCGTCACCGTCCAACACCAGACCGAAGGAGTCGCGATGACGACCACCGACACCACCCGAGACGGCCTCTCCGAGCGTCGGCTCTCCGCACGACTCGGCCTCGCCCGCTGGCAGCTCCGGCTCGCCGGGGAACACGGCTTGTTCCCGGAGCCCGATCTGCCCGGCGACCTCTGGAGCGCCGAGACCGTCGCCCACTGCGCCGAACGCGTCGACGCTGTCAAGGCCGCGTTCGGAACCGAGCCGCCCATCGGAGCCGAACGCGCCGCCGTGCGCCTCGCGGCCCGCCTGAGGGTCGATGTCGAGCGCGCCGATGTCGAGGTCCTTGTCGCGCGGGACGCCCTCGAGGTCATCGGCATGTACCGCGACTACCCGCTGTACCTGCTGCGCGACCTCGACGCCCTCGCGCCGGCCACGGTCATCAAGGTCGTCCGCGCCCGCAAGGGGCCGCTCGTGGAGTCCGT
The DNA here is from genome assembly GCF_040679435.1 of Spirillospora sp. NPDC052269. Classification (NCBI taxonomy): domain Bacteria; kingdom Bacillati; phylum Actinomycetota; class Actinomycetes; order Streptosporangiales; family Thermomonosporaceae; genus Spirillospora; species Spirillospora sp. NPDC052269. Next base: position 193,133 of record NZ_JBFAUU010000016.1, read on the forward strand.
CGACCCGAGGGGCGCCGCCCGGATCCTCGCCTGGCCCCGCAGCACCTTCGACCACGTCGCCGTCGAGCGCGACCTCCCGGTCGACCGCCTCGGCCGCTACGCCCTCGCCGACATCCAGGCCTTGGCGGACGACGCCGACCTCAAACACCGCGTCGATCAGGATCGCCGCCACACGGCCTACCTCAAGGCCAAACGCGTAGAGGAACAGTGCGAGGAGCGCTTGCGTATCTGGCTCGACGCCTGCACCGCCTACCTCCACAACAAGACGGCCGAGCCCCCGCCGGCCCCCACCCTCCGCCGCGTCCTGCAGTCCCTCATCACGGCCCGAGCCCAAACCTCCGCCCACGAACCGTAGGCCCGGCCTGATGTCTGTGCCTGTGTTGCTGTTGTAGAGCGGGCTTTGGGTCTCGTGGTGCGGTCTTGGGCTAGGCGGTCCTACTCCTCTTTGTGGGGCGGGATCGGTGTGGGTGGAGGCCGAGGACGTTGAGCAGGCGGTCTCGGGCTTCGGTGCGGGAGACGGCGGGAAGGCGTTTCGGAAGCTTGCCCGTCAGGGAGGACGGAGCGGTCAGCAGGCCGTCATCGTCCACGGTCGCCATGTCGCCGGGCCAGTCGCCCAGGAGGATGGCGGAAATCTGTGTGGGGTGGTGCGCCACGAGAGCGATGATTCGGTCGGCCTCCTTCTCGCAGTCGGCGGCGAGAAGGAGACGGCGTCCGCTGGTCGTGCCGCTGTCCTTGCGGATGGAGAGTTCCGTTTCGAGGTAGGCCAGGGCGGCGTCCAGATTCCCGGGGATGAAGAGCGGCTCGATGCGGTCTTCGAGCAGTTCGTCCTCGGTGAGGCCGAACAATGCCGTGGCGTCGGGACGGGGGATGACGACGAGAACGGTGTCCGCGCACTCCTCCAGTGCGGAGAGGGTGATGACCCGCACGGTGGCCGCCGCGCCGGAGCCGGAGAGGCCCAGCATCGGGACGGCGAACGGGTCAACGGCCGGTCGATAGGTGAAGTGCATCGGCCGTTCGTCGTTGAGGGGATCGCCCCCGGGAGGGGGAAGCAGAGCGGCGCCTGCCAAGGCGTAGATCCGGCGACGGAAGGGGTAGCCGCCCATGGCCGCGGCGGAGAGGAGCAAGCCGAGGAGGAGTAGAGGACGGAGCGAATCCTTGAGAGAAGGCTGCCCGCCGGTGTGAGGCGTGGTTCGAGTCCGGCGAGGTGCCGAGGGTGATGGTGCCGTACTCGTTGATGGCTGGGACGGGTCCGGCGCGGCTGTCCCCTGCGGGAGCGGCTGCGCCTGTGAGGTGTCTGTGGAGCGTTCGTGGGGCGGGAGGTTCGTGGGCCACTGGCCCGTGACACGTCCGTTGTGCTTGCCGTGGTGCGGGGCCGTCTGGCCTGCCTGCGGTCCTGGCAGTTGTCCACGCAACACGGCTGCCCAAGCGGCATGACACAGCTGGGCCGTGAACCAGTGGGCGTAGGACTCCGGCCGAAGACAGGCAGCAGGCACCCTTCCGCGCGGAACGGGCTTCCACGCGGAGACTGGATCCGGCTTGCCGGTACCGGTGGGGCCGACGTCGGGCGGTGCGGAGGAACCTTGGGCACCTGTGGCCGGCTTGCCGTCCAAGCCATGCTCAGCAGCCTTTGCGACACGTGCGCTGTTAGTGCCGAAGGCACCGGACCCGACCAGAGTCGGGATCGCTGCGCCTGCCTGCCCCGAGGCCACTGAGTCCGGCTGCACCAAGGCATTTCCGGCCGTCGGATATCGCCGTCTCGACCTGCTCGGCGGAGCGCCGACCGCACGGTCCGCTTGGGGGGCTGCTGCAACCGGCCTGTTGGGCCGCGCGGAGAAGGTCCGGTCGGCGTGGTGCGGGACCGCCGCTCCTGCTTGCACGGAAGCCGTCAGCTGCGCAGGGATCGCCGCGCGTACCTGCGCGGAGGGGAGGTCCGTGTGTGCGGGCGGCGGCGCGCCCGGACCCAGCGGTGTCGGGATTGGCTTGCGCGTCTCGCGCAGGAGCGGCGGGTTGCCAGGGGTCGGGATGTCCGCATGTGTGCGAGTGGGGGAGGCGTCCGCGTCGGTTGCGGGGCCCGTGGAAGTCGACGTCTGGTGAAAGGACAGGGCCAGGGGCGAGGCGTCTGCCGGGAAGAGATAGAGCGCGCTGGCCAGGGCTGTGCAGCTGAGTAGGCCGCAGGTGCAGCGGAGTGGCCCGCCGGGTAGGCGTGCGTGGCCGAGGTTTGCCAAGAAACGGTTCATCTTCGCCTTGGGGGATCGCGGTGGTCACCGTCAGAAAGCCGATCGTAGCCACTTCAACTACAGAGCGTGGTCTATTGGTCACTGTTGATGATGGGCGAGTTGAGCGGGGGTGGTGATTCTCCGGCGAGGCGAGCTCGAACGGGGGGTGTGGGGCTTGCTCGTGTTCGTGGGTGCCGTGCCTTCGGATGGCGGTGGCGGCCAGGAAATAGGGCAGCCGGCAAGTGGGCGTCCGGCGCGCTGTGGCCGACCGGACGGACGGTAACCGAATGTCGTTCTGTGGATAACTTCGCCGCGGGGCGGGGATGATGCTGGTCGATAGGGGTTTGCCCGACTACGACACGCCGAGAGCCGTGGAATCGACCACGTGTGGCCGAGAAGATGGCGAATCATGCGGAGTGGCGGCCAGTTTGCGGGGAATGTGTACGTTGGGGTAGATCATCAGTGCTGTGAACTGCGGGGACGTCCCCCGTCGCGCAGCGCGGTAGTCATCCAGGAGGTAGTCGTGACCCGCACTCTGTCGAGGGGCACCCGCGTGACCGGTGCCGAACGCACCAAGCTGGCCGCCGAACTGGCACCCCGGTACGCCGCCGGAGAGAGCATTCGTGATCTCGCCGCCGAGACCGGACGGTCCTACGGCTTCATCTACAACGTGCTCAAGGAGGCCGGGGTCCCGCTGCGGGGACGTGGGGGCAACACCAGGCGCAAGAAGAGCAGCTGATCCGGCTGCCGTCGCCTTCCCTGAGGGCGTTTCGTCCTCCCGCGACCTGCCGATGGAGTCAGGCACGCGGAGTCGCCGCCGTCAGGGGCCGAGAGGCCGTCCACGACGCGCGTGCGTACGAGGCCAGGGGCGACGAAGGCAAGGAAGCCGTCCGGCTGCCAGACACGAGGGCCGGACGATCCCGCGACAGCCGTCGCCGGCGGCGGCGCTGGGGGGAGCAGCCGCCGCCCAAAGGGCGCTGCGGTTTCTGGAAGCCACGGGGGCTTCGCAAGCACCGAGTTCAGCAGTACTGCGCGAAGTGGCGCAGCGAGTTTGGGCTGCGCTGAATCATGTGCGGAAGGGGGCCCGATGCCACTTGATCCAGGCACCTTCTCAGTGCCGGGATGGATCCGGATCGCGACCGACTCCGGCGCCTGTTGGCATTCGCCGACTCCGGCCCCGAAACAAGTCGGCTAGGACGTCGTGGAGATCTGGTCGTTGGAGTGGAGGGCGGCCAGGTCGGCTGCGGCGCGTCCGGCGACCCAGCCCTCGTAGTTGGAGACGCGACGGGCACGGCCTCGGGTCAAGGCAGGGAAGAGGTCGTTGACGGCCTTGTCCACGGCCTCGTCGCGGGCGGACAGGACGGGCAGGAGGTTCTGTTGCGCGGCGGCTTCCTGCGTGGCACGGGTGCTCGCGGCGTGGAGGCGCTCGCCGATGCGGGCCGCGTAGGCGTTGAGGAAGGCGTGCCGGAAGGAACGCGTCCGGGAGCGGCCCAGGGTGTCCTGCTGGGCTCCCGCCCGAACCATGGCCGGTGTGGCCTGCACCAGGAGGGACGTGAAGAGCATCTCGGTCGCGGCCAGGTCTGCGGGGAAACCCAGGACCGTGGACAGGCCCAGTTCCCGATGCCACACGGCACGGCAGCGATTGGCCTCGGCGACCACGGTCAGCAGGACGGCCTTGGGTGACTCATAGGGCGCGTCCACAGGGATACGGCAGCCGTCCGGGCCGGTCGGGCCGCCGTCCTCGGAGACGGACAGCAGAGCATGATCGATGCTGTGCTTCGTCATGAGTTCCTGGGCGCGGGCGCTGAGCGCCTCGGCCTCATCGGGGAACTCCGTGGACTCCGCCTTGGCCAACAACGCCCGGACTTTACCCAGCATTCGCTGATCGGGCGCGGCGCCAGAGGCCCGCCTGGCGGACGCGTCGTCACGGACGGCCGTCCCAGGGAGCGGGCCGATCATCGCGAGACGTGGCAGGGCGGCCAACACACGCAGCAGTTCCAGCACAGCTGCCACAGAAGCCGCAACAGAGACGGCTTTGCGGGTGCGCCACGTGCGGAGGCGCTCTTCGTCGGCGCCCCACCAGACCTCGGCGCCCAGCGTCTCGAGCTGGGTGCGCCACCGGACGTCCACGGTGGCCGTGCCATAGGACCGCATCTCGTCGGCGATGGCGTCCACGAGGAGCGAGCGATGCCGCCCACTCAGCTGACGCCCGGTGTGACGCGCGAGGTCGGCGGGAAGCCAGCCGCGCTCCCAGGCGGTGCGCACCGCGTGCCGGAGGCGGCGGACGAGCGCCAGATCAACGGTTCGGGGGTCGTCCGGGAAGCCGGAAAGCCGTTCGACGCACAACGTCCATGCGGACGCGTCGTTCAGTGCGAGGGCTTCCAGGGCGGCGCTGACCAGCGTTTCTGCGGTGTCCCGTGCTGACGTGGCCTGGTCGTCCGGCTCGCCTGGGCGGCTCGTTCCGCGCGCCCACGAGTGCGACGCCTGCCGCCATCGCCGCGAATCCGGCACCCCGCGCTCCTCCCGATCTTCTTCCTCGCATCCTGCCACGGATGTGAGGAAGAACGTTCCAAGCGGCGCCTGGCAGAGCCCACAGGCGGAAACATGCGGAAAACGGGCGGCCACCCGCCTCTCGAGGAGGAGCGGGCGGCCGCGTGCCGGAAGGGGGGGGGGGCGGTCAGCCAGGTGGCCGGTCGTCCCCCCGGAGTTCCTCGACGACGACGCTCTGGTACTCGCGGGTCGTGTCGGGGGCGTAGGTGAGGCGGGCGAGCGCGCGGCCCAGCGGGTCGCGGATCTCGAAGCGGTAGCGCTCGCTGGGCCGGCCCACGTGCGCGACGGCCTGGTCGTGGCGCAGCCGGCACATGGTGTCGACCTTCTCGAGCGCGATCTCGAGACTTCCGGCATCGGTGATGCGCCTCGGGGGCTCGCCTGTCTCCCAGATCTCGAACATGGTCGCGTCCTGTCGGCGGTATGGGGTGGGGCGTCGGGCCGGGGCAGGCGGCGTGGAGAAGGCGGGGTGGGAGTCCGCGTCGGCCACGGCTGTGGAGTCGCCGGACGCGGACGTTTGCGTTAGGGGCATGTCTGAACTCGCCAGGAGTCATGGGACGGTGTCGCGGGGTTGACCCCGACAGCTTGCGCTCAATTCGTGGATCTTTCAATCAGTCCAGGTCTCGGCTTGATCACTATTGGACGCGCCCCGCGCGCGTGCGGTGACGGCCCGATCCCGGGGCTCAGGTAGGGGAGACGACCTCGATCTGATGGTCGGCGGCGTCCGGCTCCGCGAACCGCAGGAGGGACTCGCCTTCGGCGGTCAGTGCCTTGACGGCTTCCCTCGGGAGAGGCTCGAAGGGACGGAGGCGCAGCGTCGCGGTCTTGCGCTTGCGTTCCAGCTCCCAAAGGCCCGCTGCGAAGCCGTCCCATAGGAAGACGGCCCGGACACGCAGGTTCTTGGTGGTGAGCAGAGGACGGTGTGCGTCGGCGATGATCCGCCGCCGGTCGGCATACGCGAGGACGAGATTGTCGAACTCAGGAAGAAAACGTGCCGGAGCGGCGACGTCCTCGTGCGGGCGCGGTGCCTCCGGTAGATCGAACAGCTCGCGACCCCGCTCGTCCTGGAACGTGCGGAGCTTGGGACGCAACCGCTCCAGAGCCGCGCCACATGCCGCCAGACCCGACCACGTCTGCGCGTCGGCGGCGGTGGCCGGGCCGAACGCCGCCAGGTACCGCAGCGCGAGGGCCTCATCGTCCGGGGCACCCGCGATCGGGGTGTCGAGCCAGGTGTCGGCGAGGGTGAAGGACGCGGTGCGCGGAAAGCCCCAGCGATCGTCGGTCGGCACCATCGTCAGCGGCAGCCACATGCGGACCGCGTAACCGAGCGCGCGGTCGTTGACCTCGGGAAAGTCCTCCTGGAGCAGGGCGCGCAGCTCGTTGAAGGTGCGCGGTCCCTCCGTGAGGTGCCGCCGGGCCGCCGCGAGCACCGCCGGACGGTCGAGTCCGGCCGCCCGGTCGCCGAGGACCTTCAGCGCGCCGTCCAGCATCGGCTGGAGCGTCGTCCGCAGCGCCGCGTAGTCGGCGGCCGACATCAGGTGCAGCGTCCCGCGCAGGAACGTCGCCCGCATCACGGACCGGTTGTGGAGGGCGCCGTGCAGATCCTCGGTTCGGAACCCTTCCACGCGTGACCACAGGCCGAGGAACGGAGGCTTCGGCTCCTGTGCCTGGAGCCCACCGAGCCGTTCGACCGCCTCGGGAACCTGGACGGCCTCACGGGCCAGCAGCATCTGGCGCGCGAGCGTCGCCCTGTTCAGCTGACGCAGGCTAAGGGTCTCGGTCATGGACGGTCGCCTCTCTCTAGATCGCAGCGACCCTAACGCGGGCGGTCACCCGACAGACGCCGTTGGAACAAGGCCCATAGGACAAGGCCCTTGGACGTCGATTCCTTTGGTGAGCGTCTAGTGTCGAGCCGTGACGTGGAGTGAGGCGGAGTGAGGCGGAGTATCTCGACTGTCTGCAATGTTCACGGCGGGGCTACGCATGGGTGATGCAGCACCATGGAGGGCTGACGCCGGAGGAGGCCGAGGAAGCCGCCCTGGAGCAGTACCCGTACGAGCCGGGCGGCGACCCGCTCCGTGGGCTCGTATTTCATGACGATGCGTGGCACTGGGCGATGCTGGCCATCCACGGCGATCGGTACGGGCGGAAACACCCCGAGCTGGTCCACCCTTCACCCGAGTACGAGGCACTTGAGTGATTACACAGGGAGCAAGTGCGCCGGCCGGATGCCCTGCACATCTCAAGATGGTGATGGCCGTCCGCTCGTGCTGAGCCGGCGGTAGCCCACCAAAGGAAGCGACGCCCTAGGACAAGGACGGTCGAGGCCCCTTCGTGCCGTGCGCCCAGATGCTCAACAGGATCTGCAGGGCCATGAGGACGCCGGTGATGGCGACGGCGTGGCCGGTCCAGGACGAGGCGACCCCCAACAACCCGATCACCGGCATGCCCCACGCGTACGGGGCGTCCGCCCCGTGCGGGCGCACGAGCAGCCACCAGACCACCAGCAGGTAGCAGAACACCGGAATCGTCAGGGCCAGCCCCGCCGTCGTGGACGAGATGTGCGCCTCGTGCGTCGCGTAGGCGGCGTTCACGGCGATCCCCGCCCCGACGGCCGCCCCGGACGCGTAGATCACGTAATGCCCGTATCCCCAGGCGATCGCCTTTCGCAGCGTTGTGAGCAGCCCGGCCGAGGACATCGAGAAGTACACCCACCACATGCCGAAGACGGTGACCAGGCCCCCGGCCGCGATCGTGTAAAGCCGGAGCGAGGCGTCGCCGGTCAGGGCGTCCCGCACCGCGTTGGTGGACGACAGGACCGTCTCGCCCAGCACGATGATCGTCAGCAGCCCGTACCGCTCGGCGATGTGGTGCGGATGCCAGGTCGTCAGGCCGGCGGCCTCCGCCCAGGGCGGCACGAGGAGCTCGGCGACGATCCCGGCCACGATCAGCCAGGGCTGCCAGTCGTGGGGCGCGGCGAACGCGACCGCGAGCCAGTAGACGGTGCAGGCGCTCTCGCCCGTGAGGAAGCGGAGCATGGTCGTCCGGTGCTCGGGGTCGCCGCCCGCCGCGCGGAGCCGCTGGGACACCAGGCCCAGCCGCATGATCGCGTAGCCGACCGCCAGGACCCGCAGATCCTGATGGTCGAAGGCGCGGGGGACGCCCGCCGACAGGACCAGGGCTCCCGCCATGACGACCATCGTCGCCAGGCGGAAGTAAGTGTCGTCGGTGTCGTAGGCGGAGGCGAACCAGGCGTAGTTCAGCCACGCCCAGTTGATCGCCGCGAAGATCACCAGGAACGCGACGACGCCCCCGAGGACGTGGCCCTCGGCGAGCGAGTGCTCCAGGCGCGCGGCGTCCGCGCCGACGGCGACCACGAAGCAGAGATCGAAGAACAGCTCGAGGGAGGACGCCACCCGGTGCCGCTCGGCGGGGTTGCGGGCCTTCATCCGCCGCCGCCACGGGCGGCCGACGATCACGGGGCGCTCGGTCATGAGCGCATCGTAGGGAAGTGGTCACTTGCGATCACCGAACGGCCTCCGCTCGCGCGCCGCGTCCGCCGAGTTCCGATCTTTCTTCTCCGGCCGCGCGCCCGCGCGTGTGGGACCTGCGGGCGTCGCGGGACGCCGTGAGGCGCGGGAACCCTTATGGAATAGGGGCTGGTGGCGGATGGTGCCGGGCTCTCCGGAGGCCGTTGGCGGGGTGCTCGGGAGGGGCTCGAACGGGCGTCCGGGACGGGTGTGGCGCCAAATGATCCGTGAATCTGCACGTGCATCAGATCTTGCACCTGCACGCTATTCCTAGCAGGATTGCCCCCGGCCCCCGCACGTGACTCCCCGGAGATCGCGATGACCGCACATCTCAGCGACAGCGACCGACAGGCGCTTCGCCTCGCCCACGACCTGCGCGAAGAGCTCGCCCGGAACCTTCCGGGCAGCATCGCGTCACCGTCGATCTCCCCCTATGTCGACCCCGCAGGACGGCCGAGCGTGCTCGTCCGGCTGGACGACGAGACCGCCCGTGCGCTGATCGCCGCGCTGGGTGATCGGGGGGCTCCGCCGGCCTCAGAGCCGCGCCGGATGGACGGTTCGCTGCACGCTCCGCAGCCCGCGCCGGCTCCGCATCAGCCCTACGGCAATCCCGAGCCCCACTACGGTGCTCCGGAGCAGCCCTCGGCCTCGCCGTTCGCGGCGCAGCCGGGCGGGCAGTTCGCGGCGCAGCCGGGGGCTCAGGCCCCCTTCGCGGCACACCCGGCGACGGCCATGCCGTCCGGACCGTCCTTCGGGGACGGCCCGTCCTTTGCCGAGGGTCCGGGCTTTGCCAATGGCCCCGCCTATGCGGACGGTCCGGCCATGCCGTCGCCGTTCCATGACGGCCCAGCGGCCCCGTACCGGGAGGGGCCGGGCATGCAGGACCCGTTCGCGCCCGCTCCAGGCGCCAACACCGGTGGCTACCCGGCCGTCAACACCGGCGGGTATCCCGCCGTGAACACGGGCGGATACCCCGCGGCGAACACCGGTGGGTACCCCACCTTCCGCTGAGAACACAGGGCGAGCGCGCCCGCTGAGACGGCCGCGCCGCCGATCGCCTGGAGCCTCCGCCTCTCTTTGCCTTTGGGAGAGGTGGCGACCAGGCCCCACGCAGGACGCTGACGCACAGCCCGGGAAGACGGAAGTCTCCCGGGCTTTCGTGTGTTCAAGGGCGGGACGGCCGCCCGTCGAGGGCGCGAGACCGTCCGGACGGCCTAGGTCGGTCCCAGGGTGATCCCAGGACGGCCCCAGAGCGGTCCCAAGGGTGGCCAAAGGGCCGTCTGAGGGCCCGATCCCGATGTGAACCAGGCGACAGCAAGCCGAACGCAAAGCGCTGAAAGGCCTGTCCTGCAAGGGATTCCGGAAAGAAGATCTACCATTCGAAAGGTAAAGTAGGCCGGGATTTGACAGAACCGTGGTAATGCCACGTACAGTGGGTTCTGGCTTCGGGTCAAGAACCATTGACTCGGCCTTTTCGTAGCCGTCATCCCCCGTTCGCCAGACGGGGACCCCGGCACCGGAACGCGGTCGTCCATGCAACGTCCGCCCAGGTAGTGGCAAGACGCCCCTGGCCGGTGCACTCCCGCACACTCGCCCTGTCCGCCGTAGAGCGGGTCATGGTCGCGGTCCAACCGCAAGTGTGCGCGCGGAATCTCCCTCCCGTTGTCACGGGGCATTCAAGCGTGGGTTTCCGTCTCTGATGGCTCTTTCCCGAGTGACGTACTCGGGGTCGTTTCCACACTCCGTCCGGGCCCCCGCCCGGCCTGGAAACGGCTGCCCTGTCCGCCGAACAAAGGATTTCCATGCAGAAGCGTGCGCTCAACATCGCCATCACCGCTCTCACCGGCTCCACCCTGGCCGGATTCCTGGTGGCGGGTGTCGCGATGGCAGGCGACGAGACCCCCGAGCGCGGGAAGCTCGCGGCGCAGTCCACTCAGGCCGCGCTGGACCTCTCCCGCACCCAGGAGCAGACCGCGGCGCAGCAGAAGGCCGCCGCGCAGAAGGCCGCCGCTGACAAGGCTGCCGCGCAGAAGAAGGCCGTGGCCGACAAGGCCGCCGCGCAGAAGAAGGCCGCGCAGCCGAAGGCGCTGCTGGCCGGCTCCACCAAGGCGTCCTACTTCTGGGACGACGGCTCCGGCGTCAACGGCGACACCGGCGCCCCCGCCGGCGGCAAGCCGATGCAGAAGGGCCTGTTCGCCAGCCCGAGCTGGCCGCTGGGCACCAAGGTCAAGGTGAGCTACGGCGACCGCAGCGTCACCGGCTTCGTCGGCGACCGAGGCCCGGGCGCGCCGTCCCGCAGCGGCGTCATGCTCGACCTGGACACCTACACCTTCCGGTACCTGCTCGACGGCGGCAAGCCCGCCAGCAAGTACAACTCGGGCACCGGCGAGGGCCACCTCCAGGGCGTCAAGTGGGAGATCCTCTCCTGGGGCTCCGGCGCCGGCAGCAAGGGCATGCCGAAGGCCATGTGATCCCCGCCTTAAGGCGATCACCGAACGCGCGAAGGGCGTTCCATCGACCACCGGTCGGCGGAACGCCCTTCGCGCGTCTGCGTCCTCACCTGCGTCCGCGCGTCCTCGCCGCCTCCCGTCTACGGTGCCCGCTGCTTCGCGGGTTCGGACGCGGGTGGCCCGGCCGGACGACGGGAACGGGCGGGCGGATCGTTCCTGAGAGCCGAAAAGCGGCCGCCGGGGGCTGGTTTCGGACGGCCCGAACCTTCAGGATGGCGGGTGCGTCGCCCCCCTGCGGCCGTCCCCCCAAGGGAGGTTCTCACCCGTGAACGAACCGCCTTCCGCCGGGCCCGGGCTCGCCAGCAAGATCGTCGCTGGTGTGCTGCTGGTCCTGCCGTTCCCCGTCTACCTGGCCGTCCCGTCCTACGCCAAGATCACCCCGCGGCTCGCGGGCTTCCCGTTCTTCTACTGGTGGCAGCTTCTCTGGGTGGTGCTGACCGCGGTCTGCATCGGCTCGGCGCACCTGCTGACCCGGCGCAGAGGCGGTGGGGCCCGGTGAAGGACGTCAAGAGCCTCGAACTGACGATCTTCGTCTTCTTCTTCGCGGCCGTCACCGTGGTCGGGTTCGCCGCCGCGCGCTGGCGGCGCGGCCAGACCATCATGCACCTGGACGAGTGGGGCCTCGGCGGACGCAGCTTCGGCACGTTCGTCACCTGGTTCCTGCTCGGCGGCGACCTCTACACCGCCTACACCTTCATCGCCGTGCCCGCCGCCGTCTTCGCGGGCGGCGCGATGGGCTTCTGGTCGGTCCCCTACGCCGCGATCGCCTACCCGATCGTGTTCCTCGTCGGGCCCCGGCTGTGGTCGGTGTCACACCGGCACGGCTATGTGACCACCGCCGACTTCGTCCGCGGACGGTTCGGGTCGAGGGGGCTCGGCCTCGCGGTGGCGCTGACCGGCATCCTGGCGATGATGCCGTACATCGCGCTGCAGCTGGTCGGCATCCAGGCCGTCCTCACCGTGATGGGCGTCACCGGGTCCGGCCTCGCCCGGGACCTGCCGCTGTTCATCGCGTTCGCGCTGCTGGCCGCCTACACCTTCACCTCCGGGCTGCGCGCCCCGGCACTGATCTCCTTCGTCAAGGACGCGCTGATCTACCTGACGATCATCGTGGCGGTGCTGTACATCCCGTCCAAGATCGGTGGCTGGGGGCACATCTTCGACGCCTCGCAGGCGTCGCTGGCCAAGCCCAACCCGGCGACCGGAAAGCCGTCCGGCTCGCTGATCACCTCGAACATGACGCACTGGGCGTACGGGACGCTGGCGCTCGGCTCGTCGCTGGCGCTGTTCATCTACCCGCACACCGTGACCGGCGCCCTCGCCGCCGGACGGCGCGACGTGATCCGCCGGAACGCGGCGCTGCTGCCCGCCTACTCGCTCGTCCTGGGCTTCCTCGCGCTGCTCGGCTACATGGCGCGTGCCACGCCCGAGGTCGCGCAGGGGGTCGCCAAGGCGAAGAACCCGCAGCTCGCGGTGCCGCTGCTGTTCGACCACACGTTTCCGCAGTGGTTCACCGGGGTGGCGTTCGCCGCGATCGGCGTCGGCGCGCTGGTCCCGGCGGCGATCATGTCGATCGCCGCGTCCAACCTGTTCACCCGGAACGTCTACACCGCCTTCATCCGCCCGGACGCCACACCGGCGGAGGAGACCCGGGTCTCGCAGTTCGTCTCGCTGCTGGTGAAGATCGGCGCGCTGGTGTTCGTGCTGGGCTTCGACAAGTCGCTGGCGATCAACCTCCAGCTGCTCGGCGGGATCTGGGTCGTGCAGACCTTCCCGGCCCTCGCGATCGGCGTGTTCACACGCTGGTTCCACCGGTGGGGGCTGCTCGCCGGATGGGCGGTCGGCATGGTCTACGGCACCTGGACGGCCTACGGCACCTCGTCCCCGACGCAGAAGCACTTCGGGCAGTCGATCGCCGACATCCCGCTCGTCGGGCACACCGGGTACATCGCGCTGACCGCGTTCGTGTTCAACATCGCCGTCGCGGTGGTGCTGACCTTGGTGTTCCGCCTGGTCAAGGTCCCGGACGGGACGGACGAGACCGACCCGTCCGACTACACGGCCGACGCGTCGGACCGTCCGGCCGAGCCGGGCGACTCGGGCGACCCGGGCCGTGAGCTCACCCCGGCCGCGAGCTGACGACGGAACGGAGTCCTGCAGCTCAGGGGCCGAGCGCTTGCGGCGTTCGGCCCCTGAACTGTTAGGGCGGGCGCGCTGTCGCCGGATCACCGCCTGGTTGGGCTGTACCAGGCTTTGGTGGTGCGAGGGCGGGACGGCTAGAGAGCCGTCGTGGGCGGACCGGTGCGGCTGGGAGGAACTCGTCCGCCTACCGGCCGACGCCGACGCCGCCTCCCGGTGATCGTGGTGAAGGTTCCGGCAGCGAGGCCGAGGAGGACGGTGGGCGTTCCGGGCCGTAGCACGGCCCTGCCGAGGCGGCGAGGCGTCCGTTCAGGCATGGGTGGAGGTGAAGTCGTAGGTGGTGCTGGTCAGCCGCTCGGAGATCTCCCACAGCCGCCGTTGTGCATCGAGGTCATGTGATCCGGGGCTGGACTCCTGCGCGGCCGGGTGGCCTTTGAACTCGCCCAGCCCGTCCGGGGCGTAGTACTGCCCGCCGGACGCGCCGGAGTCGGTCGCGGCCCGCAGGATGGGAAGTGCTCCCGTCGCGGCGGAGTGGGTGAGGGGCCGCCAGATCCCCCACGACCGGCCTCGGAACAGGATGGGCATGGTGCGGTTGAGTTCGGTACGCGCCCCGCCGGGGTGTGCGGCCAGGGAGATCGTCGCCGCTCCGGCCTCCCCGAGCCGTCGGTGGAGTTCGTAGGTGAACAGCAGGTTGGCGAGCTTGGATTGGCCGTAGACGGCGACCGGCCGGTATCGCTGCTCGGACTGCAGGTCGTCGAAGTCGATCCGGGCCCGCTTGTGGGCAGGGCTGGTCACGGTCACGACTCTGGAGCCGCGCGTGCCGGTCAGCAGATCGAGGATCAGCCCGGTGAAGGCGAAGTGGCCGAGATGGTTGACGGCGAGGTGGGTTTCGAAGCCGTCGACGGTGCGGCCGCGTGGGGCCCACATGACCCCGGCGTTGTTGATCAGTAGATCCACGCGAGGATGTGTCGTGCGCAGACGGTCGGCCGCCTCCCGCACGGCGGACTGTGAGGCGAGGTCCAGCGCCAGGGTCGTGACCGCCGCCGATGGAACGTCAGCGGTGATCCGGGCGAACGCGTCAGCGGCCTTGGCGGTGTCGCGACAAGCCAGTACGACCGTCGCGCCGTGCTCGGCCAGGGCCTTCGCCACGTGGAAGCCGACACCGGTGTTGGCGCCGGTGACCACCGCTGTCCGCCCGCTCTGGTCACCGATATCCGCCGCGGACCACGGCTGCCGCAGGCGTGATTGTGTCATCGTGTCCTGCCCGTAGAATCGGGATTGTCGTCCCGGTTAATATCCGGGACGCTCATCCCGGTTGTCAATGGCCAAGGGAGGCCGATCCGTGCGCGCCGACGCTCAGCGCAACAGGGCCAAGGTGCTCGAGGCCGCCTCCGCGGCTTTCGCCGCCGAAGGGCTCGCCGTCCCGGTCCAGGAGATCGCCCGGCGGGCGGGCGTGGGAACCGGCACCGTCAGCAGGCATTTCCCCACCAAGGAGGCGCTGTTCGAGGCGATCGTGCTCGACCGGGTAGGCCGACTGATGGACCGGGCGCGATCGCTGGCCACGACCCAGGACGCCGGAGCGGCGTTCTTCGAGTACTTCGCCTACATGGTCGAGGAGGGGGCGCTCAACCGCGGGCTGGCCGAGGCCTTCGCCGGCACGGGGTTCGACATGGAGGCCGCCGCCTCCAAGGCCGGCTACGACGTGACCGCCGCCCTGCGTGAATTGCTGACCAATGCGCAGCAGGCAGGGGCGGTGCGCGCCGACGTCGACACCGCCGATGTGAAGGCCCTCATGTTCGGTTGCCTGGCAAGGGAACGCGACCACGCCGATCCCGCGGCACGCGACCGGATCATCACTGTCGTGCGTGAGGGCCTGAGCGCCAGCCCGTCCCCGGCTGCCTGAAGAGGCGCTGGGGGGCCGGCTCATCGAAGCCGCCCAACCCGAGCGCATCCGCCGGCAAGCGGCACCGCCGCGCGGGTGGGTCGCCGTAGATCCGCGCGGCCCCCAGGGCTTCTCATTTCCGCCGACCTGCGGTAAGTATGTGCTTACCATGGTGGACACCTCGACGCTCATCGTGCGCGGCCCCGAGACCGTGACCTGGCGGGTCGTCCTCGACCCGCTGATGATGGTGGCGGGAGTCCGGGCGCTCATGCTCCAGGCGCTCCAGCCGACCACGATGCGCGGAGTCTGGCAGAACTCCGACTTCCTGGAGGAGCCGCTCAAGCGGCTCTTCAACACGGCCCACTTCGTCACGGTCACGGCGCTCGGCACGCCCGCGCAGGCCGACGAGCTCGGCGCGCGGGTCCGGGCCGTCC
Source organism: Spirillospora sp. NPDC052269 (assembly GCF_040679435.1). Taxonomy (NCBI): domain Bacteria; kingdom Bacillati; phylum Actinomycetota; class Actinomycetes; order Streptosporangiales; family Thermomonosporaceae; genus Spirillospora; species Spirillospora sp. NPDC052269. Next base: position 208,391 of record NZ_JBFAUU010000016.1, read on the forward strand.
ACCGGACGCTGCGGATCAAGGACCCGGACACCGGTCGCACCCACCGCGTGGACGAGCCGGAGTTGCTGCTGTGGGTGCACTGCGCCGAAGTGTCGTCCTACCTCGAGGTCATCGCGCGCGGCGGGCTGCGGCTCACTCCCGCCGAACGCGACCGGTACTACGACGAGCAGCGGCGGACGGCGACCTACGTCGGCCTCCACGCCGAGGACGTCCCGGGAAGCGTCGCCGAGATGACCGCCTACTTCGACCGGGCCCGCGCTGAGCTGGGCCTGCGGGTGATCCCCGAGTCCCGGGCGACGGTGCGGTTCCTGCTGTGGCCGAAGATGCCGCGCGACCTGCGGCTGCTCGCCCCGTTCAAGCCGCTCTGGCTGCCGGTCGGGATGCTCGCCTACTACACGCTGCCGCGGTGGGCGCGGGACGAGTACCGGGCGCTGCCCGAGGTCCCGGGCGTCCAGCCGCTGGTCACACTGGGCCTGCGCGTCGGCCGCTTCCTGGTCGCGCTGATTCCGGAACGGATCGCCGGACGGCCGTTCAACCCCGAGACCTGCGAGCTGATGGCGGACCTCCCACGCCGTCTGGCCGAGTCGGGCGTCCGGCCGCACCGCAGCCTCCTGAAGGTCCGGACTCACGACGCGGCCGCGCCCTGACCGTCGAGGCGCCGTCAGGCGTCTCGACGGTCGATGGCCAGCGTGGCGAGGCCCAGGAGGACGATCAGGTAGACCAGGCATTCGAGTGCGGCCGCCGTGGGGCTCGGCAGGGAGGCGGAGGCGCCTCGCGTGCTGGTCAGGCCCTTGAGGATCTGGACCGGAGTCCAGCGCCCGGCCGCGTCGGCGGCGTCGCCGAGGGCCCCGGTGATCAGGTTGGCGCCGACGAAGAGGCCGAGCACGGCGGCCGTGGCGGCCGTGGCGCGCCGCAGGAGCGTGCCGACCGCCAGCCCGATGAGCGCGCTCACGGCCAGGAACGCCCCCGCGCCGAGGACGGCGCGCAGCGCTCCCGGGTCGCCGAGGCCGACGGCGAGGTGCTTCCCCGACAGGATTCGCTGCGCGGTGAGGAAGATGCCGAGCGAGAGCGTCAGCCCTGCCACCAGCGCCGCGGCGCCGACCACGGTCGCCTTGGCCGCGAGCACGGTGCGACGGCGCGGCACGGCGAGGAAGGTCGTGCCGATCAGCCCGCTGCCGTACTCGGACGTCACGCTCAGCGTCCCGAGCACCCCGACGGCGAGCACGACGACCAGGAAGCCGCCGCTGTAGCAGTAGCCCACCGGGTCGTAGCGGGCCAGCTTGTCGGCGCTCATCGCCGACCGGCCGGGGTCGCTCGCGAACGGCAGCACCGCGAGCGCGAACGACGCCGCGCACGCCAGCGGCAGCGTGATCCGCATCGAGTCGACCGACCTGAGCTTCAACCACTCCGAGGCCACCGCTCCACGCATCATCGCCCTCCTCCTTCGCTCGCCCGGTACTCCACCGCGTGTTCGGTCGCCTCGAAGTACGCCTGTTCGAGTGTCGCGCCGCGGACCGCGAGCTCGTGGACCGCCACGTCCGCCTCGGCGGCGAGGTCGCCGATCCGCCGCGGGGCGAGGCCCCGCACCGCCAGCGCGCCGTCCGCCTCGGACGACACGTCCCCTCCGGCCCGGACCAGGACCGAGGCCAGTCGGGCGGGGTCGGCCGCACGGACGAGGACGTCGCTGCGGGACGCGCGGCGCACGAACTCGGCCATGCCGGTGTCGGCGATGAGCCTTCCTCGGCCGATGACGACCAGGTGGTCGGCGGTCTGCTCCATCTCGGCCATCAGGTGGCTGCTGACGAGCACGGTTCTGCCCTCGGCCGCCATGCCCCGCACCAGGGTCCGGATCCACTGGATCCCCTCCGGGTCCAGGCCGTTGATCGGCTCGTCCAGGACGAGGACCGGCGGGTCCCCGAGCAGGGCGGCGGCGATGCCGAGCCGCTGGCGCATCCCGAGGGAGAAGCCGCCCGCGCGACGGCGGCCGGCCGTCGTGAGCCCGGTCAGCTCCAGGACGGCGTCGACCCGGGCGGCGGAGATCCCGGCGGCGAGCGCGATGGCCCGCAGGTGGTCGCGCGCGGTCCGGCCCGCATGGACCGCGCCGGGGTCGAGCAGCGCGCCCACCTCGTGCAGCGGATGCCGGAGCGCGGCGTACGGACGGCCTCCGACCAGGGCATGGCCGCCGGTCGGCCGGGAGAGGCCGAGGACCATGCGCAGGGTGGTGGATTTACCGGAACCGTTCGGACCGAGGAATCCGGTCACCCGGCCGGGTCTGATCACCACCGACAACCGGTCCACGGCGGTCGCGGACCCGTAGCGTTTGGTGAGCTCGTGGGTTTCGATCATGCCGTCCAGGCTGCCGCCGCCCGCAAGGCCGCGCGTCTGGCCGCGGAGGTGTCTCCTCTCGGAGGAATCCATCCAGGGATATATGACCGTGGTAGGACGCGGCGGACACCTGCCTCGTCCTAGCTTGGGGGGATGTATGACGAACGGCCGCCCCATCGGCTCGCCTCCGGCGGTCCGCGGCCACCGTTGGGCAGGCGGCTGCGGCCTTGGCACTGGGGCGCCATCGACTGCGTCGTCGCCGTGGTGCTCGGCGCGATCGCGATCCGGGCGATGCCCCACCTGTACCGGGCCTACGATCCCCATCACCTCGGGTTCCCGCAGCCGTCGCCGTCCGCGTTCGTCCTCGCCGTCCTCGCGGAGGTGATGGCATGCGTCGGGCTGGTGCTGCGCCGACCGCGTCCGTCCGCCGGGGCCGCCGCGCTCTGGTCCGGCTGGATGCTGCTGCTGACGGCGGCCGGACGGTACTCGATCGCCACCCCCGCCGCGACGGCCATGGTCGTGGTCGCCGTCCTGCTCGTCTACCAGATCTCCGCGGCGCGACCGTTCCGGTGGGCCGCCGCGGCGTTCGGGCTCGCGGTCGGCTCGGCGCTGCTGACGGCTCCGTTCGGCTCGTCCGAACTGCAGCAGGGTGCGGTGATCTGCGTGTTCGCCGTGTCGGCCGCCGCGGTCACGGGACGGCTCGTCCACCGCAACAGGTCGTACGCCGCCGCGCTCCGTGGCCACGAGGCCGCACTGCTGCACGGCGAGCTCGCGCAGCAGCGGCTACGCGTCGCCCGGGAGGTGCACGACGTGATCGCGCACAGCATGAGCGTGGTCGGGGTCCAGGCGGGATACGGCCGGTTCGTGATCGGCAAGGACCCCGGGCTGGCCGCCGAGGCGCTGGAGAACATCCAGCGGGTCAGCCACGACTCGCTCCGGGAACTGCGCGGCCTGCTGGCGGTCCTGCGCACGACCGCCGAGGACGGCGTGGCGGCCCCCGCACCGGGACTCGCCGACCTCGAACCGCTGGTCGCACGGGTCGGGCAGGCGGGCGTCCGGGTCGACCTCACGGTCACCGGCGACACGGGCGACGTGCCGCCGGGCGTGGCCCTGGCCGTGTACCGCATCGTCCAGGAAGCACTGACCAACGTCGTGAAGCACGCGGGATCGGCCACCGCGAACGCCGCCGTCACCCGCACCGCCGAGGGGCTGATGATCGAGGTCCGCGATGACGGCCGTGGGCCCTCCGCCCATGACGGCGGAGGCCACGGCCTCGCCGGAATCGCCGAGCGCGCCGCCCTGCACGGGGGCCGCGTCACGACGGGGCCCTCCGAAGGCGGCGGCTTCCTGGTCCAGGCCGTCCTGCCACTCGCCGGGGACGCGCGGTGACCCTCCGGGTCGTGGTCGCCGACGACCAGACTCTGGTGCGCGCCGGATTCGCCGGAATCATCCGTGCCGCCGAGGGGTTCGCCGTCGTGGCCGAGGCCGCCGACGGCCGCGAGGCCGTGGAGGCCGCCCGCCTCCACCGGCCGGATGTGGTGCTCATGGACATCCGCATGCCCGTCATGGACGGCATCGCCGCCACCCGGGAGGTCACCTCCACCACGTCGGCGAAGGTCCTCGTCCTCACCACCTTCGACATCGACGCCTACGTCTACGAGGCGCTGCGCGCGGGGGCCGGCGGCTTCGTCCTCAAAGACGTCTCGCCGGACGACCTGCTGGCCGGGATCCGGGCCGTCGTTCGCGGGGACGCGCTCCTCGCCCCGAGCGTCACCCGTCGCCTCATCGACGCCTTCACGGCCCGTCCGCCCGCGCCGTCCGCGGACCGCCTGGGCATCACCGGCCGGGAGCTCGACGTCCTGACCCTCATCGCCGCAGGTCACACCAACTCCGAGATCGCGGCGCGCCTGCACATCACCGAGGGCACCACCAAGACCCACGTCAGCCGCCTGCTCGCCAAACTCCAGGCCCGCGACCGAGTCCACCTCGTCCTCATCGCACACCGCCACGGCATAGCCCCGCCGCCATGATGAGAGGACCATCCCGCCGGCCACGAGCAGCCTCGGCCTTCCCGGTCGTCCATCCAGTGGGCCAGAGCCGTACCCGGCCGGGCTCAGTCTCCCGTCCCCGCGGCCTGACCAGACCGGAGTCGTAGGCGGCGACGACCGAGCCTCCCCGGTCACCCGCAGGTGTCCTTCAAGTCGATATGGATCCAGCGGGAACTCTCCCACACGGCCTAGACGTCAGGCGTCGGCGATGAAGGCGTGGGCGCGGCGGAACAGGCCGAGGGTGATCGAGTGCAGCAGGTCGCCGGTCTCCTTCGGCGCCTTGCCCGCGCAGGCCCGCGCGTGCGTGCCCTCCAGGACGATGCCGAGTTTGAAACAGGCCAGCACCGCGTACCAGGTGATGGACGACAGGTCCCGCCCGGCGACCGCCCCGGGCCGCTCGGCGTAGGCCGCGACGAGTTCGGCCGCGGACGGCAGGCCCCCGGCCGCGCCGAGCGGCCCGGCCAGCAGGGAGCCCTCGTCGTCCCGGTCGGGCCAGGTGGCCAGCAGCCAGCCGAGGTCGAGCAGCGGGTCGCCGATGGTGCACATCTCCCAGTCGACGATCGCCGCGACGTCCGGGCCGTCGAAGGAGTACATGAGGTTGGCGAGGTGGTAGTCGCCGTGCATGATCCCGGGACGCCAGGTCGCCGGGCGGTTCGCCTCGAGCCACGCCGCGACCGCGTCCAGGCCGGGGATCTCCGGGCCCGGGTAGCCGTCCAGGGACGAGTAGGACTCCAGCTCGGACGTCCAGCGCGGGACCTGCCGCTCCAGGAAGCCGTCGGGCTTGCCGAAGTCGGCGAGACCGGCGGCCCCGTGGTCCACCGCGCCGAGGGCGGACAGCGAACGCGCGGCCGACAGGCCCATCTCGCGGCGGATCCCGGCGTCCCCGGCGTGCAGGTCGGGGAGCGAGACCGTCGCGTTGAAGCCCTCGACGGGCGTCATCAGGTAGAACACCGCGCCGTTCAGGACGGTCTCGTCCGGGCAGGCCGCGATGATCCGCGGCGCGGGGACGCCGGTGCCGTCCAGTGCGGTCAGGACGCGGGCCTCGCGGCGGAGCACGTCGTTGGTGCGGGCGCGCAGGTGTTTCGGACCGCGCCGCAAGACGTAGTCGCGGCCGCCGCGGCGGAACCGGATCAGGATGTTCTGGGTGCCGCCGCTGAGCGGTGCCACGGCCTCGAACGGCCCGCCGGGCAGGTCCTGCTCGTCCATCCACGCGCCGAGGACGTCGAAGTCCACGACGGCGGGGTCGATCTGCTCGGGCTGCGGCACGGTCCGGTTCCTTCCCTCGGGGCGTCTACCGGAGAGTAACAGCGGGTCAGGGCAGGTCGACGCTCGGGTCAGGCTCCGGGCGGCCCGATCGGACGGCGCGCGAACGCCACATATTCGGATGATCAGGACGACCGTCCGGTGCTACGGTCGCCCTGCCGGCCGCGGGTCTACGGTGCGACTTCCGGAAACCGCCTTTAATGCGATCATTCGCTGCTCGTGCCCTCACACCCCGGCCGGCGCCTTCACCTTGGAGCCCTCCATGACCGAGACGATCGCCGACCTGGTCGCCTGCGAGGACGTGCTGACCTTCGTCAACGCGGCGATCACCGGGACGGGACAGCGCGAGTTCCACCACGGGGCCCACGAGCAGCGGCTGTCGCTCGGCTTCCTCCACGACTACATGCGCGAGAACTACCGTGAGCTGTACGCCTCGACCCTCGCGCTGGACATCAACGACCACAACGCCGCCCTGATCGTCCGCGGACTGCTGACCACCGCGCGCGACGCCGACGAGACCCAGCGCCGCCTGGAGGGACGGCTCGTCGCACGCCGGCTGGAACAGCTCCCGCCGCAGCGCGTGTACCGGCTGTTCCGCGCCCTGCGCCGCGACGGCGTCAACAACCGCCGGACCCGGGCCATCATCCGGGACTGGCTCCTCGCTCGCCCCGACCTGGCGTTCGACGCGGTCAAGTACCGCAGCGCGCTGAAGGACGCGGTCCGGCACGCGCACCTCGATCCGCGCGCGCTCGCCCCGAACGCTTCCAAGCACGTTCAGGACGAGATCGGATGCTTCCTCCACGGCTCGACCGGCAAGCCGTTCATCACGCCGATCTTCGAGACCTGGAGGCAGGCGCACTACGCGCAGGAGGCGGTCTACAAGCTGCCGTTCACCGTCGCCGAGGGGTTCGCCGCCGCGCACGGCATCCCGCGCAAGCGCTTCCTGGAGCGCGCGGAGACGAGCATGACCCGGCTGGAGCGCCTCCGGCTCCAGGGGCACGCGAGCGAGAACAAGACCACGATCGACCTCGACCTCGCGACGGTGCCGCTGACCCGCCTGGCCACCTACGTCCTGTCGCTGCCGCTGGACGAGCGGTCCCGGCGGCGCGACGAGCTGACCGGAGCCCTGCGCGCCGCCGCCCGCCGCGCCGCCGGGCCCGACGCCGGACGCTGGGGACGCGTCGCCGCCGTCCTGGACGACAGCTTCTCCACGGCCGGCTCGGCCGAGAAGCGCCGCCGGCCGCTGGCCGTCGCGCTCGGCGGCCACTTCCTTCTGGAAGCGCTCGCGGGGGAGTACGTCCCGCTCTGGACGTCCGGCCGCGCCGACCCGCTGCTGCTGTACCCGTTCGGGCCGACGCCGCTCGGCACCCGCGTCCTGGACGCCCTCGAGACCTCCCCGGAGCGCCTCGTGATCATCTCGGACGGTTTCGACAACGCCCCGCCCGGCCTGGCCGCCGAGGTCCTGCGCGTCTGGCGCACCCGCCTCGACCCCGGCCGCCGCGTCTCGATCACGCACCTCAACCCGGTCTACGACGCCGACGACTTCGACGTGCGGCGGCTCGCCCCGACCGTCCCGACGGCGGGCGTGCGCGACGCCGAGGATCTGCTCACCCTCGTCGAACTGGCGCGTTTCGCCGAGGGACGCGTCGGCCTGCCCGAACTCCGCACCCACCTCGACACCCGCGTCGCACGCTTCCTCGACCCGGCGAAGCCCCGCGGCCTCCCGGAGACGACCAGCAGCGAGAACGTGAGCGGCGAAGCGACCACGAAGACGGAGGCGCCGTGAACACCGACCTCCCGCCCGAGCCGACCTGGGACGTCGCGCTCCGGCGCGGGCCGGGCTGGATCCGCCGGGCCGGGCTCGCCACCATGCCCGCGCAGACGTGGAACTCGATCCGGCTGGTCCCGCTCGTCCGGGACGAGCCGATCACCGGGCTGCGGCTCGACCGGCGCGTCTACAACGAGCCGTCCATCGTGGAGGTCGGCGACCGCGCTCACTACTTCTCCTACATCCCGCACGCCTTCGTCGCCCGCTGTGAGGACGACGGGGACGGCATGACCGCCTCCTACGGGACGCGCCTGCTCGACCGCGACGACAAGGGCATCGGCCCGCCCGGCCTGCCGATCCGGGTGCGCCGCCGGATGGCGCGCCGCCTCGCGGGCGACCGGCTGCGGTTCCTGCCGCTGCACCTGGCCGTCGAGGGCTACCTCGCACTGCACTTCGGCGGGCCGCAGATCGCGTGGGAGGAGTGGTCGCGGCGGGCGCTGGCGTCCGGGCTGTCCCCGCGCGAGGAGAGCGCCTACTTCGGCATGAGCGTCGCGGGCCTGGCCGACGCGCTGCGGATCTTCGAGATGCACCCCGGTCAGTGCGGCGTCCTGGTGTACGTCGCGGACGCCCTGGCCAGCGCGTTCGTCGTCCCGAACCCGGACGACTACCGGGCCCTGCACCCGACCCTGGTCGAGGACCTGTTCGGCGAGCTCGTCTACCAGTACGGACTGCTCCGGCTGCCCGTCTCCGACCTGGCCGAGCCGATCGACGAGACCGCCGTCGGCTCCCTCTCCGACCTCCGCGCCGAGGCCGAACGGCGGATACGCGGCTGGGCCGACTTCCACGACGAGCTGATGGCCGAGGAGGTCTTCGAGCGTCCCGGACGCTCCGAACTGGTGCAGCGGATGCGGGACGTCCGGCTGTACCGGTTCCTGCCGTCGTTCACGCCCGGACGCCCCAACCACATCGGCGAGCAGATCACCGTGGGCAACGGGGCCGATCAGCGGCTCGCCTACCTCAAGACGTTCCGGCTGTCCGAGACCCAGATCCGGCGAGGTCACCTGCTGACCAGGCTGGCCGCGCACGACTGGCGGTTCGCCGACACCGCCGCCTCCCTCGGCGTCGACGAGGCGGCGCTGGCGCTGCGACTCCAGCGCGCGGGCTTCGGATACCTCCTGCGCCAGGACGTCCTCGACCACTACCGGGCCTCGGCCCGCGACCGGCGCCCGTCCCGCCGCTGAGCGCCGCACACGAGAACAAGGCCCGGGTCGCGAAAGCGGGCCCGGGCCTTACTCGATGATGCGGATCAGTCGCGCAGGCCGGCGAACAGGTCGTCCTCCGGGAGCGAGGCGTCCACCCGGCTGAACCGGCGGACGAACGACTCGAAACCGAACACCATCGCCTGCATCTCGTCGGGGAGGCGCAGGAGGAAGATGTTCTCGCCCTGGCTGGCGTGCGCCTCCAGCGCCTTGCGCTTGCGCTGGACGTGCTCCGACACGTCCACCACGGTCGTGATCAGCTCGTCCGGGGTGCCGAAGTCTTCCGGAAGCTCGCCGCCGAGGTCGAGCCCGGCCTTCCTGCCCTCCTCGAACATCATCTCGATGCCCGAGCGCGGGATCGCCGTCTCGTAGAACTTGCGCGGAATGCCGGTGCTCTCGGTCGCCGCGATCGCGATCCGGTGCGCCTGGATGTGGTCGGGGTGGCCGTAGTTGCCGTTGTCGTCGTAGGTGACCACGACGTCCGGACGGTACTTCTCCATCAACTCGGCGAGCCGGGCCGCCGCGTCCTCGACCGGGATGTTGGCGAAGGCGCGCGGGTCCTCGTTGGTGGACCAGCCGACCATGCCCGAGTCGCGGTAGCCGAGCAGCTCGACGTGCTCGATGCCCAGGATGGACGTCGACTCGCGCAGCTCGGCCAGCCGGACCCGCGCCACGCCCTCGGCGTCGTGCCCGTCGTCCTCCGGCTTCAGCCCGCCCGCGTCGTCGCCCTGCTCGCCGTTGGTGCAGGTCACCAGGACGGCTCGGTGGCCCTCGGCGACGGCCCGCGCCAGGACGCCGCCGGTCCCGAGGACCTCGTCGTCCGGGTGGGCGTGGACCGCCATCAGGGTCAGTGGGTGTTCCATCGTGCGGATACTCCTCAGTGGGTGGGGGATTGCCGCCCGCCCGTGGTTGGGGCGGCATCCACTCTACGAGGACCCTCCGACAGAACCCGTTACTCGATTTCGCTGAGGACGACGGGGTTGCCGCCCGCCCTCACCCGGCGGCGCACGCAGAACCATCCGGCCACCAGCCCGGCGACGATCACCGGGACGGCCAGCACCGTCCGGTGCCCCTCGCCGTCGAAGTCGAACCACATCAGCACGACGACCGCGGCCAGGAACACCAGCGTGAGGATCTCGGTGTACGGGGAGCCGGGCAGCCGGTAGGACGGCCGGTCCAACTCGCCGCGCTCGCACTTCCGCACGAACAGCAGGTGCGAGATCATGATCATCGCCCAGGTGCCGAGGATGCCGATCGCGGCGAGGTTCAGCACGATCTCGAACGCGTCCTTGGGCACCCACGCGTTCAGCCCGACGCCGAGGACGCAGACCACCGAGGTCATCAGAATGCCGCCGTAGGGCACCTGGTGGCGGCTCATCCGCGTGGTGAAGCGCGGGGCCGAGCCGGCGGTGCCGAGCGAGCGCAGGATCCGGCCGGTGGAGTACAGACCGGAGTTCAGGCTGGACAGCGCGGCGGTCAGCACGATCAGGTTCATCACGTCGCCCGCGGCGGGCACGCCCAGCTTGGACAGGACGGTCACGAACGGGCTGACGCCGTCCTGGTAGGCGCTGGTGGGCAGCAGCATCGCCAGGATCACGACCGACCCGACATAGAAGAGCAGGATCCGCCAGACGATCGAGTTGATCGCCTTCGGCATGACCTTCCCGGGGTTCTCGGTCTCGCCCGCGGCGACGCCGACCAGCTCGGTGGAGGCATAGGCGAACACGACGCCCTGGATGACCACCAGCATGGGCAGCACGCCCATGGGGAAGATCCCGCCGTGGTCGAACATCAGGCTCGGCCCGGACTCGTAGCCGTCGACCTTGTGCCCGGTCGTGAGCAGCACGATGCCGATGACCAGGAACGCGCCGAGCGCGCCGACCTTGACCAGGGACGCCCAGAACTCGAACTCGCCGAAGAACCTGACCGAGACCAGGTTCACGGTGAGCACGACCGCGAGGGCGATCAGCGCCAGCAGCCACTGCGGGACGGTCGTGAACGCCTTCCAGTAGTGCATGTAGAGGGCGATCGCGGTGATGTCCACGATGCCGGTGGTGCTCCAGTTCAGGAAGTGCATCCAGCCGGCGACGTACGCGCCCTTCTCGCCCATGAACTCGCGCGAGTAGGACACGAACGAGCCCGAGGACGGCCGGTGCAGCACCAGCTCGCCGAGCGCCCGGACGACCATGAACGCGAAGAAACCGCAGACGGCGTAGGCGATGGCGAGGGACGGCCCGGCGTTGTGCAGCCGCCCGCCCGCGCCGAGGAACAGGCCGGTCCCGATCGCGCCGCCGATGGCGATCATGTTCACGTGCCGGGTCTTGAGGCTCTTGCGGTAGCCCTCGTCACCGGCGTCGACGACCGCGCCGCGGCCCGGCGGCGACACCGCGCCGGGCATGGGGGTCCGGAGGTCCTGCTCGCTCACGCTTGGTTGCCGCCTTTCCACGGAATGTGCTCGGTCGCGACCGATGCAGTTTCGGTCAGCAGACCGAAACTGTCAAAAAGTTGTCCCAAAAACGATCCATGAAACGAGACCTGGATCACGTCACCTCGTGCGTCGTACCGTGCGGGGATGGAAGCCCCTCTCGCGCTGGTGGACGTCGACGGCGTCCTGAACCCGTTCCGCCGTCCGCACCGGCGCTTCCGGCGGCACCGCGTGCACCCGGACGGAGAGACCGTCAGGATCTGGCTGGACGCCCGTCACGGCCGGATGCTCCGCGAGCTCGCCGCCCGAACCGGCGCGGAGCTCGCCTGGGCGACCTACTGGGAGGACGAGGCGAACTACTGGGTCGGCCCTCGGCTCGGCCTCCCCAAGCTCCCGTACGTCCCGCTGCCGCGCTTTCCCGGCGTCGCGGAGGGGCACAGCCTCGGCGCCTGGAAGGCCCGCCACGTCGCCGCCTGGACCGGCGACCGCGCCTTCATCTGGTTCGAGGACGAGCCCCATGCCGCCGAGACCCTGGCGGCCACCTCCGGCATCGGTGATCACCTGCTCGTCCACGTCGACCCTGTGACCGGTCTCACGGAGGCCCACATCGAGACCGCCGAGACCTGGCTGACCGGCCGGAGGCTCCCGCCGGCCATCGCCGAGTGACGGCCCCGAGGCCGATCGCGTCGGCGGACGCATAGGCGCGCGCCCCCGATCTGTGCAGGATGAGGGCAATCGCCCAGCACGAGGAGAATCGATGAGCGCTCTCGCCGAACGCGTCGCCCTGGTCACCGGAGGAAGCCGGGGGATCGGCAGGGCCATCGCGCTCGCCCTCGCGGAGGACGGCGCGACCGTCGCCGTCGCCTACCGCCGCGACGAGGACGCCGCCCGCAAGACCGTCGCCGCCATCGCCGAACTGGGCGTGGAGAGCCGCGCCTACCAGGCCTCGGTGGACGTCCCGGAGGACTGCGAACGCCTCGCCGCGGACATCGTCTCCGACTTCGGCCGCCTCGACATCCTCGTCCACAGCGCCGGCATCGCCAGCCGGGGCGACAGCGTGGCCGACACCGACCCGGCCGAGGTCGTGCGCCTGATGAACGTCCACGCGATCGGCCCGCACCGCCTCACCCAGCGCCTCCTGCCGCTGCTCCGCGCCGCCGACCGGGCGGACGTGATCTTCGTGTCGAGCGTGATCACCGGCATCCACCCGCCGTTCAGCGCCCCCTACGCGATGGGCAAGGCCGCCATGGAGGCCCTCGCGCACACGCTCGCGAAGGAGGAGCGCGCCCACGGCATGCACGTCAACATCGTCGCCCCCGGCCTCGTGGACACCGAGATGGGTCAGCGTCTGGTGCGCGCCACGATGGGCGTCGAGGACATCCGCCGGCAGGACGCCATGTCCCCGTACGGCCACGTGTGCTCGCCTGAGGAGGTCGCGGGCGTCTGCCGCTTCCTGGTGTCGGACGCGGCGTCCTACGTCACCGACCAGCGCGTCGTCGTCGACGGCGGCACCTTCTGAGCCGCCTCTGAGGCGCCGCGCCGAACTTGGCGCGTTTTTCCAAGAAGCGGCGGCGGCCGGCGTCTACGGTCGGCGCCATGGTCGAACAAATGATCGAAGGACGCTCCTGGTTCGGACCCGCTGCGGAAGCGATCATCGCGGTCTTCCGCGAGGTCCCCGACGACCGCCTGGACGCGCCGACGCCCTGTTCCGGCTGGGACGTCCGCACCGCCGTCAACCACGTGATCTTCTGGAACGGCCGGGCCGCCGACGCCGCGGCCAAGGCCAAGCCCGACCCCGCCGGGCCCCCGGAGGACCACGACTTCACCGCCGAGCCCGGCTGGGCCGACCGGTTCGCCGAGCAGGCGGCCGTCAGCGCCCGCGCCTGGCAGGCCCCGGACGCCTGGACCGGCAACACCAGCCTCTCCGGGGCCGAGCCCGGCATGCCCGCGACCATGATCGGTTCGATGATGGTGGGGGAGTGGGTCCTGCACGCCTGGGACGTCGCGACCGCGCTGGGCCTCGAGCTGGAGGTCGCGCCGGGCCTGGTCGAGTACTGCTACGACGGGCTCTCGGCGATCGCCGAGATGGGCCGCCAGCACGGCGCGTTCGGGCCGGAGGTGGCCGTCCCCGAGGACGCGCCGCTGCTGGACCGCACGATCGGCCTGTCCGGCCGCGACCCGCACTGGAAGCCGTGACACAGCCCCCGTGACTCTGGAGGCGTCCGAAACCCCCGGACGTGTCCGAAACCCCTGGACGCGCCGGAAATCCCTGGGAACGCGTGAGGAAGCCTCGTGCGGCGCGGGTCGTCGTGCGCGAGCGGGGGCCGGAGCGCTCTACGCTTGGGGACATGTCTTCCGCGTCTTCGATCCGAGTACGTTTCGCACCCTCGCCCACTGGCATGTTCCACGTGGGCGGGGCCCGGTCCGCCCTGTTCAACTGGGTGATGGCCAAGCAGTCGGGTGGGACGCTCGTGCTGCGGATCGAGGACACCGACGCCTCCCGCAACAGCCCCGAATGGACCGAGGGAATCATCCGCGCGCTGGCGTGGCTCGGTATGGACGGCGGCGAGTACGAGGGCCCCTACTTCCAGTCCGCCAACGCCGACAAGCACACCGAGGCCGCCGCCACGCTGCGCGAGCAGGGCCGCGCCTACTACTGCGACTGCACCCGCGAGCAGGTCACCGAGCGCACCGGCGACCCGCACCGGGGCTACGACGGCTTCTGCCGCGACCGCGGCCTCGAGGCGGGCCCGGGCCGCGCGCTGCGGTTCCGCACCCCGGACGAGGGCGAGACCGTCGTCGTCGACCTGCTGCGAGGCAAGCCGGTCTTCCAGAACTCCACCCTGGAGGACTTCGTCATCGCCCGCGCCAACGGCTCGGTCACGTTCCTGCTGGCCAACACCGTGGACGACATGAGCCAGGGCATCACGCACGTGGTCCGCGGCGAGGAGCACCTGTCCAACGCGCCCAAGCAGCAGCTGCTGTGGGACGCGCTGGGCGGCACCCCGCCGGTCTGGGCGCACGTCCCGGTCATCGTCAACGAGAAGCGGCAGAAGCTGTCCAAGCGCCGCGACAAGGTCGCGCTCGAGGACTACCGCGACGAGGGCTACCTCGCCGAGGCCATGCGCAACTACCTGATGCTGCTCGGCTGGGCGCCGTCCAATGACCGCGAGATCGTCCCCTGGGACGTCATCGTGGACGAGTTCCACATCGACGACGTCAACTCCTCGCCCGCGTTCTTCGACGTCAAGAAGCTGCGCGCGATCAACGGCGACTACATCCGGATGCTGCCGGTCGAGAAGTTCGTCGCCGCGTGCCTGCCCTTCCTGGAGCGCGTCCCGTTCGAGGTCGACATGGCGGTGTTCGATCAGCTCGCGCCGCTCGCCCAGACCCGGGTCGCGGTGCTGTCGGAGATCGAGCAGATGATCGACTTCGCCTTCCTGGACGAGCCGCCCTTCGACGAGCAGTCGTGGAAGAAGGCCATGAAGGAGCCCGCCGCGCAGATCCTCGCGGACGCCGCCGAGGCGTACCGGGACGCGCCGTGGAAGGCCGACGACCTGAAGGAGCGGCTCGAGGCGGTCGGCGCGGCGCACGGCCTGAAGCTCGGCAAGACCCAGGCCCCGGTCCGCGTCGCCGCCACCGGACGCACCGTCGGCCTCCCGCTGTTCGAGTCGCTGGAGATCCTCGGCCGCGAGCGCACCCTGGAGCGGATCGAGGCCGCCCGCGCCCGTCTCGTCCGCGAGGCCGCCGCGTCCGAGTGACCCGCCCGGCCCGGCGGGGTCACCTGAAGGTGATCTCGCCGGGGGAGTGGCCGGACGCGCACACGTAGCGCAGCCGTCCGGCCCTCGGCACGCCGAGGTCGACCCGCGTCTCGCCGGTGACCGGCAGCACCACGTCCTGGTTCCGGCTGGGGATCGTGAAGGCCCGCGTGTGGCCGTGGGTGTTGCTCGTCCGCAGCACGAGCACGGTGCGCACGCCCGCGCGGGCCGTCAGCGCGGACGGCCGGTAGCCCTCGTCCAGCGCGTACACCGTGATCAGCTGCGTCCCGGACGCGTCGGTCGACACGAACCGCGCGGACGCCGCGGCGGTGGCCTCGGCGCCGCCGTCCGGAAGCCAGCCGCCCAGCCGCAGCCCGGACAGCAGCGTCCAGCCGGCGACCCCGAGCAGCGCGACGGCCACCAGCGCCGTCAGCCGTCCGCGCAGGAGCGTCAGCGCCCGCCCGACGGTCACTCCGACCAGCCCGAACAACGGCACGGTCCCCAGCACGAACCCGCCCATCACGGCGGCCCCGCCGAACGGCGACCGTGACGACACCGCGAGCAGTTCGGCCGTCAGCGTCAGCGCGCACGGCACGAGCACGGTCGCCGCCCCGAGCGCGACCGGACGACGCGTCCGCCCAGACGATGACGGCGCCGGCGCGCAGTGCGCGTCGTCGTCAGCGCCCTTCGGAGACCGCCTCAACAGCCGCCTGACCGGCGCGAACCCCGCCAGGTCGAGCGCGAACAGCACCATCAGCGCGGCCGCGCCGACCAGCAGCACCGCCCTGATGCGCGGCCCCGGCTCCACCGCGGAACCGGCCAGCCCCAGCAGCGCGCCGAGCACGACGTGCGTGACGAGCTTGGACGACAGGAACACTCCGACCGGACGGACGGCCCGCGCCTCCCCGCGCACCGCCCCCGTCAGCAGGCCCAGCTGCACGGCCGCGCAGGACGTCCCGCCCGCGGGCAGCCCGGTGCCGAATCCCGTGGCGAACAGCGCGGCGGCGTTCATGGCCCCACCTCCGCAGCGGGACCCTCCCCGGAGCCGCTCCCGCCGACGCGTCACCGGAGGTGATCAAAACATCACCAAAGTGGCGATATGGCCATTCTTGTCCGGCTATGGACGGTCGGTGGGGATTCCTTTCGCATCCACCCCGGCATTCGCCCCACCTGCGGCGTCGGCCGGAACGTCCCCACCCGAGCCCGACTCCGCACCCGAGCCGGTTCCCCCGTTCGAGCCGCCCAGGCCCAGACCGCCCGCCGGGGGAGCTCCGGGCACCGGACCCGGACCGGGTGTGGCGTTGAGGGCGATCGCGGCGTCGGCCAGACCGCGCTCCAGCTCCTCGACCTCTGGACGCAGGTCCTCCGGGACCCGGTCGCGCAGCCGTTCCGCCCGGTCGCGGGCGACCGCGATCCGCTGCGCCGCGGGACCCGGCGGCGGCGTCGCGCGCAGCAGCGCCGCCTGGTCGCGCAGCAGGCTCGCCTGCTCCCTGAGCTGCCGGTTCTTGTTGTGCAGCTCCACGAACACCGACACCTTGGCGCGCAGCACCCACGGGTCGAACGGCTTGGAGATGAAGTCCACCGCGCCCGCCGCGTAGCCGCGGAAGGCGTAGTCCGGGTCGCTGTCCACCGCGGTGAGGAAGATGATCGGCAGGTCGCGGGTCTTCTTGCGCCGCTTGATGTCCCGGGCGGTCTCGAAGCCGTCCATGCCGGGCATGATCACGTCCAGCAGGATCACCGCGTACTCGTCGGTGAGCAGCGCCTTCAGCGCCTCCTCACCGGACCGGGCCCGGACCAGGTCCTGGTCGAGCGAGCTGAGGATCGCCTCGAGCGCGACGAGGTTCTCCTCCCGGTCGTCCACGAGCAGGATCTTCGCCTTGTCGTCCACGCGTTGCCTTCCCCTTGCGGCACCTGCTGATGTGCGGCGGCCGCCGGACGCCCCGGGCGGCGGGCCCGCCCACCGAGCGGGCCCTCCGGGGACGCGACGTCAGCCGATGACCGAGCGGCCGAGCCACACCCGCATGACCTCCAGCAGGCGGTCGACGTCGACGGGCTTCGGCACGTAGTCCGACGCCCCGGCGGCGAGGCTCCGCTCACGGTCGCCCTTCATCACCTTGGCCGTGATCACGATGATCGGCAAGTCGGCGAACTGCGGCATCTCGCGGATCGCGGCCGTGGTGGCGTACCCGTCCAGGCCCGGCATCATCACGTCCATCAGGACGAGCGCGACGTCCGGGTTGCGGTGCAGCAGGTCGATGCCGGCCTGACCGTCCTCAGCGTAGAACACCTCCATCCCGTAGCCCTCGAGAACGCTGGTCAGGGCGAACACGTTGCGGACGTCGTCGTCGACGATGAGCACCTTGCGGCCCGCGAGGATGGTGTCGGTGAAGTCGGCGGGCGGCTCCGACAGCAGGCCCGCGATCGGCGCGCCGCCGTTCTCGCCCGGCACCGTGTCCGCGGTCCCCGACGCGCCGCCGTTGCCGGATTCGGACGGCCCGAGCGGCGGGACGAGCAGGTCCGGAGCGGACGCGCCGTCCCCGCCACCGCCGTTGATCATCGACTCGACCGGCGACAGCTCGGGAACGGGGGAGACCGTCCCCTCCAGCGGGACGGCCGGACGCCGCCGCCCGTCCTGCTCGGCATAGTGCGCGGGCAGGTACAGCGTGAACACGCTGCCCTTGCGCGGCTCGCTGCGGACCTGGATCTCACCGCCGAGCAGCCGCGCGATGTTCCGGCTGATCGACAGGCCGAGCCCGGTGCCGCCGTAGCGCCGGTTGGTGGTGCCGTCCGCCTGGGTGAACGGCTCGAAGATCACCTGGAGCTTGTCCGCGCTCACCCCGATCCCGGTGTCCATCACCCGGAAGGCCAGCACGTCCGGGGTCTGCCACAGCGAGGCCAGCGCGAAGTCGGTGTCGCCGGCGGGCTCGATGACCAGCTTCACCTGCCCCTCGGCGGTGAACTTCACCGCGTTGGACAGCAGGTTCCGCAGTACCTGCTGGAGCCGCTGCTCGTCGGTGAACAGCGTCGCCGGGACGCCGTCGGCGACCTCGGCGCCGAACTCCAGGCCCTTGTCGACCGACAGCGGGCGGAACGTCGCCTCCACGTAGTCGACCAGCGCCGACACGGGCAGGCGCTGCGGGTGCAGCTCCATCTTGCCCGCCTCCACCTTGGCCAGGTCGAGGATGTCGTTGATGAGTTCCAGCAGGTCGGTGCCGGAGTCGTGGATGGTCCGGGCGAACTCCACCTGCTTGTCGGTGAGGTTGCCGCCCGGGTTCTCCGACAGCAGCTTGGCCAGCACGAGCAGGCTGTTCAGCGGCGTGCGCAGCTCGTGCGACATGTTCGCCAGGAACTCCGACTTGTACCGCGAGGACACAGCGAGCTGCTCGGCGCGCTCCTCCAGCGTCCGGCGGGCCTGCTCGATCTGGAAGTTCTGGATCTCGATCGCCCGGTTCTGCTGGGCCAGCAGCGCCGCCTTCTCCTCCAGCTCGGTGTTGGAGTGCCGCAGCTCGCCCTGCTGCCGTTGCAGCTCGTCCGACCGCTCCTGGAGCTCCTGCGCGAGCCGCTGCGACTCGGTGAGCAGCGCCTCGGTGCGGGTGTTGGCCCGGATCGCGTTCAGCGTCACCCCGATCGTCTCGATGAGCTGGGTGAAGAACGCCAGGTGGACGTCGGTGAAACGGGAGAACGAGGCCAGCTCGATCGCGCCCAGCACCTCGTCCTCGAACACGATCGGCAACACGATCACGTTCGCCGGGGACGCCTCGCCCAGCCCTGAACCGATCTTGACGTAGTCGGCCGGGGCGCCGGCGATCAGCACCGTCCGGCGCTCCAGCGCGGCCTGCCCGACCAGCCCCTCACCGGGTTGGAACCGCACCCCGCGCAGCCGGTCGCGCGGGATGCCGTACCCGGCGATCAGCACCAGCTCCCGCTCGCCCGGCTGCCCCTCGGCCAGGTAGAACGCGCCGTACTGGGCGCTGGCGGTCGGCGTCAGCTCGTTCATGATGAGGTTCGCGACCTGGTAGAGGTCGCGGTGGCCCTGCATCAGCCCGCCGATCCGCGCCAGGTTGGTCTTGAGCCAGTCCTGCTCCTCGTTCGCGCGGGTCGTCTCGCGCAGCGTCGTGACCATCAGGTTCACGTTGTCGGACAGCTCGGCGACCTCGCCGCGCGCCTCCACCGTGACCGTCCGGGTCAGGTCGCCGCGCGCCACCGCGCTCGCCACCTCGCCGATCGCCCGCACCTGCGTGGTCAGGTTGGACGCCAGCTCGTTCACGCTCTCGGTCAGCCGCTTCCAGGTGCCCGACACGCCCTCGACCTCGGCCTGCCCGCCGAGCCGTCCCTCGGTGCCCACCTCGCGCGCCACGCGTGTGACCTCGGACGCGAACGACGACAGCGTGTCGACCATCGTGTTCAGCGTCGTCTTCACGACCAGGATCTCGCCCTGGGCGTCCACGTCGATCCGCTTGGTCAGGTCGCCGTCGGCCACCGCCGTCGCCACCTGCGCGATGTTGCGGACCTGGTAGGTCAGGTTGGACGCCATGCCGTTGACGTTGTCGGTGAGGTCCTTCCACATGCCGCCCGCGCCGGGCACGCTCGCCTGTCCGCCGAGGCGTCCCTCGGTGCCGACCTCGCGGGCGACGCGGGTGACCTCGTTGGCGAAGGCCGACAGGGTGTCGACCATGGTGTTGATGGTGTCCTTGAGCTGGAGGATCTCGCCCTGCGCGTCGACGCCGATCTTCTTGGTCAGGTCGCCGTGCGCGACCGCCGTCGTCACCTGCGCGATCCCGCGCACCTGGACGGTCAGGTTGTTCGCCATCGAGTTGACGTTGTCGGTGAGGTCCTTCCAGATCCCCGAGACGCCGTGCACCTTCGCCTGTCCGCCGAGCCGTCCCTCGGTGCCCACTTCGCGGGCGACGCGGGTGACCTCGTTGGCGAAGGCCGACAGGGTGTCGACCATGGTGTTGATGGTGTCCTTGAGCTGGAGGATCTCGCCCTGCGCG
>NZ_JBFAUU010000016.1:228328-238286 GCF_040679435.1 Spirillospora sp. NPDC052269
AGTCCACGGTGATCTTCTTGGTCAGGTCGCCCTCCGCGACCGCCGTCGTCACCTGCGCGATGTTGCGGACCTGGTAGGTCAGGTTGGACGCCATGCCGTTGACGTTGCTGGTCAGGTCCTTCCAGACACCGCTCACGCCCGGCACGCGCGCCTGTCCGCCGAGGCGCCCCTCGGTGCCGACCTCGCGGGCCACGCGCGTCACCTCGTCGGCGAACGCCGACAGCGTGTCGACCATCTGGTTCACCGTCGACTTCAGCTGCAGGATCTCGCCCTGCGCGCCGACCGTGATCTTCTTGGTCAGGTCGCCGTCCGCGACCGCCGTCGTGACCTGCGCGATGTTGCGGACCTGGCTGGTCAGGTTGTTCGCCATCGCGTTCACGTTGTCGGTGAGGTCCTTCCAGACCCCCGAGACGCCGTGCACCTTCGCCTGTCCGCCCAGCTGGCCCTCGGTGCCGACCTCGCGGGCGACGCGGGTGACCTCGTCGGCGAACGCCGACAGCGTCTCGACCATCTGGTTCACGGTGAGCTTCAGCTCCTGGAGCTCACCGGCCGCCTCGACCGTCACCTTCCGGGTCAGGTCGCCGCGCGCCACCGCCGTGGTCACCTCGGCGATGTCACGGACCTGGCTGGTCAGCCGGTCGGCCATCACGTTCACCGCGGCCGTCACGTCCCGCCAGCGCCCGGACATGCCGCGCGCGGACGCCTTGCCGCCGAGCCGCCCCTCGGTGCCGACCTCCCGGGCGAACTGGGTGACCTCCCAGGTGAACTGGTCCAGCAGCTCGACCATCACGTTCACCGACTTGGCCATCCGCAGCAGCTCGCCGCGCATCGGACGGCCCCCCGCGCGCAGCTCGACCCGCTGGGTCAGGTCGCCCTTGGCGACCGCCTCCACCACCTTGTACATGCCGTTGGCGAGGTCGGTCAGCTTGTCCAGGATGGCGTTGGAGTCCTCCACCGCGCCGGCCCACGAGCCGCGCAGCGTGCCGGGCGTCAGCCGCCCCCGCAGCTGGCCGTCACGGCCGATCTCGCGGCGCACCCGGGCCAGCCCGGAGGCGACCTGGTGGCCGTTGTCGCGGATCTGGTCCAGCACCGCCATGGCCTCGGCGACGGCGCCCTCACCGGTCACCTCGACGGGCGTGCGCAACTTGCCGTCCCGGACGGCCGCCAGGGCCCGCAGCAGCGGTTCCAGGTCGGCGTCGCTGTATCGCGGGGTGGTGTCGCGTGAGACACCGTCACCCGCTCGGGAACGCGTGGCGCTACGGGGCATCAGTCCATCCTCCTGGCCGACGGGTGCCCGCTGGCTCGGGCGCCTCGTCCGGCCCGCATCTGTACTTTACGTCGCCACTGGCCCGGTGGCCGTGTGCCGGACCCGTTCTCCCGCCCGGTTCGCGCGGCCGCTCCCCGATGCGGCCACGGGTGACCTCACCCGCCCCCTACAGGCTTCGTGTTACGGTCTGTCCCGGCGCGAGCACGGTGGACGGTGTCGGCGCCCGGCTGGTTGAGCCAGTCTGTCACGGCGGCCAGACTCGGATGTGCGGCCAGACTCAGAACTGACGACGAGCGAGGGACGGCAGTTGGATCGGCACACGGCGGCGGCCACCTTCCCGTCCGCTGCGGCCTCCGTGGCGGACGCGCGCCGTTTCGTCCAGCAGACCCTGCGCGAGTGGGGCCTCACCGAGGCCGCCGACGACGCGGTGCTCGCGACCAGTGAGCTGGCCACGAACGCGGTCGCCTACGCGGGCACCGCCTTCGACGTGATCTGCACTCTCACCGGCGACGAGATCCAGATCGAGGTCCGCGACCGGCACCCCACCCGGACCCCGGTGATGCCCGGCGTGACCGCCGCGAGCGGCCGGGGCCTGCCGTCGATCGCCCGCCTCGCCGCGTCCTGGGGCGTCGACTACGACCACGAGAGCAAGGGCATCTGGTTCCGGCTGACCCGGCCCGTCCCCGAGCCGGAGGAGCCCCGGACGGACGATTTCGCCCGTCGTCCGGGTTTTCCGGCCCGTCCGGAATCAACCGGAAACGATGGCGTGACCTCCGGCACCCCCTCAGGACGCACCGCCGCCGACCCGGGCTGGGGCGCGCCCGTGCCCGATCCGGCCTCCGTCCGGCGCCCCGCCGCCGCTCCCGAGACCACGAACGGACACCGTTCACGCCCGACAGGTGGCGGCGCTGTGCCACGGGCCTCGGCCCGCCGGTCCGCGCGCGGCTCCGGCACGTCCATGGCCCGGCGTTCCGAGCCTCCCGCGCTGCCCGCCGCGAGCGACCGCCTCCTGCGCACCCCCGCGGGCGTGGAGTCCCTGGAGGACGCGCTGTCCTCCGTCCGAGACCTGCTCGACGTCGAGGGCGCGGCGGTGTTCCTCACCGAACGCGACGGGACCCTGGTCGTCGCCGCGTCCGCCGGCCTCACCACCGAACCCGGCCCGGACGAGCTGTCGGTCGTCAACCTCGGCCCCGACGCCCGTGCGGGCGTCCCCTGGATCGCCGCCGACACCTCCGACCCGATCGCCGCCGCGCTGCGCGCCCGCTCCATGGCCGCCGCGCCCCTGGAGAACCAGGGCCGCCTCACCGGCCTGGTCGTCGCCGTGTCCGCCGAGCCCGGACGGTTCGAACCCGCCGACGGCGCCCTCCTCGGCCGGATCGCCGAGGAGATGGCCCTCTCCCTGGAGAAGGCCCGGGTCGGCGAGCTGGAACGCTCCTGGCGCGGCTGGCTCAGCTTCGTCGCCGAAGCCAGCGACCTGCTCGCCGGAACCCTCGACCAGGAACGCACGATGGCCCTGGTCGCCCAGCTCGTCGTGCCCCGCCTGGCCACCTGGTGCGCCGTGTACACCGACACCGACGCGGGCCCGCCCGCCCTCGCCTACGTGTGGCACGCCGACGAGACCCGCGCCGACGCCCTGCGCGCCCAGCTCGACCGGGCGGTGCAGGGCCCCCGCCCCGACACGCCCGGCCCCTGGTACGGGCTCGCCGAGGTCACCGGCCCGGACGCCGCGGCCACCGTGTACGCCTTCCCGCTCGTGGCCCGCGGCCGCCGCATCGGCGCGATCGTCATCGGCCGCCCGGCGGGCGACCGGTTCCCGCGCAGCGCCATCGAGCTCGCCGAGGAGCTGAGCCGCCGCGCCGCCCTCGCCATCGACAACGCCCGCCTCTACTCGGCGCAGACCGTCATGAGCAGCGCCCTCCAGCGCAGCCTGCTGCCACCCGACGTCCCCGACATCCCGGGCCTGGAGGTCGAGGTCGTCTACGAGCCGGCAGGGGAGGGCAGCGAGGTCGGCGGCGACTTCTACGACGTGTTCGAATGCCCCGCGCGCGAGGGCGGACCGGGCGGCCCGCCCGTCGCCGGCCCGGTGGACCGCTGGCGGTTCGCGATCGGCGACGTGTGCGGCACCGGCCCGGCGGCCGCCGCCGTCACCGGACTCGCCCGGCACGCGCTGCGCATCCTCGCCGCCGAGGAGCTGCCGGTGCCCGGCGTCCTGGCCCGGCTCAACCGGCTGATCCTCGGCGAGGGCGAACGCGGCCGGCTGCTGACCCTGCTGCACGGCGAGATCACGCCGCGTCCCCGCCGGGACGGCGTGACCATCGCCCTGACCAGCGCCGGGCACCCTCCGCCGCTGATCCTCGACCCCGACGGCACGGTTCACGAGGTCGGCAGCGCGCAGCCGCTGCTGGGCGTCTTCGACGACGTCGACTTCCACTCCGACATCGTCGAGCTGCGCCGCGGCCAGGTGCTGCTGTGCGTCACCGACGGTGTGACCGAACGCCGGCACGGCGGCCGGCTGCTCGGCGACGACGGCGGCCTGGAACGGCTCCTCGCCGGGTGCACCGGGCTCAGCGCGGGCGCGGTCGCCGCGCGGATCCAGCGCGCGGTCCGCGACTTCGGCCCCGAACCCTCCAACGACGACGTCGCGCTCATCGTCCTCCGCGCGTCATGATGTGAACGGCTATCGGTAAGGTGGTGTGGCGTGGGGCTTGCCTTGCACACGACGCGAGATGACGGCCGCGCGACGATCGCCGCGCGCGGTTCCATCGACCTGCACTCCTCCGATGAGCTGAGGGCCCGGCTGACCGAGCTGCTCGACGCCGGAGAACGCGCCGTGGTGGTCGACCTCACCGCCGTGGACTTCTGCGACTCGTCCGGGCTGAACGTGCTCGTGCGCGCCTACAAGCACGCCCGCGCCCAGAACGCGTCGCTGACCGTCACCGGTGCCTACGGACGTGTCGAGAACGTCCTGCGCACCACCGGCCTGGACCGGTTCCTCCTCGGTGGGGCCGAAGAGGGAGTGGGCTGATGTCCGGAGTCGTGACCGAGACCACCCTGCGCGCCGCGCCGCAGACCGAGGCGGTCGAGTACGCCCGCCGCCTCGCCGCCCGGACCATGCGCACCTGGGCGCTCATGGAACGCGAGGAGCTGGTCACCGCCATCGTCGCCGAGCTGGTCGCCAACGCCGTCCGGCACGCCGGGACGGCCCTCGAGCTGCGCCTGCAACGCGGCACCGGACGCGTCCGCGTCGAGGTCCGCGACCGCGCCAGCCAGCTGCCGCGCCTCACCGTCCCCGGCCCCCTGGACGAGTCGCACCGCGGCCTGTTCATCGTCGACCGCTTCGCCACCGCCTGGGGAGCCGAGCCCGTCACCGGCGGCAAGGTCGTCTGGGCCGAGGTGGCCCTGTAGGACGCGGGCGAGAAGAGCACGAACGAAGAAGGGGGACGCGGCGACCGCGTCCCCCTTCTCGTCGCCTGGGTCAGGAGGTCTTGCGGTACAGCTCCGCGACCATGAACGCCAGGTCGAGCGACTGGCCGCGGTTGAGACGCGGGTCGCAGGCCGTCTCGTAGCGCTGCGGCAGGTCCGACTCGTCGATCTCGTCCCCGCCGCCGACGCACTCGGTGACGTCGTCACCGGTGAACTCGATGTGGATGCCGCCCGGGTGCGTGCCGAGCGACCGGTGCACCGAGAAGAACCCGGCGACCTCGTCCAGCACGTCGGTCACCCGGCGCGTCTTGTGCCCGGACGGCGCCTCGAAGGTGTTGCCGTGCATCGGGTCGCACACCCACGCGACCGGCCCCCCGTTGCGGGTCACCTTCTCCACCAGCGGCGGCAGCGCGTCCCGGATCCGGTCGGCGCCCATCCGCGTGATGAACGTCAGACGTCCCGGCTCGCCGTGCGGGTTCAGCTTGTCCATCAGCGCCAGGGCGTCGTCGGCCGTCGTCGTCGGACCGAGCTTCACCCCGATCGGGTTGTGGATGTGCCGCAGGAACTCCACGTGCGCCCCGTCCAGCTGCCGGGTCCGCTCACCCAGCCACAGGAAGTGCGCCGACACGTCGTACGGGGAGCCCGTGCGGCTGTCGATGCGGGTCAGCGCCCGCTCGTACTCCAGGATCAGCGCCTCGTGGCTGGAGTACAGCTCCACCCCGTGGAACTCGTCCGGGTTCGCGCCGCACGCCTTCATGAACGTCAGCGCCCGGTCGATCTCGCCCGCGAGTTGCTCGTACCGGCGTCCCGCCGGGCTGTGCGCCACGAAGTCCTGGTTCCAGGCGTGCACCTGCCGCAGGTCGGCGTACCCGCCCTTGGTGAACGCCCGGGTCAGGTTCAGCGTCACCGACGAGGAGAAGTACGCCTGCAGCAGCCGGCGTGGGTCGTTGCGCCGCGCGTCGGCGGAGAAGTCCAGGCCGTTGACCGCGTCCCCGCGGTAGGCGGGCAGCTCCACACCGCCGCGCACCTCCACCGGCTTCGACCGGGGCTTGGCGAACTGCCCCGCCATCCGCCCGATCTTCACCACCGGGACGCTGGCGGCGTAGGTCAGCACGACCGCCATCTGGAGCAGGGTCTTGAGCTTGTTGCGGACGTCGTCGGCGGTGGCCCCCGCGAACGTCTCGGCGCAGTCGCCGCCCTGAAGGACGAACGCCCGCCCGTGCGTCACCTCGGCGAGCTGGTTCTTGAGCTGGTCGCACTCGCCCGCGAACACCAGCGGAGGCTGTTTGGCGAGCTCGCCGGTCACGGCCTCGACCTCTGCCGGGTCGTCCCACATGGGCTGTTGCAATGCCGGGAGGCCGCGCCAGGCGTCCAGCTCCCCCGTGACGCTAGATGTACTCACAGTGGACAAGGCTAGGGCACCGGATACCCACCCGGACTAGCCGGACCACGCACTCGGCATGAATCCGACACCCGGGGGCCACGGAACAGACACCGTGAAGGCGAACGCCGCCGCGAGGTGCTCGCGGCGGCGTTCGGCAGGGTCTCGGGCCTTGGCTGCGGGGCCCGGGGCTGCGAAGGGCGGTCAGGCGGCCCGGACGCGGGAGCGCGGATCCACCGGATGCGGGACCGCACGCTCCCCGGCGGCGGTCAGCGTGCGCGCCGCCGCGGGCTCGTGCTCGGTCGCCATCTGCCGGAGCCGACGCAGCGACCGGTCGGTGATCTGCCGCACACGGTTGTGGCTCAGCCCGTACCGCGCGCCGATCTGCGCGTACGAGAGCGGCTGGCCGTTGTCCATGCCGAAACGGGCGCGCAGGATCGCCGACTCGCGCTCGGGCAGCCGCTGCAACATGCGGCCAAGGCCCTCCAGATCGTCCAGGGCCACGACCTCCGCCTCGGGCGTCACGGCCTCCGGGTCCTCCAGCAGATCGCCCATGGCGGTCTCACCGGCGTCGTCGACCGTCGCGTCCAGGCTGGCGGGGTCGCGCCGCCAGCTCAGCAACTCGTCCACATGCTCCGGATCGGCGCCCACGGTCTCCGCCAGCTCCTCGCGGGTGGGCTCACGGCCCAGCTCACGGCTCAGCTGACGCTCCGCGCGCCGCAACCGGGACAGCTCCTCCTCCACGTGGACGGGCAGCCGGATCGTGCGGGCGGTGTGACTCAGCCCGCGCCCGATCGCCTGCCGGATCCACCAGGTCGCGTACGTCGAGAACTTGAAGCCACGTCGGTAGTCGAACTTCTCCACCGCGCGCATCAACCCGAGGTTGCCCTCCTGGATCAGGTCGATGAGCGGAAGCGAGTCCGTGGGGTACTTGCGGGCGATGGACACGACCAGGCGGAGGTTGGCCTCGACGAAGCGCTGCTTGGCGCGCAACCCCGCCTCGGCCAGTTCCTCCAGCTCCTCGCGCGAGGTGCCGGGGGGCACGCGTCCTTCTTCGAGCAGCTGCTCGGCGTAGAGCCCGCCCTCGATCGCCTTCGCCAGATCGACTTCCTCCACCGCGTCCAGCAGCGGTGTACGACCGATCCGGTCGAGATACGCCCCGACCAGGTCCTTGTCGGGGGTGTCGACCCTGTCGCCCTTGTTGCGGGTTGCAGCCATCTTGACCCTTCTCCGGTGCGATCTCCCTAAGAGGAGAACGCTAATTACCGCCCTGTGATTCCCAACTTGGGAATACTTCGGTGGCGTACGCCGCTCTACCTGACCTGATACCCGGACCGAGGAGAAAACGACATGGCGACGGTCACACTGACCGCTGAGAACTTCGACGAGGTCGCCAAGGGCGACGGCATCGTCCTGGTCGACTTCTGGGCAGCCTGGTGCGGACCGTGCCGCATGTTCGCCCCGGTGTTCGAGAAGTCGGCTGAGAAGCACGAGAACATCACCTTCGCCAAGGTGGACACCGAGGACCAGCCCGAGCTGTCGCAGCGCTTCGGGATCTCCTCGATCCCCACGCTCATGGCGATCCGTGACGGTGTGATCGTGTTCGCCGAGCCGGGCGCGCTGCCCGAGCAGGCCCTGGAAAGCGTCATCCAGCAGGTCGAGGACCTGGACATGGAGGACGTCCGGAAGCGCCTGAACGGCTGACGCGCATCGTCCGCTCCGGCCGTCCCAACTGGGGCGGCCGGATGCAGTGCCCGCCGGATGCACGATGATGGACGCGTGCTCGCCGACGTCGTCGAATTCCTCATCTGCCCTGTGTGCGGACAACCCCTCGCGCAGGACGACCGCGGGCTGCGCTGCCCAGAACGGCACAGCTTCGACGTGGCCAGACAGGGGTACGCGAACCTGCTTCCCGGCAACGCACGTCCTGGCACGGCCGACACCCCGGAGATGGTCCGCGCCCGCGACGCGTTCCTGAACGCAGGACACTTCGCCCCCATGGCCAATGCTCTGGCACATCTGGTGTCAACATCACTGGGGGAGACGGGCGCACACCACGGCTGCCTCCTGGATGCGGGCGCCGGCACCGGCTACTACCTGAGCACCGTCCTGGACGAACCCGAGGTGCAGAAGACCCCCGGCCTGGCCCTGGACATCTCCAAGCACGCGGCCCGACGCGCCGCTCGTGCGCACGCGCGCATCGGCGCCATCGTCGCCGACCTCTGGCGACCCCTACCGGTCGCGGACGGAGCGGCACTCGCCATCCTCAACGTCTTCGCCCCCAGGAACGCGGGGGAGTTCCACCGCGTTCTCCACCCGGACGGCTCACTCGTCGTGGTCACGCCGTCCAGCCGGCATATGGGGCCCCTCGTCGACGCGCTCGGTCTCCTCAAGGTGGACGCCCAGAAAGCGGAACGTACCGACGCCACCCTCGCCGACCACTTCGACCTGGTGTCGCGTCAGGAGTTGGAGTTCGAGGCGTCCCTCACGCACGGGGAGATCCTGACCCTCGTCGGCATGGGCCCGAGCGCACACCACATCTCGTCCGGCGCCCTCGCCGAGAGGCTCAGTGCGCTACCCGACCCGCATCCGGTGCCGCTGTCGTTCGTGCTGTCGCACTTCCGCCGCAAGCCCTAGCCCGGGTCACCGGCCCCGACACCTCAAGCACGACCTGCGGAACGTCCCCAGGGGTGAGCAACGGCCGCAGTCCCTGACCGTCCACGACCTCGTACATGAACGTCACCGAGGCCGACCGCATCGACGCGTCCAGCAGAACGCGCTGCAACGCCTGCCCCGCGCGCAACCACGAGTCGGGCCCGTTCCCACGTGTGCTCAACACGCCACGTCGGATGTTGCCGCCAGTCCCAATCGCATGCAGATGCAGCGTCGCACCCTCCAGACGAGCCGCCTCCGCAAGCCCACCCAAGAACGGCACGGACGGCGGGCCCGCCACACCATGGAGGCGTCCAGGCAACGGACGCATGGTCGCCGCATAGAGAAGACGCTCTGTCCGAGAGGCGCGATGCCCCTGCACCAGGCGTACGCGCGCGAGCAGAGTCGGATCATCCCGATCGGGCAGCAGCCGGACGACCGTCCCAAGACCGAGCTGGGCGGCGGCAAGCCTCAGATTCACCAGCGCCGCCCCACAACCGAGGTGAAGCCCCCGCCCATGGGGATCGTCCATCGCCCGGAACCGGGCCGGGTCCGCGCGAACCTCGATCCCGTCACCCGAAGGCCGGAACCGCCACGCCTGCACGGCATGCAGCGTGGGGGCCATGGACGCGGCCACGACCAGGTGCGCGGCCGACGACCGTCCGCCGGCGACCGTGAGGAACGGGTACATGCGGTGCTCCCTCCAGCCACCCGGACGAGGTGAGCCGAACCGTACCGCAGGCCCACCCGCCGTCCCCAGGGCGGGCGACCGGATCTCGAGGCCCCGATTTGACCATGCTCGGAACGCCTCCTAGAGTCCTCCTTGCCCCGAGGGGATGCGGGACGCCGACACCGGCGGACGGCCCTGGGGGAACCGGATCGGGAAATCGGTTCGAGCCAGTCTCGGACCTGATGTACGATGGTCTGGTCAGCCTGGAACGGGATGCAGAACGCCGTAGCGGCGGTCGGCCCGGCAGGCACTTCACGAGGTACCAATGTCAGCCGACTTCGGTCCGGCCGATGTTTGATGCCCGTGGCCCGGCGAGTCTCACGAGTTAAAATGTCCGAACAGGGCGATTTGACAAGAGAGAAGAACCGGGTAAGTTTGAAGGGTTGCCCCGGAGTGAGGCCCGCGAGAGCGGGTGGAGCGCGGTGGGTGTCCGTTTCTTGAGAACTCAACAGCGTGTTAAAAGCCAGTGCCTTTATCGATCAGGCAGTTTTGTCTGATCGCCCCG
>NZ_JBFAUU010000017.1:0-27560 GCF_040679435.1 Spirillospora sp. NPDC052269
CCGGCGATGAGGGTCATGGTGCCGGGGCCGATCGGGACGCCGCCGACCCGGACGACCGACCGCTCGCGGTGGTTCTCGCGGCTGACGAGCTTGTACGGCGCCGAGATCCGGACGACGTCGCTCACCCCGCGCTGCGACCGCAGGTTGAGGGCGCCGAACCGCTGGACGTCCCCGACCAGTCCGATGATGGTGCGCTCGACGCCCCGGCTGACGAAGGCGTCGCCACCCGCCGTCTCGACCAGTGAGACGACGGCCTGGATATCAGCCTCGTTGGCTTCGGGGGCCATGACGATGACCATGGTGTTGCCTCTCGTGGATGCGCGGGACCCGGTGGATCCCGCGAGGATCGGTCCCGGGAAAACGACGAAGCCCCGGGCCTTGTGTCTAGGCCCGGGGCTTCGGTGGTTTCAGGTCTGTCAGCGCAACGACTGGCAGACCAGCCGCCCGGGCTGGTCGTACCAAAAGAAATAGATGACGTTGCGCACGTGCCCACAGTAGCCCATCAGGCATAGTGCGGGAGGCAAGCCCCCCGAATATGGCTCAGCTCACGCCGGATGGCAGGATGGCCGCGTCATGTCGCCACCCGAGTCACCGCCTGAGCAGACCCCCGAGCCGAACCCCGGCGCGACCGCCGCCTCCGGCCCCGGGCCCGACGCCGTGCCGCAGGGCGGGGAGGACGCCGGCCGGACGGCGCTGCCCCCGGGCCAGTACGTCCCGCGCGGCTGGCCCGTCCTGCACTACGGGCCCGTTCCGAAGTTCCGTCCCAAGGAGTGGGATTTCCGTGTCTTCGGCGCCACGTCGACCGGTGGCCAGTACCGCTGGACGTGGGACGAGTTCGACGGGCTGCCCCGCGGCTCCGTCGTCGCCGACTTCCACTGCGTCACGAAGTTCACCATCCCGGACAACCACTGGGAGGGGATCACGGGCGCGGCGATCATCGAGCTGGCCCCGCCCGACCCGGAGGTCACGCACGTCATGGTGTGGGCCGAGTACGGCTACAGCGCCAACATCCGGATGAGCGACTTCCTCGCCGACGGGACCATGTTCGCCACCCACCGGGACGGCGAGCGCCTGCCCCTCGACCACGGCTACCCGATCCGGCTGGTCGTCCCGCACCTGTACGCGTGGAAGAGCGTCAAGTGGGTGCGCGGCATCGAGTACATGGTCAAGGACCGGCGCGGCTTCTGGGAGGAACGCGGCTACCACAACGTCGCCGACCCCTGGCGCGAGCAGCGCTACTCCTACCAGGAGGACGAGGACGGCGCCCCGCCCCTCTGAGCTGGTGCCGTCCCGTTGACCGGACGCGCGGGCAGCCGGGCCCGGCCGGGGTTGGCCGGACCTGGTCCCCGCCCGTCGGCGGAACCGGTCACGCCCCTCGGGCAGGGGGATTACGTTAGGTCGCCATGGGTGCACCGTCCGTACTCGATCTCACGTGCATCGGCTTCACGGCCGTCCTGGCCGCCTTGGCGGCCGGGGCCGTCGCCGTCTGCCGGATGCGCCGCACGAAGCATCGCGGCTTGGCCGATCCGGCCGACGACGCGACGTTCTCCACCCTGCACACGATCTCGCGCGCGTCGCCCGCGCTGCGCGGCGGACTGACCCCGGACTCGGCCCGCAAGGCCGCGCGGCACCTGCGCGCGCTGCTCGGCGCGGACGCGATCGCGCTGGTCGCCGCCCCGCCGGGGACGGTCGCGCCGTCCGGGGCGTCCGCCGCGTCCGGGCGGGTCGCGACGCTGCTGGGCGTCGGCGCGGACGACGAGTCCGGCGAGGACGATCCGCTCGCGCGGGCCGCACTGCTGGCCTGGGACGGCCTCGGCGCCGACGACCACGGTGACGACGCGACCCGGCACGCCCGTCCGGTGCTCGCCACCGGACGTCCCCGCGTGGTCGGCGCGGACCCGCTGACCACGTGCGGCGACCCGTCCTGCCCGATCCGCGTCGCGGTCGTCGCGCCGCTCGCGATCGACCGGCATGTGGTGGGGGCGCTGGTCGCGTACGGTCCGGAGCCGTCCGCCACGCGCGTGCGCGCGGTGGGCGAGGTCGCGCGCTGGGTGGCAGGGCAGCTCGAACTCGCCGAACTCGACTCGTCCCGCGCGCGCTTGGCCGAAGCCGAGATGCGGGCGCTACGCGCGCAGATCTCCCCGCACTTCGTCTACAACTCGCTGACCACGATCGCCTCGTTCGTCCGGACGGACCCCGTGCGCGCGCGTGAGCTGCTGCTCGACTTCGCCGACTTCGCGCGCTACTCGTTCCGCAACCCGCGCGAGTTCACGACGCTCGCGGACGAGCTGCGCTCCATCGACCGGTACCTGCTGCTCGAACGCGCCCGGTTCGGCGACCGGCTCCAGTTCAGCGTCGAGGTCGCGCCGGAGGTGCTGTCGGTGGCGGTGCCGTTCCTGTCGCTGCAGCCGCTCGTCGAGAACGCGATCAGGCACGGCATGCAGGGCCGGGCGCGCGACGAGTTCCGGATCCGCATCGTCGCGCGCGACAGCGGCGCGGAGGCCGCGATCAGCGTCGAGGACGACGGCGTCGGCATCGACCCGGAACGGCTGGGCGAGATCCTCTCGCCCAGCCCCGGCGCACGCGACCGCGCCGCCGGACGCGCCAACGGTACGGGTGGGGGCGGGCGCGGCGGTGCGGGCGGTGGTGCCGGGATCGGCCTCGCCAACGTGGACGAGCGCATGCGGCAGGTCTACGGCGACGAGTACGGGCTGACGGTGGAGACCGCGCTCGGCGCCGGAACGAAGGTGAACCTGCGGGTGCCGAAGTACCGTCCGGCGGCGTTCCCCGCCTGACCCATCCGAAGTCACATGGTGAAACCGATTGCGGACGGACGGTGAGGGGGGCAAGGTCGTCTCATGCTGCGCGTCCTGGCCGTCGACGACGAGGTCCCCGCCCTGGAGGAGCTCTCCTACCTGCTGCGGGAGGACCCGAGAGTGGAATGGGTCGGGGGCGCGGGCGACGCCGCCTCCGCCCTGCGCGACCTGTCCCGGATGCTGAGTGCGGGGGAGCGGCTGGACGCCGTCTTCCTCGACATCCGCATGCCCGGGCTGGACGGACTCGACTTCACCCGCCTGCTCGCCGGGTTCGCCGAGCCGCCCGCCGTGGTGTTCGTGACCGCGCACGATGACTGCGCCGTCGCCGCCTACGAGCTCGGCGCGCTCGACTACCTGCTCAAACCCGTCCGCCGGGAACGGCTCGGCGAGGCCGTCCGGCGGGTGGTCGAGGCGGTCGAGCGGGCCCGCGCGGACGATCCCGGCGGCGCTCCCGGCGCTCCCGGCGGGCCGCCGGCCGCGGACGACGACGAGATGATCCCGGTCGAGCTCGGCGGGCGGACCCGCCTGGTGTCCCGCCGCTCGGTCACCCACGTCGAGGCGCAGGGCGACTACGTGCGGCTGCACACCGCCGAGGGCAGCTACCTCGTCCGGATGCCGCTCGCCGCCCTCGCCCGCCGCTGGGAGGACTCCGGCTTCATCCGCATCCACCGCAGCACCCTCGTCGCGGCCCAGCACATCACCGAGCTGCGCTTCGACGCCGGACGCGTCTCCGTGCAGATCGGCGACGAGCTGCTGGTGGTGAGCCGCCGCCACACCCGCGCCGTCCGCGACCTGCTCGTCCGCAGCTTCCGCAACGGCGACCACCCGGACACCCCCTTCGCCCGCACCGACACCGCACAGCCGGACGCGCGAACCGAGGACACCGTGCAGGCCGAGGACGGCACGCAGGCCGACGCCGATGACTGACCCGCACACTTCCGGCGCGACCCCGGTTTCCTCCGGTGCGTCTCCGGATTTCTCCGGCGCGCCCCCGCTTTCCGGTGCGTCCGGGGATGAGTGGACGCTCGATCCGCAGGGCGGGGCGCGGCCGCGGCGCGTGGTGGTCGCGAGTCCGCGCACGCGCGTCGCGCGGTCCCTTCCGGCGCTGGACGCGGACGAGCCGTACGCGGGCCCCTACACCGGGCCCGGCTGGAACATCGCGACCGACCTGGACGAGCAGACCGAGCTCGGCGCGGTGTTCGCGCGGACGCTGATCCGCGCCCAGTTCCGCACCGCGCTGGGCACCGGCGGCCTGGTCCTGGTCGTCGTCGCGCTGCTGCCGCTGCTCGCGTTCGTCCCCGGCCGGGCGCACGTCGGGCCGGTCTGCCTGCCCCTTCCGTGGCTGGTGCTCGCCGTGTTGATCCAGCCGCTGTGGATCTACGCCGCGCGCCGCCAGGCCCGCCTCGCCGAGTCCGCCGAGCGCGACTTCGCCCGCCTGGTGGGCCGCTCGTGACCGGGCCCGTCCACCCGGTGGGACGCCCGTGACCGGGGTGGCTATCGCCGCGACGCTGTCGGTGCTGACGCTCGTGGCCGCGACCATCGGGCTCGGGTCGTTCGGGCGGCGGGCCGCCGCGACCGCCACGGACCTGATGGTCGCCTCGCGCGGCGTGAGCTCGCTCTGGAACGCGTCGGCGATCAGCAGCGAGTACATCTCGGCGGCGGCGTTCCTCGGCACCGCCGGGCTCGTCCTGGCCTACGGGACCGACACGCTCTGGCTGCCGGTGGCGGCGACCGGCGGGTTCGTGCTGCTCGTCGCGTTCGTCACCGGGCCGCTCCGCCGCTCCGGCGCGTACACGATCTCCGACTTCGCCGAGTGGCGGCTCGGGTCGGTCGCGGTGCGGCGCACGGTGTCGGGCTGCGTCTGCTTCATCGGCTGGTTCTACCTGCTGCCGCAGTTCCAGGGCGCGGGCGTCACGCTGCGGGTGCTGACCGGCGCGCCGGTCTGGGCGGGCTGGGTCCTGGTCGTCGCGGTCGTGCTCGTCCTCACCCTGTCCGGCGGGATGCGGAGCATCACCGACGTCCAGGCCGTCCAGTTCTGGGTGAAGCTGATCGCGGTGGCCGTCCCCGCGGCGGCGCTGCTGGTGCTGTGGCGGCTGGACGGCGCGGGCACGCCGGACGGGCCGCCGGTGTTCGGCCGCGCCACGACCATCCGCGTGCAGACCGAGTCGGCCGTCCGGGTCACCGCGCCGACCGCCGTCACCGTCCGCGGCACCCTGGACGGCGAACGCCACGACGGCGAGCGCGTCGTGCTGTCCGCCAGGGACCACCGCGTCGGAGCCGGGGCCGAGCTGCTGTTCCCGCGCGGCGCGGCCGTCCCGCACGCCGCGCGGCTGCCCGTCCACACCGGCGGGGCGTGGGCGATGCCGTCCGAGCGCGGCCGCGACCATCCGCTCTACATCACCTACTCGGCGCTGCTGGCGGTGCTGCTCGGCACGATGGGCCTGCCGCACATCCTGATGCGCTTCTACACCAACACCTGCGGACGGGCCGCGCGCCGGACGGCCGCGATGGTGCCCGGCCTGCTGTCGCTGTTCTACGTGTTCCCGGCCCTGTACGGGACGCTGGGTCGTCTCTACACGCCGGAGCTGCTGATGACCGGCGACACCGACGCGACCATCCTCACGCTGCCCCGCAGGCTCGCGCCCGGGTTACCGGGATCGCTGCTGGTCGGGCTCGTCGCGGCGGGAGCGTTCGCCGCGTTCATCTCGACCACCTGCGGCGTCGTCGTCGCGATCGCGGGCACCGTCTCGCAGTGCGTCCTGCGCGGCGGGACGGGCAGCTTCCGCGTGGGCGCGGTGTTCGCCCTCGCCGTCCCGCTGTGCGTGGCGTGGACGGCCGGGACGCAGAACGCCGCGGGCCTCGTCACGCTCGCGCTCACGGTCTCGGCCTGCTCGCTGTGCCCGCTGCTGCTCCTCGGCCTGTGGTGGCGCCGCCTCACCCCGCTGGGCGCGGGCGTGGGCGTCGTCTTCGGCGGCGGCCTCGCCGTCGTCACCGGCGGCGTGGGCCTGTTCCTCGGCCCCCGGTGCGGCTGGACGGCCGCGTTCCTCGCCCAGCCCGCCCTCGTCCTCGCCCCGGCCGTGTTCGCGGTGATGGTCGGCGTGTCGCTGGCGTTCCGGCGCTCCGTCCCGCCCCGCGCCGATCGTGCCCTCGCCCGGATGCATCTCCCGGAGGAGGCCGTCCTCCCCTGAGGGCGCTGCGGCGAGCGGTCGGGCCCCGCCGTTCGTCGCATGAAACCGACCGTTCGGCGTGCGACTACGCTACGTATAACTCTGACTACGCACCGTTTACCGAAACCTTGGTTTCGCAGCACCCACCTGGTGACATCCCACCTCTAGTGTTCTCTGTGTCACCGGGAAGCGACATCACTCCCGAGAGGACGACAAGGCAACCCTGGAGATCCGGTCGTGCGCCAGTCGCACGCCGGATCATGCCAGAGGATCCCGTACCGGGGGGGTGGGATCCACTGGCTTACCGCTCGGGCGCCGCTGGACAGTCGGGGGGTTGTTCAGCGGCGCCCGAGCTTGTGCTTCCCCCGCCCCCAAGCTCTGACAGAGCGAGCCGTGCGCCCGGGACCTCCGAAGGTCCCGGGCGCACGGCCGCGTCGTCTCAGTTGTCGCGCAGGCGCTTGAGGGTGGCGACGTCCTCGCCGTGGGGGCCGGCGTCGCGGCCCGGGGTCTCGATGATGAACGGGACGCCCGCCACGGCCGGGTGCCGGAACAGCTCCGCGAACGGGGCCTCGCCGATGTGGCCCTTGCCGATGTTCTCGTGCCGGTCCTTCCTGGAGTCGCAGACGTCCTTGGAGTCGTTGGCGTGGACGAGCTTCAGGCGGCCCTCGCCGACCGTGTCGACCAGGGCGTCGATGGTGGCCTTGACGCCGCCGGGAGCGGCCAGGTCGTGGCCGGCCGCGAAGGCGTGGCAGGTGTCGAAGCACACGCCGAGCTTGGGGTGGCGCTCCAGGGCGTCGAAGTAGGGGCCGAGGTCCTGGACCCTGGCGCAGAGCATCGCGCCCTGGCCCGCCATCGGCTCGAGGAGCAGGTGCGGGCCGTCCTCGGGGATCTCCTCGAGCAGCGGCAGGACGTGGTCGTGGATCTGCGCCATCGCCGCGTCGTAGGTCTGGCTGACGGCCGACCCGGTGTGCACCACGACGCCGCGGGCGCCGATCGCCTGGCCGCGGCGCAGCGAGTGCCGGACGGTCGCGAGGGACTTCTCCAGGGTCTCGGCGCTGGGCGAGCCGAAGTTCACCAGGTAGGGCGAGTGCACGTAGACGGGGATGTCGTCGCGCTCGCGCAGGAGGGCGTCCTCCTTGGGGTTGCCCTCGGGCAGCGCCCAGCCGCGCGGGTTGGAGGTGAACACCTGGATCACCTCGGCGCCCATCTTCTCCGCGTACTTCAGCCCTCCGGTGGCGAGGCCGCCGGCCACCGGCACGTGGCCCCCGACGGGGCTCTTCTCAACGGTCATAGGCCATCCACCCTAGTCGGGATCCCGGGGTTCCCCGGCGGACCTCAGGGACCCTTGACGATGGTGACGCTCGAGTCGCGCGGGGCCTGGCCGCCGCCCGCGGGCCACTGCGCGCGGATGGTGTCGCCGCCGAAGCCCTGCACCGAGACCTTGAAGCCCGCGTCCTCCAGGGCGCTGGTCGCGTCGTCGACCGACTGGCCCGTCACGTTCGGGACGGGCAGCTGGTCGCCCTGGTCGCCCTGGTTGTTGTTGTTGTTGTCGCAGCCGAAGTGCCAGCCGCCCAGGTTGACCAGGCAGTCCTGCTGGTTGACGACGAGGGTGACCTTGTCGCCGCGGGAGAGGCCGGTGCCCGGGTCCGGCTGCTGCTCGAGGACGGTGTTGGCGGGCTTGTCCTTGTCCTTGCGCTTCTTGGTGTCGACCTTCAGGCCCATGGAGCGCAGGGTGTTGGTCGCCTCGTCGGCGCTGCGCCCGACCAGGTTCGGCATCGTCATGCCGGTGCTGACGACGATGTTCACCGGCCCGGCGTCGGGGGAGACCTTGGTGCCCGCGGACGGGTCGGTGCGCAGCACCTTGTCCTTGGCGACGGTCTGGGAGCTCTTCTGGCCGACCTCGCCGACGGTGAAGCCCGCGTCCTTCAGCTTGTTCTTGGCGTCGTCCAGAGAGTTGCCGGAGACGTCTGGGACGTTGCGGGGCGTCTTGCCGAGGGACGGCGTGAGCGTGACCGTCTGGCCCTTGGACACGCGCGCGCCGCCCGGCGGGTCGGACGCCGCGACCGTGCCCTTGGGCGCGCGGTCGCTGTAGGCGGCCTCGCCGAGGCGGATGTTCAGGCCCTCGCCGCGCAGCTTGCTCTTGGCGGCGGCGATCTTCATGCCGACGATCCGGTCCGGGACGTGGTCGTACTGGCCGGACGTCTGCCACCACACGGCCCAGCCGAGGACCACGGCCACGACCGCGGCGAG
This sequence comes from Spirillospora sp. NPDC052269, assembly GCF_040679435.1. Lineage (NCBI taxonomy): Bacteria > Bacillati > Actinomycetota > Actinomycetes > Streptosporangiales > Thermomonosporaceae > Spirillospora > Spirillospora sp. NPDC052269. The sequence goes on from NZ_JBFAUU010000017.1 coordinate 8,234, forward strand.
CGCGATCAGCACGTACCGGCCGGTGAGCGCGCCGATCGCGCGGTCGGCGCCGGTGCGGCGCGGCGGGACCTCGTCGCCCATGCCGTCCGGCATGGCGGACGGGTCGTAGACGGCGGTGTGGCCGTCGCCCGGGGGGCCCGGGTTCGCCAGGACCGACGTGGGGTGGAGCTGGGCGTCCTCGATGCGCTGGTCGATGTCGGGCGGGAGCCCGTTGACGACCTCGGCGACGGCGGCCAGGAACGCGTTGGCGTCGGCGAACCGCTCGTCGGGGGAGTGCGAGGTGGCCCGCGTCACCAGGGCGTCCACCTGCGGCGGCAGGCCCTGGACGGCCAGCGACGGCGGCGGGACGACCTCGTTGACGTGCTTGTAGGCGACCGCGAGCGGCGAGTCGGCCTGGTGCGGGAGGTCGCCGGTGAGCAGCTCGTAGAGCAGGATCCCGGCCGCGTAGACGTCCGAGCGGACGTCGGCGCTGCCGGACACCACCTGCTCGGGCGCGAGGTAGCCGACCGTGCCGATGATCAGCCCGGTCTTGGTCATCTTGCTCGCCGACTCGGCCCGGGCCAGCCCGAAGTCGGCGACCTTGACCTGGCCGTCCTCGGTGATCAGCACGTTCTCGGGCTTGACGTCGCGGTGGACCATCCCGGCGCGGTGCGCGGCGCCGAGCGCGGCCAGCACCGGCTGCATCAGGGTGAGCGCCTCGCGCGGCCCGATCCGGCCGCGTTCGGCGAGCAGCTCGCGCAGCGTCCGGCCGGGCACGTACTCCATGACGAGGAACGCGTGCTCGCCGTCGGTGCGCTGGTCGTACATCGCGACCACGTTGGGGTGCGAGAGCGCCGCCGCGGCCTTGGCCTCCCCGATGAACCGCGCGACGAACTCCTCGTCGGAGGCGAGTCCCGCGTGCATGACCTTGATCGCGACGACCCGGTCGAGTCGGACGTCACGGGCCAGGTACACGGTCGCCATGCCGCCGCGGGCGATCCGGGACTCAATGCGGTAGCGCCCGTCGAGCACCTGCCCGACGAGGGGATCCGCAACCGTAGTGTCCACGCGCCGAGTCTAGAGGCCCGCCGAAACGGTTCTCATCGGCCGGGAGTATGAGCATTGATCGGACTCATGGCTGATCTTTCCCCTGAACGGTCCGCCGGCGACCGTCCGTGGGCGGTCGCCGGCGGGCCCTCAGGAGCGGGGCTGGAGGCCGTTCAGATGGAGGCGTCGGGCACGGGTGCGGAAGCCGCGGGTACGGAAGCCACGGGTGCGGAAGCCACGGGTGCGGAAGCCACGGGCGCGGAAGCCGCAGGTTCCGGCTGCGGCGTGACGCTGGGGGACGTCCGGGGACGACTGCGGGCCACCGCGACGCCCAGCAGGCACAGGCCACCGCCCACGAGCGCGCCGGGCACGGGCACCTCGCTCAGGAGTCCCCACGACATCAGGACGACCAGGGTGGGGACGACGTAGGTGGTCGCGCCGAGCTTCCCGGCCGAGGTCCGGGCGAGCGCGTAGGCCCACGTGGTGAAGGCGAGCGCCGTCGGGACGACCCCGAGGTAGACCATGTTCAGCGTCGCCGAAAGTGAGGCGTGCGGCACATGGGAGGCGAGCTGGCCCGCGAAGGGGAGGCAGAACACCGTCCCGATCACGCAGCCGAAGGTCGTGACCTGCAGCGCCGAGGCGTGCCGCAGTGCGGGCTTCTGCGAGATCACGCCGCCCGCGTAGGCGACGGCCGCCAGCACGCACAGCACCGCGCCCAGCACCGACGCGTCGCCGCCGGTGGACGTCGCGAGCCCCACCACGACGGCTCCGCCGAACGCGACCGCGACCCCGGCGAACAGCCGGGGCGGGAAGCCCTCCCGCAGCAGCCAGCCGCCGAGCAGCGCGATGAGGATCGGGCCGATGTTGACCAGCATCGCCGCCGTGCCCGCGTCCACCTTCCGCTCGCCCCAGTTCAGGACGAGCATGTAGAAGCCGAACCAGAGCACGCCGGACACCAGGATCCCGGGCCAGGCGGCGCGCGGCGGCAGGCCCTCGCGGCGGACGGCCAGGATCGAGACGAGCACCACCGATCCGCAGGCCAGCCGGCCGAGCGCGAGCGCGCCCGGCGGGTAGTCGGCGCCCGCGCTGCGGATCGACACGAACGCCGAGGCCCACGCGAGCACCGTCACCGCGGCGGCGAGGAGGGCGCGCCGGTCCACCTGATTCGTCGTCATGCGCTCCATCCTGAGGTCCAGGTACTTCCATGGCGGTCGAAATATGCATGTCCATCTCAAAACGGACAAACGCTATGATTCTGGACTTCAGTGTGCCGTCACATGACCGTTCAGGTCCAGTGAGAAATACTGCAACCCACTGGTTAGGAAGACTTAACCATCCCTTCGAAGGGGGACGACGCCTGAGCGTACCGGCGCATCGGGATCCGCCCGGCCAGCCGGGCGAGCCGTCCGGCCTCGACGGCGTGCCGCATCGCGGCGGCCATCCTGGTCGGGTGCTGCGCCCGCGTCACCGCCGTGGCCAGCAGCACCGCGTCGCAGCCCAGCTCCATCGCGAGCGCCGCGTCCGAGGCCGTGCCGAGCCCGGCGTCCAGGACCACCGGGACGGTCGCCCGCTCCACGATCAGCTCGATGTTGTGCGGGTTGCGGATGCCCAGCCCCGACCCGATCGGCGAGCCGAGCGGCATCACCGCCGCGCACCCCACCTGCTCGAGCCGGCGCGCCAGCACCGGGTCGTCGCTGGTGTAGGGCAGCACGACGAAGCCGTCGTCCACCAGCTGCTCGGCGGCGTCCACGAGCTCGATCGGGTCCGGCAGCAGGGTGTGCTCGTCGGCGATGACCTCGAGCTTCACCCAGTTCGTGCCGAGCGCCTCGCGGGCCAGCTTGGCGGTCAGCACCGCCTCGCCCGCGGTGAAGCAGCCCGCCGTGTTCGGCAGCACCCGGATGCCGTGCTCGCGCAGGACGTCCAGCACCGAGCCGCGGGCGGACGGGTCGACCCGCCGCATCGCGACCGTGGTCAGCTCCGTCCCGGACGCGGCGAGCGCCTCGCCCAGCACGCTCATGCTCGGCGCGCCGCCGGTGCCCATGATCAGCCGGGACCCGAACTCCTCGCCCGCGATGACCAGGGCGTCGTCTCCGTCGTTCGCCATGACCACGGTCATCCTCCCTGCACGGCGGTCAGGACTTCCAGCCGGTCCGCCTCGGTCAGCCTCGTCGCGGTCCACGCGGACCGCGACACCACCTCGTCGTTCAGCGCCGCGGCCACCCCGTTCGGGGCGCCGGTGACCGTGGCGACCGCGTCGGCCACGCTGGCGTCCTCGGGGAGGTCGCGCGGCTCGCCGTTCACAATGATCTTCATTTGCCTTCCTGGAACCGGTCGGGGGAGAAGGGGCGGGCCACCTCGGGGAGCTCGCCGTCCAGCAGCGCGGCGCCCAGCGCGTCGGCGCTGACAGGGGTGAGCAGGATCCCGTTGCGGTAGTGCCCGACGCCGAGCACCAGGCCCGGCAGCGCGGACGGCCCGAGCACCGGCGCGTTGTCCGGCGAGCCGGGGCGCAGGCCCGCGGTGACCTCGGCGAAGTCGAGCTCGGTGATGCCGGGGACCAGCTCGCGGGCGTCCCGCAGCAGCTCCCAGAGGCCGCCCGCGGTCACCCGGGTGTCGAAGCCCATCTCCTCCTGCGTCGCGCCGACGACGATCTCGCCGTCCGCGCGCGGCACCATGTAGATGGACGAGCCGCGCACCACGCCCCGGAGCGTCCGGCGCAGGAACGGGACGGGCGTGCGCAGCCGCAGCACCTGGCCCTTCACCGGCCGGACGGTCGGCACGACGCCCGGCGGGATCCCGCCGATGTCGCCGGCCCACGGCCCGGCCGCGAGCAGGACCCGGTCGGCGGGCAGCTCGGTGCCGTCGTCCAGCCGGACGCCGACGGCCGCGTCGCCGCGCACGATCACCTCGGCGGCCTTGCGCCGGACGAGCCGCGCGCCGAGCCTCTCGGCGGCGGCGAGCAGCGCCGGGGTGAGCCGCCTCGGGTCGATCGAGCCGTCCTCGGGCGCGTACAGGCCGCCGCGGACGGTCGGCGCGAGCATCGGCTCGAGCTTGCGGCACTCCCGCCTGCCGAGGGCCTCGGTGGGCACGCCCAGCCTCTCCTGGAAGCGCTTGACGTCCTCGAGGACCCGCAGGTCGTCGGCGTCGAAGGCGACCTCGAGCAGGCCGTCCGTGCGGTGCCCGGTGTCGTGGCCGGTCAGCTCCTCGAGCTCGGCGACGAACGACGGGTACCGGTTGCGGGACGCCACGCCCAGCCTGAGCAGCGGCTCCTCGCCGTAGTCGAGCTCGCTGACGGGGGTCAGCATCCCGGCCGCGAGCCCGGACGCGCCGCTCGCGGGCTCCGGATCGACCAGGGTGACGTCCGCGCCGCGCGCCGCGCAGCGCCAAGCCGCGCCGAGGCCGACGACCCCTGCTCCGATGATGACGACGTTCACCTGCGGCTCCCTTCGCCGGCATGACCCGGATCAGGTTCAGGCGGTCGGCGGCCCTCTCAGCCGCCCTCTCAGCCCGGTTCCGGCCGGGCTCCCGCGCACTTCTGCCTCCTAGCCTACGACGATTCGGACACCGGCTAGCCTGCGGGCATGGACCGGGTGATGGTGGCGGGCGGCGGGCTCGCGGGCGTGCGTGCGGCGGAGGCGCTGCGCAAGCACGGGTACGAGGGCGGGCTGACGATGGTGGGGGCGGAGCGGCACCGGCCGTACGACCGTCCGCCGCTGACGAAGGCCGTCCTGAAGGGTGAGACCGACTTCCCCGGCCTGGACACCGACCTGGCGGCCCTGGACGTCCGGGTGCTGGCGGGCGAGCGGGCGACCGGCCTGCGGCTCGACCCCGGACGCGGCGGGACGCTCGCCACGACCACCGGCGACCTGGACTTCGACGGCCTGGTGATCGCGACCGGCGCGACGCCGGTCCGGATGCCCGGCGACGGCCCGCAGCACGTCATCCGCACCCTGGACGACGCGCTCGCGGTCCGGGAGGGGCTCGTCCCCGGCGCGCGCGTGGTGATCGTCGGGGCGGGCTGGATCGGCGCGGAGGTCGCGACCACGGCCGCCAAGGACGGTTGCGCCGTCACGGTCGTGGAGGCCGCGGACGCGCCGCTGGCGAACGCGCTCGGGCCGGAGCTCGGCGCGCTCACCGCCCCCTGGTACGCCGAGGCGGGCGTCGAGCTGCGGACGGGCGTGAAGGTCGCCTCGGTCGAGCACGACGGCCTCGCGCTCGCGGACGGCGGGCACCTCCCGGCCGACCTGGTCGTCACCGGCGTCGGCGTCCGCCCCGAGGTGGCCTGGCTGGACGGCTCGGGCCTGGACGTCGAGCGGGGCGTCCTGACCGACGCGTCGCTGCGCGCCTCGGTGGACGGCGTCGCGCGGGACGACGTGGTCGCGGTCGGCGACTGCGCCGCCTGGTGGTCGAACCGGTACGGCCGCAGGCTGCTCGTCGAGCACTGGGACACCGCGCTGAACGCGCCCGAGACCGCCGCCGCGACCCTGCTCGGCGCGGACGCGACCTACGACGTGGCGCCCTACTTCTGGTCGGAGCAGTTCGACCGGTTCGTCCAGTACGCGGGGCACCACGCCGGGGCCGAGCGGATGATCCGCCGGGGCGCGCCCGAGGACGGCGCCTGGGCCGTGGCGTGGATCACCGGCGACCGGCTTGAAGCGATCTTGACGGTGGACCGCCCGCGCGACCTCGTCCAGGCGAAGCGGATCATCGCCGCCGGGACGCCCGTGGACCCTGTTCTGCTGGGCGATCCGGGCATTCCGGTGCGGCAGTCGGTGAAGTCCTGACCAACGGTGAAAGATCAACGGAAGAATCCCCTGGGGGCCTGGACGGGTTTGAGTGCTCCGGGGGCGTGGTAGCAAGGGGGCGTGACGCAGACGCACGCAACCGTAGAGAAAGACCTCGACCCTGCCACCGACGCCCTCGTGGGTGAGTGGATCGACCTTCCGGAGGCGGCCGAGCGCCTCGGCCTGAAGTTCAACCGGATCAAGCAGCTGCTGGCGGAGCGGAAGCTGCTGGCCGTCCGCCGGGAGGGCTTCCTGGCGGTGCCGGCGGCGTTCATCCACGACGGCCAGGTGATCAAGGGGCTGCCGGGCACGCTGACCCTGCTGAGGGACGCCGGGTTCGACGACGTGGAGACGCTCCGCTGGCTCTTCACCGCCGACGAGACGCTTCCCGGCACCCCGGTGCAGGCCATGGCCGAGAACCGCGGCACCGAGATCCGGCGGCGGGCCCAGGCGCTCGCCTTCTGACCCGGCCCGGCCCGGAAGCCGGCCCGGCCGCGCCACCCGGTGCACCCTGGCGGAGGGACGTACCGGACGGCCCGGCTGAGAGAGCAGCAAAGCACGTGAAATGATTCGGGTCACGTGCGCGGATCCCCGCGCGCGTGGCCCGAACCCGTTCACCGCGACGGTTCACCGTGACCGTTCACCGAGATCGTTCACCGCCACGGTTCCGTGTCACCGTTCCGGCGCCCGTCGCCGCATCGGAACCGTCCGCGTCCCTGCTCCGGAAGGACCCCGCCACCGTGTCCAGGCACCTGCCCACCGACCGCGCCGTCCGGCTGCGCGCCCGGCTCGGCCGCGCGCGCCTCTACCTCTGCACGGACGCCCGGGAGAAGCAGGGCGACCTGCCGGAGTTCCTCGACGCGGTGCTCGCGAACGGGGTCGACATCGTCCAGCTGCGGCAGAAGGGCCTGGAGGCGCGGCAGGAGATCGAGCACCTTCGGGTGTTCCGGGACGCCTGCGACCGGCACGACGCGCTGCTCGCGGTCAACGACCGCGCCGACGTCGCGCACGCCGTCCAGGCGGACGTCCTGCACCTCGGGCAGGACGACCTGTCCGTCCCGGCCGCCCGCGCGATCGTCGGCCAGGACGTCCTGATCGGCCGTTCCACGCATTCGGACGACCAGGCCGCCGGAGCCCTCGCCGAGCCCGGCGTGGACTACTTCTGCTGCGGCCCCGTCTGGCCCACCCCGACCAAGCCCGGCCGCCACGCGCCCGGCCTGCCGCTGCTGGAGTACGCCGCCGGGCGGAACCCGGCGCGTCCCTGGTTCGCGATCGGCGGCGTCGACCTCGGCAACCTCGACCAGGTCCTCGCCACGGGCGCGGACCGCGTCGTGGTCGTCCGGGCCCTCACCGAGGCCGACGACCCGGGCGGGGCGGCCGCCGAGTTCTCCCGCCGCCTCCACCGCGGCGACGCCTGACAGCACGTCGCCATGCCCCGGACACCGGGTGGTCACCAGTGGGCCCCGGCGTGACCGACAATGGAGGCATGAGCGTTTCACCGGACGACGACCGCGTGGTGGACATGGCGGACGACGATCTGCCCGTCCTGCCCGACCAGACCGCCGACGACACCGACGGCGGCTGGGGCGAGTGGCGCGACGGCGGAGACGACGACGCGCGCTTCCTGGAGGAGCGCCCGCCCCACTGGTGAGCCGGCCCCCTGGTGGGCGGGCCCGCGCGAGCCGGCCGGCGGGCCGCTGACGAGGCTCTAGAGCAGGACGAGGCTCTAGAGCAGGATGCCCAGGGCGAAGCCCGCCGTGACGACGGCGGCCAGGGCGAGCATCATCCGCCACCGGTAGCGGGGGATCTTCTTGGGACGCGGCCGCGGCACCGGGGATTCTCCGTCTCGTAGCGCCCGGACGATCTGCCGGGCCGTGGGCCGCGCCGCCGGGTTCTTGTCCAGGCAGCGCTCCACCAGGTCGCGCAGCTCGCCGCGCAGGTCGCCGAGGTCCGGCGGCCGGGTGACGATGCGGCGCATGACCGCCGCGCTCGGGCCGCCGCCGAACGGCGGGCGGCCTGTCGCGGCGAACACCACGGTCGCGGCCCAGGCGAACACGTCGGCGGGCGGGCCGACCGGCTCGTCCTCGATCTGCTCGGGGGCCATGTAGGCGGGGGTGCCGACCGCCCCGTGGGTGGTGACCGGGGTGGCGTCGGCGGTCCGCGCGACGCCGAAGTCGATCACCTTCGGGCCGTCCGGGCCGAGCAGCACGTTGCCCGGCTTGAAGTCGCGGTGCACCACGCCCGCGCGGTGGATCGCGGCGAGCGCGGCGGCCGTGCGCAGCGCGACGTGACGCTGCCGCCCGGGGGTGAGCGGGCCGTCCTCCTCGACCGACTCCTGCAGGGACGGGCCGTCCACGAACTCGCTGACGATGTAGGGCCGGTCGCCGGTCACGTCCGCCTCGAGCACCCGCGCGACGTGCCGGTTGGTGATCTCGGTGGCGGCGGCCGCCTCCTTGACGAACCGGCTGCGGGCCCGGGGCGTGGCGGCGGCCCCGCCGCGCAGCAGCTTCAGCGCCACCAGCGGGCCGTCGCCGGGATCCTTCGGCACGGCGAGGTAGACGACGCCCTGGCCGCCCTCGCCCAGGCGGCGGACGAGCCGGTAGCCGCCGAGGCGGCGCGGGTCGTCCGGGCCGAGGGGCAGGCCGGGACGGCTGGACGACGGGTCCAGCATGCTCCCGGGGGAGGAGGATGACGGCAACGGGGGCTCCGGCTCGGCGGGGGAGGACGAGTGGAAGTTTCCCTCTTTTGTACCCTGTGCCGCCCGGGCACGGGGCGGGAAGGGTGATCTTTTACGCCCGGCAGGCGCCTCCGCCGCGCGTGAAACTCCCGGTCAGAGCCGCATCCCCGGAGGAACCGCCCACCTGGACGCGATGGCGCCCGGCGCGCGCCTCGTGCGCGCGGATCAGTGGTTGTCCTCGTTCTGGACGCGCAGCGCGTTCAGCGCGAAAGCGAGCATGTGGTACTGCCCGATGAGCATGACCAGCTCGATCAGGAGGGTCTCGTCGAACCGCTTCGCCAGCGCCGCCCAGGTCGCGTCCGAGACGGTGGAGGTGGCGCTCAGCTCGTCCGCCACCTCGATCACCGCCCGGTCGTCCGCCGACCAGGGGTGGTCGTCCGGCGCTCCCCGCAGTGCCTCGATCTCCGCCTCGTTGAGCCCGGCCAGCTGCGCGATCGGGACGTGGTGCTCCCACTCGTACGCGCACGAGCGGAGGTGTGCGACGCGCAGGATCGCGATCTCCCGGACGCGTCCGTCCAGCGTGCCCTCGAGAAGCAGCTTGGACCCGAACCCGATCCAGGCGGTGAAGAGCTCCGGGTGCCGGGCGAGCGTCGTGAAGACGTTCATCGGGCCGGTGTGGGCGACGACGGCGCGCAGCGTGTCGTCCCACTCCCCGGACGGCAGCGGCGGGATGCGCGGAATGTCCTGAGAGCTCACGGGCGGGGTGTCAGAGGCCATGCCGTACTTTCTGCCACCGATCACTGGGACAGTGCCAGCCCGACCCGCCGCATTGGCCACATCGTGTCACGGCGTTGACGATCGGTTCCGGAAGTGCGACCGCCCGAACCGGACGGCGTTTCAGCCCGATTCGACGCGGGCGCGTCTGTAGCGCTCGAAGATCACGCCCCCGGTGAACGTCCTGGTCTCGACCAGGTCCAGCCGGACGGCCTCGGCGACCGGCGGTAGGAAGGGCGTGCCGCCCCCGACGGCGATCGGGAGGCGGAACATGCGCAGCTCGTCGACGAGGTCGAGGTCGACGGCCTGCGCGGCGAGACCGGCGCCGCCGATGGCGACGTCCTTGCCGGTCGCGGCGAGCGCCGCGGCGACCTCCTCGGCCACCGACGCCTTGGCGAGCCGGGCGTTGCCCTGGACGCCGTCGAGCGTGCGGCTGAAGACGATCTTCGGGAGGGCGGACCAGACGTCGGCGAACACGGCCCGCGACGGGTAGTCGCGCATCGACGGCTCCGTCTCCCAGGGCAGCATGGTCTCGTAGAGCCTGCGGCCGCACAGGTAGGCGCCCAGCTCGCGAACCTGCTCGGTGTGGAAGCGGAACAGCTCCTCGCTGGGGGCCGTCCATCCGAACTCGCCCTTGCGGTCGGTGATGAACCCGTCCACCGAGATGTTCATCGAGTAGATCAGCATGGCTCCGAGCCTCCTTCCCCTGCCGGTGGGGGAACATCTACCCCGGTCGCGCCCGAAGCAGGCGCTCAGAAGGAGCAGGCGTCCAGAAGGAGCGGACGCTCAGAAGGAGCAGGCGCTCAGGAGGGGCGGGCGCTCAGAAGGAGCGGGCGGTCGCCGCCACCGCCAGTTCGGCCAGCGCCTCGCGGGCCTCGCCGGCCACCGGGGCGGCGGCCAGGGCCTCGTGCGCCTCGGCCGCGAACCGGTCGATCATCTCCTCGCAGGCGGCCAGCCCGCCCGTCCCGGTGATGATCTCCCGCAGGTCGGCGACCCCGCGTTCGCTCAGCTCCGGGTCGCCGAGCAGCCGGTCGACGACGGCCGCCTGCTCCGGCGTGGCGCGCTCCAGGGTGAGCGCCACCAGGACCGTCCGCTTGCCCTCGCGCAGGTCGTCCCCGGCGGGCTTGCCGGTCTGGGACGGGTCGCCGAACACGCCGAGCACGTCGTCCCGCAGCTGGAACGCCATCCCGAGCGGCCGCCCGTACGCGCTGAGCGCCGCCGTCAGCTCGCCCGAGCCCCCGGCCAGCGCCGCGCCCAGGTGCAGCGGGCGCTCGATCGTGTACTTGGCCGACTTGAAATCCACCACCCGCAGCGCCGACTCGACCGTCCCGTCCGCGCGCGTGCTCTCCAGCATGTCGAGGTACTGGCCGCACATGACCTCGGTGCGCATCACGTCGTAGACGCCGCGTCCGCGGGCGCGCCGCTCCTCCGACAGGCCGCTGGTCTCGAACATCTCGCCGGACCAGGCCAGCAGCAGGTCGCCGAGCAGGATCGCCGCGCCCTCGCCGAAGGTGTCCGCGGGCCCGCGCCAGCCGCGCTCGGCGTGCAGCGCCTCGAACCGCCGGTGCACCGACGGCTGGCCCCGGCGGGTGTCGCTGGCGTCCATGACGTCGTCGTGGACCAGGGCGCTGGCCTGCAGCAGCTCCAGGGACGCGGCCGCGGCGGCGATCTCCGGGCCGTCCACCCCGCCGGCGGCCCGCCAGCCCCAGAAGCAGAACGCCGGGCGCAGCCGTTTTCCGCCCGACAGGAGTGCCGAGAGGGCGGTGATCATGGGGCGCAGGTCCTCGCTGATGGCGAGCAGACCGGGGGTCTGCCGGGCGACGAAGGCGTGCAGCGCCTCGTCGACCTCCTTGCGGAACTGGCCGGTGGCGGTGCTGACGGGCGAGTGGCCGGACGAACTGCTGGACATGCCGAGATCGTATCTTTTCGGACCGGGTCGATAGGATTGCGGGATGCGACGCCCGAACCCCGATCGCGCTCCCACGATCCGCGAGCTGCTCGCCACCGGAGAACCATCGTTCTCGTTCGAGTTCATGCCGCCGAAGACCGCGGAGGCCGCCCGGACGCTGTGGCGCACCATCCGGGAGCTGGAGCCGCTGAACCCGACCTTCGTGTCGGTCACCTACGGGGCGGGCGGCAGCACCCGCGACAACACCGTGGACGTGGTCGAGCGGATCGCCACCGAGACGACCATGACGCCCGTGGCGCACTTCACGGCCGTCGACCACTCCCAGGCCGAGCTGCGGCACCTGATCGGCCGGTTCGCGTCCGCGGGCGTCCGCAACATCCTCGCGCTGCGCGGCGACCCGCCGGGCGACCCGGCGGCGGACTGGGTCAAGCACCCGGAGGGCCTGGAGTACGCCTCCGACCTGGTCCGGATGATCCGCTCGTACGGGGACTTCTGCGTCGGCGTCGCCGCCTTCCCCTACAAGCACCCGCGCTCCCACGACATCGAGAGCGACACGCGGTACTTCGTCGAGAAGTGCCGCGCGGGCGCCGACTACGCGATCACCCAGATGTTCTTCCGCGCGGACGACTACTTCCGGCTGCGCGACCGGGTCACGGCCGAGGGCTGCGACGTGCCGATCATCCCGGGCATCATGCCCGTGACCCGGATCAGCACGATCGAGCGGTCCGAGCAGCTGTCCGGCGCGCCGTTCCCGGCGGAGGTCCGCGAGCGGTTCGACGCCGTCCGGGACGACCCGGAGGCCGTCCGGCGGCTCGGCATCGAGCACGCCGCCGAGCTGTGCCGGGAGCTGCTCGACCAGGGCGCGCCCGGCATCCACTTCATCACCTTCAACCGCTCGACCGCGACCCGCGAGGTCTACGAGCTGCTGGAGGGCGCCGGGTACGGGGCCAGGGGCAGCGTCCCGCCCATCACGGCGTAGGGCGGCCCGCCGCCGGGGAAGTCGAAGGCGGTCAGCAGGTCCCTCAGGCCGACGGAGCGGTAGAGCCGGCGGGCGGGCGACTCGGGGTCCAGGTCGAGCGTGGAGAGCACGACCGTCCGCTCCCGCCTGCCCTCGCACAGCGCGTTCAGCAGCGCCCGGCCGTTCCCGCGCCCCTGCTCGTCGGGGTGGACGTGCAGCTCGGCGACCTCGAACGCGTCGTCCAGCCAGTAGTCGGCGTGCTCCACGCCGTCCCGCTCGACCAGCGCCTGCCGCACCACGTCGTGCCACCACTGCCCGGGCTCGCCGTGGAACCCGTAGGCGAACCCGCGCACGCTCCCCGGCACCCCGGGCAGGGGACGGGGCCGCTCCAGCACGTAGGCGCGGAACCGCGGGTACGTCGTGTGCCGCTGCATGATCGAGTACCGTCCGGGCAGCTGCTCCCCGGGCGGGCGCATCGCCGCGGCGTAGACCTGAAGGATCGGGTCCAGGCGGCGCAGGAACGCGGATTCGTCGAGTCGACGCAGCTTCGGCTCCCTCTTCCTCACGCCGAGAGAGCCTAGACCCGGACGATGGTCCGCTGCGTCCCCGCGAGGCGGTTGTAGATGTCCCACAGGATCTGGTCGGCTGCCTTCCGCAGTGCGTTGCGTTGGGTCTCCAGCTGCCCGCCCCACGTGCGCGACTCCGGGCCGATCCACGCGTCCGTGCCGTTCAGCGTCCGGACGGGCCCGTCCAGCGCGGTGCGGAGCGCGTCGATGCTGCCGTAGGCGTCGGTGTAGGCCTGGTAGATCTGCCGGTACTCGGGGTTCGGCTTCTCGGTCGGGGCCAGCTGGCCGGCCGCCGCGCCGTCCAGGGGCGGCGGGAGGCTCGAGGGAGGCGGGGGCGGGCTCATGACGGGCAGCCCTTCGTCTCGTGGACCAGCGTCGCCGTGTCGATCGCCGGGCCTGCCGCCGGGCCTGACGTCGCGGGCGGATGGGCGGGCGGCTGGATCGGATGGCGCGGCGGGTCCGGCGCGTGGTGCGGCGGTGTGTGCTGCGCGGGCGGTGTGTGGTGCGCGGGCGCGTGCGCGGGTGGTGTGTGGTGCGTGGGCGCGTGCTGGGGTGGTGTGTGGTGCGCGGGCGCGTGGTGGGACGGTGGTGCGTGGTGGGACGGCGCGTGGTGGAGGAGGCCGAGCTTGGTGAGCGCGTCGCGGGTGCGGGTGCTCATGTCGGCCGTCGTCAGGACGTGGACGGCGGACGCGTGGTCGCCGAGGCGGTCCGACTCGTCCAGCAGGGCGTCCAGCCACTTGGCGTTCATCGTGACGTGGTGGCTCGCGACGCCGAGGGACCGCTCGATCACCTTCAGGTGCGCCGCGTCGCCGTGCGCCGCCTTGATCAGCCCCGCGACCCCGGACGAGCCGAGCCGCTCGTAGAACGAGCGCGTGTAGTCCGGGTCGCCGGCGTGCTCGGTCAGGTGCTTCCAGGTCTCCGCCGGGACGGGCCTGTGGTGCTTGATCGCGTCGTCCACCGCGAGCGCGTCCTTGCGGGCGGCCCGGGCGGCGGCCTCCGGGGTCTTGAACTTGCCAAGGTCGCCCGCGCCGTTCGGGGTCGTCCGGTGCGGGCGCTTGTGGGAGGGCGGCGGCGTGACCTTGCGCGGACCGGGCGTCCCGCCGCCTCCTCCGCCCCCGCTCCCACCGGACGGCCCGGGGCTCGGCGCGGGGGAGGGCGGGACGTGCACCCCGCCGCCGGTGTCCGGGTGCGTGATCGCGAAGTTGTACCGGCGGGACAGCATCCCGATCTGGTCGGACGCCCACTGCCCGACGGCCTCGGCCTGCCGGTACCCGGACCCCGAGACCCCGGGCGGCGGACGGTGCCCCGCCAGCCAGCCCCGGATCGCGGTGTTCGCCTGCTGGACCTGCCGGAGCAACTGGTCCAGCGCGGGGGGATCGATGCCCCGGAAGTCGCCGTCGCGACTGGCCGGGCCGGTGCGCATCTCAGCGGTCATCGCCCCTCCGGGGCCTGTTCCAGTCCGTCGCGCCGGTCGCGCCGGGGGTCGGTTCCCCAGAATCACACTCGCAACAGGCGATGTCGAGTGCCAGGCGGTCACGGTCAGGCCGCACCCGTGCGCGGAGACGCACGACACCCGCGCGCGGAGACGCACGACGGCGCCCGCCGTCCGGTGTCGGGACGGCGGGCGCCGGAAGGCCGGTCGGTCGGGCGACGCCGCCGGGTGTCAGGCGCCGCCGAGGGCGCGGCGGACCGAGTCCTCGTCGCGCGCCACGACGGCCGAGCCGTCGGTGACGATGATCGGGCGCTGGATCAGCACCGGGTTCGCGACCATGATCTCGATCCACGTGTCCCGGTCGCGGGGCAGGTTCTTCAGGTCCAGCTCCTTGGCGACCGGCTCGCCCAGCCGGGCGACGTCCCAGGGCTCGGCGCCGATCGCGGTGAGCGTCCGGTCGAACTCCGCGGCCGTCGGCGGCTCGTCCAAGTAGCGGCGCTCGGTGTAGGCGACGCCCGCCTCGTCCAGCGCGGCTTTGGCGGCGCGGCTCTTGGAGCAGCGCGGGTTGTGCCAGAGCTCCATGTCCCTACTCTCCCACTTCGGCCGCGTCGCCCCCGGTGACGCGCAGCAGTTCCCCGTACGAGGTCGGGAAGACGGTGTGCGGGTGCCCGCCCGCCGCCCAGACCCGCTCGTGCTTGTCCAGCCAGACGTCCACGAGGGTACGGAGCGGGGCGGGGTGCCCGACGGGCGCCACCCCGCCGATGGGCTGGCCGGTGTGCTCCCGGACGAACTCGGGCGTCGCCCGGCGGACCTTCTGCGCGCCCACCAGCGCGGCGACGCGCGCCGTGTCCACCTTGTGCGCGCCGCTCGTCAGGACGAGCAGCGGCGCGCCGTCGGCGTCGAACACGAGGCTGTTGGCGATCGCGCCGACCTCGCAGCCGAGCTGGTCGGCGGCGGCCTGGGCGGTGCGGGCGGAGTCGGGCAGTTCGATGATCTCGCCGTCCGCGCCCTGCTCGCGCAGGACACCGGCGACGCGCTCGGCGTTGGGGTGCATGGACCGCACCCTAGGGCGTCGGACGGGCCCCCGGGCACCGGGTTTCAGGCCGCGGCGGGAAAGGCCGCGGCGGTTTCGACGACGTGGTCGACGAAGCCGTAGTCACGGGCCTCCTCGGCGGTGAAGAAGCGGTCCCGGTCGGAGTCGGCCTCGATCCGCTCGACGGTCTGCCCGGTGTGCGCGGAGATCAGCTGCTGCATCTGCCGCTTGGTGGCCAGCATGTTCTCGGTCTGGATCCGGATGTCGGTCGCCGACCCGCGGATCCCGCCGGACGGCTGGTGCATGAGGATCCGCGCGTGCGGCAGCGCGTACCGCTTGCCCGGCGTGCCCGCGCACAGGAGGAACTGCCCCATGGACGCGGTGAACCCGAGCGACAGCGTCGCCACGTCGTTCGGGACGAACTGCATGACGTCGTAGATGGCCATCCCGGCGGTCACGGACCCGCCCGGGGAGTTGATGTACAGGTGGATGTCGCGACGCCGGTCTTCAGCCGACAGCAGAAGGATCTCGGCGCAGAGACGGTTGGCGATCGCGTCGTCGACCTCCTGGCCGAGGAAGACGATGCGCTCCCTGAGCAGGCGCTGGAAGACGTCCTCGGAGGGTTGGCGTGGTTCGTTGGTCATGCCTTCGAGATAACCGGCACGTGCCGGGCGGCGTCCAACAAGAGTTCCGGCGCTTTGACAACGCGCGCTTGTCAATCCCACGCTTGACCTGTGGACTTGGACGTTCCCGGCCTGCGGGCCTTCGTCGCCGCGGCCGAGGAGATGCATTTCGGACGGGCCGCCCAGCGCCTGTTCCTCACCCAGCAGGCGCTGTCCCAGCGCGTCCGGCGGCTGGAGGCCGTCCTCGGCGCCCCGCTGTTCGAACGCACCACCCGCCGCGTGGAGCTCACCGACGCCGGACGGCGCGTCCTCCCGCGCGCACGAGAGACGCTCAACTCCGTCGACTCGGTCATGGCGGCCGTCCGGGGCGAGCCGCCGCGCCTTCGCGTGGACGTCTTCGACCAGCGGTTCAGCCCCATGACCCTCGTCCGGGGGCTGCTCGACGGCGAATCCCGCCTGCGCGTCGAGGTCAGCATGCGGCAGGGCTTCGAGCAGGCCGTCCCCGCACTGCTGTCCGGCGAGATCGACGCCGCGTTCGGGCAGGTCAGGGACCTTCCGGGGCGCTGGCCGTCCGAACTGACGTCCCGGCTCGTCCAGCTGGTGCCGATGCACGTGTTCGTCGGCCTGGACCACCCCCTCGCCGGGCGCGAGACGATGCGTCCGGACGAACTGCGCGACGCCGGCGTCGTCATGCCCGACCCGGTCGCGTCCGAGGCGCGGGCGTTCCTCACCCGCTTCGCCGGACGCTTCGGCATCCCGATCCGGTTCGTCGAACCCGCCGTCGGCCTGTGGCACTACGGCGAACTGGTCGCGCGCGAGGACGACGCGGTCGCGCTGGGGGAGGCGGGCATCGAGCTCCCCAAGGGCGCGGAGCTCCACCGGATCCGCCTCGTCGACCCCGTCCCGCTCGTCCCGTGGTGCCTGACCTGGCGTTCCGGTAACACCTCGGCCGCGCTGCGCACCGTCCTGCGGCTGCTCCCCGCCGCCGTCCCGCCCGCGCCGGACGACCCGTCCCACTGGCTCGCGGACGACTACCGCGACTGACCGCGACTGACCGCGACTGACCGCGACTGACCGCGACGCGGAATGTCAGACCCGCCTGTTCTACTACTCAACACGCCACTGACCTGCGCGATCATCCCCATGATCGCTCTCCGTGGCGACGCGCGTTCGAACGTATTGACGAACGGACACGGAGACGGTTTACTGTGAACGCGTCGAACTTATGTTCGACGTGGTGCGGGACTCGCGGCCCGTGCCACGGGCGACGCCCCTGCCGTGCCCAGCGCGCGGACACGGCAGGGGCGCCTCGGCCGGGCGGAGAGAGGGGAAGCTCTCCGCCCGGCCCTGCCCGACGCCCCGGAAGGAGGCAACTCATGACCACGCTCACCCGCGGAGCCCGCTCCGCCACCCATAACGTCGCCGGTGCCGCCCAGTACGAAGCCCCGCGGAAGCGCCCCCGCGCGCTGCCCGCCCCTCGTCCCGCGCACACCGCCGTCGGCCAGCTGCACGCCGCCCGCGCGGGTCTCGCCGAGGCCGCCGAGGCGACCACGCCCGCCGTCCGCTACGTCAGCGCCCACCTGGCCGCGCTGCGCGCCGCGGCGGCCGTCCTGGCCGCCCACCAGCCCCTGGACCTCACGCGCCGCCGCGCCCGTCCCCGCAGCGTCTGGGTCCTGCTCCCCGAAGCCGACCCCGCCCTGCGCGAGTGGGCCGCCTACTTCGCCGCCGGCGCCGACAAACGCGCCGCCGCCGAAGCCGGCCTCCCCCGAGCCGTCACCCCTCGCGAGGCCGACGAGCTCCTCCACGACGCCGAGATCTTCGTCACCCTCGTCGAGGACACCCTCGGCGTCCCCATCCAGCAGAGCCTGCATTGATGGAGCCCCCGGCTGTGTTCATGGAGCCTCCGGCTCCGCGCACTCGCCTGGCGGCTCGGGCGCGGCCCGGTGACTCGTGCGAGCGCGACATCGCTTCGCGATCAGCCGCGTGGGGGCTCGCCTCCGGCGTCGCCCCCACGCGGCTGGTAGCGCGCTCGCGCGGTGGCTGAGGCCGCCGCCTGAATCTCCCGGAGGATGCGTGTTGCGGGGCCGCTCCTCCGGGCCTCACGTCCCGGTGCGGGGGTGCGGACGGCAGTCCGCCCCATCCGCGCCCTCGCACCGGGGCACCGACCCGGCCGTCGCGCCCCTTGGGACGGCCGGCCCGTCGGGCCGTCGCAGCGCCATCCTCACCGCGCCGCGACGGCCCGACCCTGTGCGCTCCCGCCCCCACCGCCCTCACCTGGCACCCACACCCCGCAAACCACCGCAGAGGCCGCACCGCCCTCACCCGGCATCCGCGCCACGCGAGCTACGCAGAGGCCCCACCGCCCTCATCCGGCAGTCCGGCACCCATGCCACGCAAGCCACGCAGAGGCCCCACTGCCCTCATCCGGCAGTCCGGCAGCCATGCCATGCAAGCCGCCACAGAGGCCTCGCCGGACTGACCCGGCGCCTCTGCGGGCGGACGGCCGCAGGGTGACGCCCGGTTAGGAAAACAGGCGATTCTGCGGCGGTTCGGGCGTTACCGTGTCGATGATCAAGCCGGTCCGCCTGCCTCGCGTGACCGGCCTGGGGTGGATGGAAGCGAGCGGATCGTGGCGCTGGAGCTCTTCAAGGACGAGTTGGCCCGGCAACTTCCCCCGGAGGACATCTGCAAATGCGGGCGGTCGGTGACGCACCTGAGCGAGGAACTGCTGCTCATGGCCGGGAAGACCGAGGCCGGCTCGCCGAACCCCAACTCGTTCGAAGGCCACGTGTGGGAGAACGACTGGCTGTTCGTTCCGGCGGTTCCGGTCACCCGGGTCTGCCTGGCCGCTCTGGCCGACGACATCCCCCTGGTGGCGAGGCGGATGTTCGCCGAGCTGCTCCTTCTCATCGTGTCGATGTCCTCGACGGGACTCATCGACGGCGAACGCGATCTGGTCGAGGAGTGTCACACGATCGCCCGGTCCGGGACCTGGCTGCTCTACGCGGAAATCCTCGCGGCGCGAGCCCCGGGCATTGCGGGCGACTGCTTCACGATCCTTCAGTTCCTGGGCGAGGACAGCGAAAGGCTGCGCACCGTCTACCACGTCGCCTGGAGCGCGATGGAGCACTTCCCCTCGTGGACCGACGGCCCTGACTCGGACGAGCCGCCTGCGGTCCGCGTGTGATCGGCGCGGCATGGCCGCGGCCGCGCGTACGTGTGCGCGGGTTTTTTCGTGTGAAGCGCGTCACTGTGCCCGGCGGGCCGCCTCGATAGGAATGATCTTCCGCCTGACCTCGTCGGATGGCCGGACATGGTCACGGGGTGTGTTGGCGCTAGGGGAAGTGCCGCAGGGTTGTTTGAGCACCTAAGTGGTTTATGAAACATGAGCCACGGTTCGCCGCCGGACAACAATATTCGCGTGGCGATACGGCGAATGGGTTGGTTTGGTCGGCCTGCGCGCGAGCGCGCTACCAGTCGTGCGGGGCGGTGTGGACTATGCGCTGCGTTCCCTCGTCAAGCTGCGTGACGAACTGGGCCGGAACGAC
>NZ_JBFAUU010000017.1:27570-237721 GCF_040679435.1 Spirillospora sp. NPDC052269
GTGGAGTCGGCGCTGCGGGGGTGCGTGGGGCGCGCCGGCGGCGCCCCCCCCCCCCCCGCCGGGGCGCCCGCCCCCCCCCCCCCCCCCCCCCGCACGACTGATCGCGAAGCGATGTCGCGCTCGCCCGAGTCATCGGGCCGCGCCCGAGCCGCTAGGCGAGGGCGTGGAGCCGGGGGCTCCTTGAACACAGCCTCTGGGCGAGCCCTCGGAGCCGGAGGCTCAAAACAAACACTCCCGGCGTTGCTGGCGTTCTTGGGGGTGGTGGCGTACTCGCTCTCGATGGCGGTGCTGACGCCCGCGATGCCGCTGGTGCAGCGGGATCTGCACACCTCGGCGGCGGGGGCGGCGTGGGGGCTGACGTCGATGATGCTGTCGGCGGCGGTCTCGACGCCCGTCGTGGGGCGCCTGGGGGACCTGTACGGGCCTCGGCGGGTGCTGTTGGTGGTTCTGGTCGTCGCGACGGCCGGGACGGTCCTGGCGGCGATTGCGCCGTCGCTGGGGGTGCTGCTGGCCGGGCGGGCGCTCGCCGGGATCGGCGGCGGGGTGTTCCCGCTGGCGTACACGGTGATCCGGAACGTGCTGCCGCCGGCGCGGACGGCGTCGGCGGTCGGGCTGATGTCGTCGATGCTCGGGCTGGGCGGGGCGCTGTCGTGGTGTGTGGCCGGGCCGGTGATCGACCTGTTGGGCTGGCGGTGGCTGCTGTGGATGCCGGTGCTCGGGCTGGTGCCGGGGATGGTCCTGGCGTGGCGGCTCGTCCCGCATGTGCCCGGACGGCCCGGAGCGGGCGTGGACTGGTGGGGCGCGGGCCTGTTCTCGGCGTGGATGGTGGCGGCGCTGACCGCGCTCACGCAGGGCATGTCGTGGGGCTGGACGTCCGGCGGGGTGCTCGGGCTGGCGGGCGCCGCGGTGGTCCTGGCGGGCGTCTGGTGGGTCGTGGAGCGGCGGGTGGACGAGCCGCTCGTCGATCCGCGCCTCATGCGCGTGCGCGGGGTCTGGACGGCGAACGCGGCGTCCCTGCTGGCCGGTTATGGCCTGATGGCGGGCGGCGTGCTGTTCCCGCTTCTGGTGCAGGCTCCGCGTCCGACGGGGTTCGGGGGGAGCGCGACGGCGGCGGCGATGCTCCAGCTCCCCGCGAGCGTGGGGATGACGCTCGCCGGGATCGCCGCCGGACGGCTCCACCACCGCGTCGGATCCCGTGCCGTGCTCATGGTGGGCGCCGTGCTCACGGGCGTCGGGTACGGGTTCGTCGCGCTCGTCCATGGCGCGATGTGGGAGCTCTACGTCGGCGGGACGGCGCGGGGGATCGGGCTCGGGCTGGCCTACGCGGCGGTCGCGAACCTGGTGGTCGCGGCGGTCGAGCCCGCGCAGACGGGGGTGGCGACCGGCGTGAACACGCTGCTGCGGACGGTCGGCGGGTCCCTCGGGACGCAGGTCAGCGCGGTCATCCTCACCGCCTCGGCCGTCCACGGGCATCCCGCCGGGGCGGGTTATGCGACGGGCTTCACCATCACGGCGGTGACGATGGCGGGGGTCCTGGCGCTCGCGCTGGCCGCTCCGGGACGGCGGGCGGCGCGTCCGTCCGGGGCCCTGGACGCACAGGCGCCTGGGCGTGCATCTGCACACTCCAGCGCGCAGCGTTAGGACGGCGGGTTTCAGAACGACCCAGAACGGCGCGGAACGGCCCGGAACGGCCGGACGGCCCGGCGGCACGAGGCCGCCGGGCCGTCCGACGCAAAGGGTTCCGCCCGACCTCCCGGAGGGCTTCCGGGAGGCCGTGACCCGGGTGTTAGAAGGACTCCACGGCCCGGCGGGCCTCGGGGTCCAGCACGCCCCAGCCGATGAGCTCCTCGGTGAGCTCGGTCGGGGACTTGTCGTAGATCACCGCAAGAGAACGCAGGTCCTCCTGCCGGATGGACAGGACCTTTCCGTTGTAGTCGCCCCGCTGGCTCTGGATCGTCGCGGCGTAGCGGGCGAGGGGACCGGCCTTGTCCTTCGGAAGCTGCTGCAGGCGCTCAAGGTCGATGACGAGCTTGGGCGTTGGCCCGAGCGGGCTCGGCGCGGCTCCGCCGGGCAGCAACTCGGAGACCGGCACGCCGTAGAAATCGGCGAGCTCGGCCAGCTTCTGAACGGTGACGGCGCGGTCGCCCCGCTCGTACGAACCCACGACGACGGCCTTCCAGCGGCCGCGGGACTTCTCCTCCACACCGTGCAGGGACAGGCCCTGCTGGGTGCGGATGGCGCGCAGGCGCGCGCCGAGAGCCTTAGCGTATTCAGACGGCATTTCGCGGCCCCCCAGGCTCACTTCTCGTCGTCGTTGCGGATTCCCCGGCACCGGTGGGTCCGGTGTCGGGCGGAGTCGGGCCTCCCGGCCGTCACGGCCCGGAAGTCCTCCTCCAGGGATGGTTACGGACAGTGACGGTAAAACGGTGACGCCCCCAGGTCAAGCCGATTGGAAAAAAGCGGTCGAATCCGTAGGTGTCGATCCGGGTCGTCCGGATCACCGCGAAGGCCCGCACGCCCCGCTCAGCGGGCACCCGCGCCCCCTCCCGCGCGCGTCTCGCGCGTGAGGGCGTGCGAGCCGGGTGTGACCGCTCTCACCAGGCACAATGCGGCCGGGAGGGGTTCGGTTCAGGGGGGTCGGCCTGCTAGGTTGTCCGGGACAAGGCGTCCTTTAAGACCCGTCCTGTGAGGCGGGAAAGGAGGTTCAGGCGGTGAATGCTGCCCAAAGGCCGGACGATCCGGCCCAGGCGCGAGTGACCGGCCGTGACAGCGGTCCGGACCCCCGGCAGAAGGCCGTTCTGGAGGGTCCCGACATCCGGCGCGCGCTCACCCGTATCGCCCACGAGATCCTCGAGCGGACCAAGGGCGGCGAAGACGTCGTCCTGATCGGCATCCAGACCCGCGGCGTGACGCTGGCCGAGCGGCTGGCCGAGGCCCTGCACGAGGTCGAGGGCCGTCCCGTTCCGTGGGGCTCGCTCGACGTGACGATGTACCGGGACGACCTGCGGCTGCGGCCCGCCCGCGCGATCCGCCGCACCGAGCTGCCCGCGGGCGGCATCGAGGACCGGGTCGTCGTGCTGGTCGACGACGTGCTGTTCTCCGGCCGCACCGTGCGCGCCGCGCTGGACGCGATGAACGAACTCGGCCGCCCCCGCGCCGTCCAGCTCGCCGTCCTGGTGGACCGCGGGCACCGCGAGCTCCCCATCCGCGCCGACTACGTGGGCAAGAACCTGCCCACCTCGACGCGCGAGACGGTGAAGGTCCTGCTGGCCGAGAACGACGGCCGCGACGCCGTCCTCCTCGGTCCGAAGGAGGAGAAGTAAATGAAGCGCCACCTCATCTCGGCCGCCGACCTCACCCGCGACGACGCGCTGCTCGTCCTCGACACCGCCGAGGAGCTCGCCCGCGCGACCGAGGGGTCGATGAAGAAGCTCCCCACGCTGCGCGGCCGGACGGTCGTCAACCTCTTCTTCGAGGACTCCACCCGCACCCGCATCTCGTTCGAGGCGGCCGCCAAGCGGCTCAGCGCGGACGTCATCAACTTCTCCGCCAAGGGCTCCTCGGTCAGCAAGGGCGAGAGCCTGAAGGACACCGCGCTCACGCTGGAGGCCATGGGCGCCGACGGCGTCGTCATCCGGCACGGCGCGTCCGGCGCTCCGCACCGGCTGGCCAACTGGGTCCGGGGCAGCGTCGTGAACGCCGGGGACGGCACGCACGAGCACCCCACCCAGGCCCTGCTGGACGCGTTCACCATGCGCCGCCGCCTCGGCGACCTGGAGGGACGCAAGGTCACCATCGTCGGGGACATCCTCCACAGCCGGGTGGCACGGTCCAACGTGCTCCTGCTGAACACCCTGGGCGCCGAGGTCACCGTGGTCGCCCCGCCGACCCTGCTGCCCGTCGCGGTGGACACCTGGCCCGCCGAGGTCTCCTACGACCTGGACGCCGTGCTGCCGAAGAGCGACGTGGTGATGATGCTGCGCGTCCAGCACGAGCGGATGAACGCCAGCTACTTCCCGACCGTCCGCGAGTACAGCCGCCGGTACGGCCTGGACGGGGAAAGAATGGCCCGTTTGTCCGATAGCGCCATCGTCATGCACCCCGGCCCGATGAACCGGGGCGTGGAGATCGCGGCCGAGGTCGCCGACTCCGTCCGGTCCACCATCGTCGAGCAGGTCGCCAACGGCGTCAGCGCTCGCATGGCCGTTCTCTACCTGCTGCTCGGCGGTTCCGAGCCCGCCATCGGCAAGGAGGTCTCCCAGTGAGCACCGAGTACGTCATCAAGGGCGCCCGCATCCTGGGCGGAGACCCCGCCGACATCCTGGTCCGGGACGGCGTGATCGCCGAGATCGGGCCGGACCTGGCCGCCGAGGGCGTGGAGGTCGTCGAGGCCGCGGGCCTCATCGCCCTGCCCGGCCTGGTCGACCTGCACACCCACCTGCGCGAACCCGGCCGCGAGGACGCCGAGACCGTCGAGTCCGGCACCAAGGCCGCCGCGATGGGCGGGTTCACCGCCGTCCACGCGATGGCCAACACCGACCCCGTCGCCGACAGCGCGGGCGTCGTCGAGCAGGTCTGGCGGCTCGGCCGCGAGGCCGGGTACTGCGACGTCCAGCCGGTCGGCGCGGTCACCGTCGGGCTGAAGGGCGAGCGGCTCGCCGAGCTCGGCGCGATGGCCGACTCGGCCGCCGGCGTCCGGGTGTTCTCCGACGACGGCCACTGCGTCTCGGACGCGGTGGTCATGCGGCGCGCGCTGGAGTACGTCAAGGCGTTCGACGGCGTCGTCGCCCAGCACGCGCAGGAGCCCCGGCTGACCGAGGGCTCGCAGATGAACGAGGGCGAGATGAGCGCCGCGCTCGGCATGCGCGGCTGGCCCGCGGTCGCCGAGGAGGCGATCATCGCCCGGGACGTGCTGCTCGCCCAGCACGTCGGGTCGCGGCTGCACGTGTGCCACGTGTCCACGGCCGGCTCGGTGGAGATCATCCGCTGGGCCAAGTCCAAGGGCTGCCGGGTGACCGCCGAGGTCACCCCGCACCACCTGCTGCTGAGCGACGAGCTCGCCGCGTCCTACGACCCGATCTTCAAGGTCAACCCGCCGCTGCGCACGGCCGACGACGTCACCGCGCTCCGGCACGCCCTGGCGGACGGCACGATCGACATCGTCGCCACCGACCACGCGCCGCACCCGGTCGAGGCCAAGGAGACCGAGTGGGCCGTGGCCGCGATGGGCATGATCGGCCTGGAGACCGCGCTGGCGGTCGTCCAGGAGGCCATGGTCGAGACCGGCCTGCTCGACTGGGCCGGGGTCGCCGAGCGCATGTCGTTCGCGCCCGCCCGCATCGGCCGCCTCTCCGGACAGGGTCGTCCGCTGGAGGCGGGGTCGCCCGCCAACATCACGCTGTACGACCCGTCGCCGCGCCGCGCCGTGGACCCGGCCGCGATGACGTCCAAGAGCCGCAACACCCCGTACACGGGGATGGAGCTGCCCGGACGCGTCGTCGCGACCTTCCTGCGCGGCCGCGCGACCGTTCTGGAAGGAAAGCTTCAGTGACCCCACCTCCCGCTCTTCTCGTCCTCGAGGACGGACGGACGTTCGAAGGGGTCGCCTACGGGGCCGAGGGGGAGACCTTCGGCGAGATGGTCTTCAACACCGGCATGACCGGCTACCAGGAGACCCTCACCGACCCGTCCTACGCCCGGCAGATCGTGGCGATGACCGCCCCGCACATCGGCAACACCGGCGTGAACGACGAGGACCCCGAGTCGTCCCGCATCCAGGTGGCCGGGTACGTGGTGCGCGAGCCCGCGCGGGTGGCGTCGAACTGGCGGGCCACCGGCTCGCTGGGCTCGGCGCTGCGCGCGCAGGGCGTGGTCGGCATCGCGATCACCGGCACCCGGGCGCTGACCCGGCACCTGCGCGACCGCGGCGCCATGCGCGCCGGGATCTTCAGCGGGGACGCCGCCCAGGCCCCCGTGGACGAGCTGCTGAAGCGCGTCCAGGAGTCGCCGCAGATGGCCGGCGCGTCCCTCGCCGAGGAGGTCGCCACCCAGGAGGCCTACGTCGTCCCGGCGATCGGTGAGAAGCGGTTCACGGTCGCGGCCGTGGACCTCGGCATCAAGGGCATGACCCCGCACCGGATGGCCGAGCGCGGCATCGAGGTGCACGTCCTGCCCGCGACGGTCACGGCCGAGGACATCCTCGCGCTGGACCCCGACGGCGTGTTCCTCTCCAACGGCCCCGGCGACCCCGGGACCGCCGACCACCAGGTCGCGGTGCTGCGCGGAGTCCTGGACGCGGGCAAGCCGTTCTTCGGCATCTGCTTCGGCAACCAGATCTTCGGCCGCGCGCTGGGCCTCGGCACCTACAAGCTGCGGTTCGGCCACCGGGGCGTGAACCAGCCGGTGCAGGACGTCCGCACCGGCAAGGTCGAGATCTCCGCGCACAACCACGGGTTCGCCGTGGACGCGCCCAAGGACGGCCCGTTCGACACCCCGTACGGCCGCGCCGAGGTCTCCCACGTCAACCTGAACGACGGCTGCGTCGAGGGGCTGCGGCTGCTCGACCGCCCGGCGTTCAGCGTCCAGTACCACCCTGAAGCGGCGGCGGGTCCCCACGACGCCTCCGGCCTCTTCGATCAGTTCGTCCAGATCATGGAGGACGGGAAGTAATGCCGCGCAGGGAAGACATCCGGTCCGTCCTGGTCATCGGGTCCGGCCCGATCGTGATCGGGCAGGCGGCCGAGTTCGACTACTCCGGCACGCAGGCGTGCCGCGTGCTGCGCTCGGAGGGCCTGCGGGTCATCCTGGTCAACAGCAACCCGGCAACGATCATGACCGACCCGGAGATGGCGGACGCGACCTACGTCGAGCCGATCACCCCGGAGACCGTCGAGAAGATCATCGCCAAGGAGCGGCCGGACGCGCTGCTGCCCACGCTGGGCGGCCAGACGGCCCTCAACACCGCGATCGCGCTCTTCGAGAGCGGCGTCCTCACCGAGTACGGCGTCGAGCTGATCGGCGCGGACGTCGACGCGATCCAGGCGGGCGAGAACCGCGAGAAGTTCAAGGAAGTCGTCGCGAAGGTCGCGCGCGAGCAGGGCCTGAACGCCGAGTCCGCGCGGTCGGTCGTCTGCCACACCATGGACGAGGTCATGGCCGCCGCCGGGGAGCTCGGCTACCCGGTGGTCGTCCGGCCGTCGTTCACCATGGGCGGCGCGGGCTCGGGCTTCGCGCACGACGAGGACGACCTGCGCCGCATCGCCGGCACCGGGCTCGACGCGTCCCCGACCAGCGAGGTGCTCCTCGAGGAGTCCATCCTCGGCTGGAAGGAGTACGAGCTGGAGGTGATGCGCGACCGCAACGACAACGTCGTCATCGTCTGCTCGATCGAGAACCTCGACCCGATGGGCGTGCACACCGGCGACTCGATCACCGTCGCGCCCGCGATGACGCTCACCGACCGCGAGTACCAGAACATGCGGGACGTGGCGATCGCGGTGATCCGCGAGGTCGGCGTCGACACCGGCGGCTGCAACATCCAGTTCGCCGTGCACCCCGGCACCGGCCGCATGATCGTCATCGAGATGAACCCGCGGGTGTCGCGGTCGTCGGCGCTGGCCTCGAAGGCCACCGGCTTCCCGATCGCCAAGATCGCGGCGCGGCTGGCCGTCGGCTACACGCTGGACGAGATCCCGAACGACATCACCCGCGTGACCCCGGCCTCGTTCGAGCCGACGCTCGACTACGTCGTGGTCAAGGTCCCGCGGTTCGCGTTCGAGAAGTTCCCCGGCGCGGACGGCACGCTCACCACGCACATGAAGTCGGTCGGCGAGGCCATGGCCATCGGCCGCAACTTCACCGAGGCGCTGCAGAAGGCGCTGCGGTCGCTGGAGCAGAAGGGCTCGTCCTTCTCCTGGGCGGGCGCGGTCGGCGACAAGGCCGAGTGGCTGGCGAAGGCCGCCGAGCCGCACGACGGGCGCGTCCGGGCCGTCCAGCGGGCGATGTGGGCGGGCGCGACCGTCCAGGAGGCCTACGAGACGACCCGGATCGACCCGTGGTTCCTCGACCAGATCGCCGGGCTGAACGAGATCGCGGGCGAGATCCGCACCGCCGAGGACGCGCTGACCCGCGACAAGATCCTCACCGCCAAGCGGCACGGCTTCTCCGACGCCCAGATCGCCGAGCTGCGGGGGCTGTCGGAGGACGTCGTCCGCGAGGTGCGGCACGCCCTCGGCGTCCGGCCCGTCTACCTCACCGTGGACACCTGCGCCGCCGAGTTCGAGGCCAAGACGCCGTACCTGTACTCGGCCTACGACGAGGAGACCGAGGTCCCGCCGGGCGAGAAGCCCAAGGTGATCATCCTCGGCTCCGGGCCGAACCGGATCGGGCAGGGCGTGGAGTTCGACTACTCCTGCGTCCACGCGTCCTTCACCCTCGCGGACGCGGGCTACGAGACCGTCATGGTCAACTGCAACCCCGAGACCGTCTCGACCGACTACGACACCTCCGACCGGCTCTACTTCGAGCCGCTCACCCTGGAGGACGTCCTGGAGGTCGTGCACGCCGAGCAGCGGTCCGGCCAGGTCGCGGGCGTGATCGTCCAGCTGGGCGGGCAGACCCCGCTCGGCCTGGCGCAGAAGCTCAAGGACGCGGGCGTGCCGATCGTGGGCACCTCGCCCGAGTCGATCCACCTCGCCGAGGAGCGCGGCGCGTTCGGCCGCGTCCTGCACCGGGCCGGGCTCACCGCGCCCAAGCACGGCACCGCCACCTCCTACGAGGAGGCGGTCGAGATCGCCGCCGAGATCGGCTACCCGGTCCTCGTCCGGCCGTCCTACGTGCTCGGCGGACGCGGCATGGAGATCGTCTACGACGACGCCACGCTCGAGGCCTACATGGCCAAGGCGACCGAGGCGTCCCCCGAGCACCCGGTGCTGGTGGACCGCTTCCTCGACGAGGCCATCGAGATCGACGTGGACGCCCTGTTCGACGGCGAGGAGCTCTACCTCGGCGGCGTCATGGAGCACATCGAGGAGGCCGGGATCCACTCCGGCGACTCGGCGTGCGCGCTCCCGCCGATCACCCTCGGCCACGACGACCTGCACCGCATCCGCGAGGCCACCGAGGCGCTCGCGAAGGGCATCGGCGTCCGCGGGCTGATGAACATCCAGTTCGCGCTGTCGGCGGGCGTCCTGTACGTCCTGGAGGCCAACCCGCGCGCGTCCCGGACCGTCCCGTTCGTGTCGAAGGCGACGGCCGTGCCGCTGGCCAAGGCCGCCGCCCGCGTCATGATGGGCGCGACGATCGCCGCGCTCCGCGCCGAGGGCCTGCTGCCGCCGACCGGCGACGGCGGGGCGCTCCCGCTGGACGCGCCGATCGCGGTGAAGGAGGCCGTCCTGCCGTTCGACCGGTTCCGCAACGCCAAGGGCCAGGGCGTGGACACCGTCCTCGGGCCGGAGATGCGGTCCACCGGCGAGGTCATGGGCATCGACGAGGTGTTCGGCACCGCCTACGCCAAGTCGCAGCAGGCCGCCTACGGTTCGCTGCCGACCAAGGGCAGGCTGTTCGTGTCGGTGGCGAACCGGGACAAACGCCACATGATCTTCCCCGTGAAGCGCCTCGCTGACCTGGGCTTTGAGATTCTTGCCACGGAAGGGACCGCCGAGGTCCTGCGCCGCAACGGCGTGCGTGCCAAGATCGTGCGCAAGCACAGCGACGGTCCCGGCGAGGAGGGCGAGCCCACCATCGTGCGGCGCGTCCTCGACGGGGAGGTGGACCTCATCGTCAATACTCCCTTCGGGAGCCCCGGCCAGTCCGGGCCCCGGCTGGACGGCTACGAGATCAGGACCGCGGCCGTCCTGCGCGGCGTGCCGTGCGTGACCACCGTCCAGGGGCTCGCCGCGGCCGTGCAGGGCATCGAGGCCATCGCCGGCGGGCTGGTCGGCGTCCGCTCCCTGCAGGAGCACGCCGAACGCCTGAGCGGCGCCCACGGCGTGCTCGGGCAGGGGTGAGCTGAGGAACACGGGCTCCGGCGGGCCGCCCCCACGCGCGGGGCGGCCCGCCGGCCCGGACGAGGACGAGAGGGAGACGGGTGTCCGACTCACCGGTGCAGACGTCGGCGACGGTCCTGACGGTCCGCCAGGTGCAGGACTATCACGCGATGACGCTGGTGGCCCCGGCCATAGCCGAGCGGTTCCGGCCCGGCCAGTTCGTGGGGCTCGCCGTCGGCGGCGAGCACTCCGCCCGGCTGGTGCGGCGCTGGTTCTCGGTCTACGAGGTCAAGTCGGACTACGGCGGGACGATCGAGATCGTGTTCGCCGACACCGAGCCCGGGACGGCCTGGATGACCTCCCGCCGCGCCCGGGACCAGGTCGACCTGCTCGGCCCGCTCGGCCGCCCCTTCCGGCTGCCCCGCGACCCGGTGAGCTGCCTCCTCGTCGGCGGCGGCCCGCAGGGCGCGGCGGTGTTCGCGCTCGCCGACACCCTGGCCCGCCGCGGCTGCAAGGTCCACTTCGTGCTCTGCGGCGCGTCCGCGCCGGAGGTGTTCGGCTCCCGGATGGCGCAGCGCATCGGCGACACCGCCGTGACCGTGACCGAGGACGGCTCGCTCGGCGAGCGCGGGACCGTCCGCGACGTCCTGCCCCGGGTCATCGACGAGACCGGCACGGACGTCGTCTACGCCTGCGGCCCGACCCCGATGCTGCGCGCGGTCACCCGCGTCGCGGGCGACTTCGGGCTCCCCTCCCAGGTGTTCCTGGAGGAGTTCCTGCAGTCCACCGCGGTCTGCGGGATCGGCGTGTGCGGGACGTGCGTCCTGCCGTTCCACGGCGACGACGGCGTCACCCGCATGGTCCGGGCCTGCGCGGACGGGCCGGTGCTGCGCGGCGACCGGGTCCGCTGGGGCGACCTCGGCACCATCCCGTTCGACGCGCTCGGCGCGCCGCGCGTGCTGTCGGCCGTCCCGTCCGAAGGAGCCGACCGATGACCCCCTCGTCGACCGACATGACCGTCCGGATCGGCTCGCTGGAGCTGCCGAACCCCGTGCTCACCGCCGCCGGGTGCGGCGGCACCGGACGCGAGCTCGCCCCCTTCTTCGACCTCACCCGGATCGGCGCGTTCACCACGGCCTCGGTGACCACGCAGCCGCGCGCCGGACGCCCCACCCCCCGCGCCGCCGAGGCCCCCGCCGGCCTGCTCACCGCCATGGGCCTGCCCGGCCCCGGCGTCGAGCCGTTCCTCGAGCGCGACCTGCCCTGGCTGGTCGACCGCGACGTCCGGACGATCGTGTCGGTCGCGGGCAACAGCGTCGAGGAGTTCGCCGAGGTCGCCCGGCGGCTGCGCGGCGTCGCCAACATCGCGGCGATCGAGGTGAACGTCGCCTGCCCGAACGTCGCCGACCGGGGCCGCATGTTCGGCTGGCACCCGGGCGCGGCGGCCGCCGTGGTCGGGGCCGTCCGGCTGCACTCGCGGCCCGGGACGCCCGTCCTGGCCAAGCTCGCCCCGGACGTCACCGACATCGCCCGCATCGCGCTCGCCTGCGTGGACGCGGGCGCCGACGGGCTCACCCTCGTCAACACCATGGAGGGCATGGCGATCGACCCGGTCACCCTGCGGCCCGCGCTGACCGGCGTGTCCGGCGGGCTGTCCGGTCCGGCGATCCGCCCCGTCGCGGTCCGCTGCGTCTACCAGGTGCACGCCGCGCTGCCCGACGTCCCGATCATCGGGGTCGGCGGCGTCGACTCCGGGCTCGCCGCCCTGGAGTTCCTCCTCGCCGGGGCGAGCGCCGTCGCTCTCGGCACCACCCTGTTCCACGAGCCCGGCGCACCGCTGCGGGTGCTGCGCGAGCTGGAGGACGCCCTCGCGTCCCGCCGCATCGCGCACCTCGCCGACGCCGTCGGGCTCGCCCACAAGCCCGCCGGGTACGTCCCGCCGCGCATCCTGCCCCTGCCCCCGGACCTCACCGAGGGCGCCACCGAGCCCGCCGAGACCCCGGAAGCCGCCGTGTCCGCCTCTGTGTCCGCCGCTGAGGCGTCCGGCGGGCCTTCCGGGTCTCTTGCGCGCCCGGGCTCCCGCAAGGCCGCTGACGCCGCGTTCGGGGCGCGGTCAGGCGGCGCGGACGCCCGTCCGGGGGGCCGGGAGGGCGCCGCGAGGTCGTGGGAGGCGCGGATCGCCGCCCCCGCCCGCCCCCGCCGCCAGGACGCACCGGACCCCGACCCCGCCGGGGCCGAGACCAAGGAGAGACTCCCGTGACCGCTGTACAGGCCCCCATCGCCGTCGCCCTCGACGCCCCCGACCTGGACACGGCCGCGCGCTGGGCCGGCCAGGTCACCCCGCACGTGAGCACCGTCAAGGTCGGCCTCGAGCTCTACCTGCGCTACGGCCCCGACGTGATCGCGAGCGTCCGCGGGGCGAGCCGCGTCCAGGTGTTCCTGGACCTGAAGCTCCACGACATCCCCGCGACCGTCGCCGGCGCGACCCGCGCCGTCGCCCGCCTGAAGCCGACCTACCTGACCGTCCACGCCGCCGGCGGCCCCGCGATGATCCGCGCCGCCGCCGAGGCCGCCCCGGACACCCGGATCGCCGCCGTGACCGTCCTGACGTCCCTGGACGACGCCGACCTCGCCCAGATCGGCCTCGCGGGCCCCGCCGCAGACGCCGTCCTGCGCCTGGCCGCCCTGTCCGTCGAGGCGGGCGCCCGCGCCCTGGTCTGCTCCCCGCACGAGGCCGCCGCCGTCCGCGCGGAGGTCGGCCCCGACATCACCCTGATCACCCCCGGCGTCCGCCCGTCCGGCGCCGCCACCCAGGACCAGGCCCGCGTCGCGACCCCCGAGCAGGCCCTGGCGGCCGGAGCCGACCTCCTCGTCATCGGCCGCCCCATCACCGGCGCCCCCGACCCCGGCGCCGCGGCCGCGAGCATCGCCGCCTCCCTCCGAAAGAACACGGCTGTGTTGGATTGAGCCTCCGGCTCCGCCTCCTCGCCTAGAGGCTGTGTTGGATTGAGCCCCCGGCTCCACGCCCTCGCCTGGCGGCTGTGTTGGATTGAGCCCCGGCTCCACACCCTCGCCTGGAGGCTCGGGCGCGGCCCGGAAGCTCGTGCGAGCGCGGCATCGCTTCGCGATCAACCGCGTGAGGGCTCGCCTTCGGCGTCGCCCCCACGCGGTTGGTAGCGCGCTCGCTGCGCGGGCTGAGCGCCTCCGCTGCGCGGGTTGAGCGCCTCGGCTGGGCGGGTTGAGCGCCTCGGCTGGGCGGGTTGAGCGCCTCGGCTGGGCCAGAAATCTTGGGCCTCGGAGCCGCGTTCCGGGGGCGGCTCGAAAACGTGACCAAGATCATCTTTGGGTGGGGTGATGAGTGACGGGTTTCGGGGGTTTATGGGGGGAAAGTTGCGATCTTGCCTATGTGTCCAGGTGGCGGGGGCGGGGCCGTCGCGCGGGGCCGAGTTGGGTACACTCTGTATTCAGGACACTCCAAGGAGTGATTTTCGTGATTTTGTGGCGGGTAAAACGGCACTTCACGTTGCCTTATGGGCCGTGAACTCGCTAGTTTCCCGTCCCGTCCGACTCCGTCGAGTGGAAACCTGAGGTGACCCGGCGTGGCTCTTCCGCCCCTAACCCCCGAACAGCGCGCCGCAGCCCTGGAGAAGGCTGCCAAGGCCCGCAAGGAGCGTGCCGAGGTTAAGAACCGGCTGAAGCACGGGGGGACCTCGCTCGCCGAGGTTCTCAAGGAGGGTCAGTCCGACGATGTCGTCGGAAAGATGAAGGTGTCGGCTCTCCTGGAATCCCTGCCCGGTGTGGGCAAGGTCCGTGCGAAGCAGATCATGGAGCGTCTGGGCATCGCAGAGTCCCGCCGTGTGCGGGGCCTCGGCGCCAACCAGCGCGCCTCCCTGGAGCGTGAGTTCGGCGGCGGTGGAAACCGTTAACCCCGATCCGCGAGCGGGCGCGACGGCGATGCCGTCGCGGCCGGCCCGGGTGTGCCCGGATCCGGCACCACCCCGCTCAGCTCCGGTGCGCTCATGACCGCGCCGGACGGCTCCCAGCTGACCGATGGTCGGCTCGTCCGTCGCCTCACGGTCCTCTCCGGGCCGTCGGGCGTCGGCAAGAGCACGGTCGTCGCCGAGATCCGGCGTGCCCACCCCGAGGTGTGGCTGTCGGTCTCGGTGACCACCCGGTCCCCCCGACCGGGTGAGATCGACGGCCTGCAGTACCACTTCGTCGACGACGCCGGTTTCGACCGGCTCGTCGGCGAGGGCGAGCTCCTCGAATGGGCGGAGTTCGCGGGCAACCGCTACGGGACCCCGCGCCGCCCCGTCGAGGAGCGTCTCGCCCGAGGCGAACCCGTCCTGCTGGAGATCGATCTCCAAGGCGCCCGCCAGGTCCGGGGGACGATGCCGGAGGCCCGACTGGTCTTCCTGGCCCCGCCCTCCTGGGACGAGCTGGTCCGCCGCCTCACCGGGCGCGGCACCGAACCCCCCGAGGTGATCGAGCGCAGGCTCGAGGCCGCCCGGGTGGAGCTCGCCGCCGAGAAGGAGTTCGATGTCACGCTCGTGAACACATCCGTGCAGGATGTCGTGCATGAGCTGCTAGTCTTGATGGCTGTTCGTCAGTAAGCATCCGCGCCGCGCGTCCGCCGCTCCGGGAACACCCTGGGCGGGGCGCGCGACGACGGCCATCTAGTGGAGGGCCACCGCGTGGCAGCCAGCAACGACGGCATCACCAACCCGTCCGTCGACGACCTGCTCGAGATCGTCGACACCAAGTACGGTCTCGTGAGCATCGCGGCCAAGCGTGCCCGGCAGATCAACGCCTACTACGCCCAGCTGGGCGAGGGCCTGCTCGAGTACGTCGGCCCGCTCGTCGAGACCCAGGTGCAGGAGAAGCCCCTCTCGATCGCGCTCCGCGAGGTCCGCGAGGGCCTGCTCAAGGCCGAGCCCGTCGAGGGCTGACCCGGCGTCCGGCCCGCGGACCACCGCGTCCTAGAGTCACCCGTATGACAGCCCCCGACAAGCCCCGCGTGGTGCTCGGCGTCGCCGCCGGGATCGCCGCGTACAAGGCCTGCGAGCTGCTGCGGCGGCTCACCGAGTCCGGCCACGACGTCACCGTCGTTCCGACCGAGGACGCCCTGCGCTTCGTCGGCGAGCCCACCTGGGCCGCCCTGTCCGGCCACCCCGTCTCCACCCGTGTGTGGGACGGGGTTTCCGGCGTTCCGCACGTGCGCATCGGCCAGTCCGCCGACCTGGTGTTCGTCGCCCCGGCCACCGCCGACCTGCTCGCCCGCGCCGCGCACGGGCTGGCCGACGACCTGCTCACCAACACCCTGCTCACCGCGCACTGCCCGGTCGTGTTCGCGCCCGCGATGCACACCGAGATGTGGGAGCACCCGGCCACGCAGGCGAACGTCGCGACGCTCCGCGAGCGCGGCGCGATCGTCTTGGACCCCGCGTCCGGCCGCCTCACCGGCAAGGACACCGGCCGCGGCCGGCTGCCCGACCCGTCCGAGCTCTTCGACGTCGCCCGGCACGTCCTCACCCGCTGGCAGAAGGCCCGCGCCGCCGCGCTCGACGACACCGGTGAGTCCGGTGGGCTCGTGGAGGCGGGGCGGCGGGTCGACCCCCGGACGACCGGACTGTTCGACCTCGCCGGACGGCACGTCGTGGTGTCCGCCGGCGGCACGCGGGAGGCGCTCGACCCGGTGCGGTTCCTGGGGAACCGGTCGTCCGGGCTCCAGGGGTACGCGCTCGCCCGGACGGCCCTGGCGCGCGGCGCCCGTGTGACGCTCATCTCGGCGAACTCCGCCCTGCCGGACCCGGCGGGCGCGCACGTCGTCCCGGTGGGGTCGGCGCGCGAGATGCGCGAGGCCGTCCTCGAGGCGGCGGACGGCGCGGACGTGGTGGTCATGGCCGCCGCGGTCGCCGACTTCCGTCCCGCCGAGTACGTCGACTCCAAGATCAAGAAGGTTCCGGGCGGGGATCCCGCGCCGATCCGGCTGGTCAAGAACCCCGACATCCTCGCCGAGCTGGGCGCGCACCGCCGTCCGGGCCGGGTCGTGGTCGGGTTCGCCGCCGAGACCGACGACGTGCTCGCCAACGGCCGGGAGAAGCTCAAGAGGAAGGGTTGCGACCTTCTGGTCGTTAACCAGGTCGGGGGAGACCTGGCCTTCGGCCGGCCGGACAACGCGGCCGTCGTGCTCGGCGCGGACGGCTCGGCCACCGAGATCCCGCGCGGCCCGAAGGAGGACCTCGCCGACGTGGTCTGGGATCTGGCCGCCGCCCGGCTGGACGGATCCGGGGAACCGGGCGACTGAGGCATGCCTCACCCCGGGGACCGGTCGCGGATCTAGCTGTTCGCGAGGTCGTTCCCGATAGACTTCGATCGAAAACTCAAGCGCAAGCCCAGGGCGGGGGGCCGGCGTCTCCCGCCACGCCAAGTCAGAGAAGTCCGTTCTGCGACGTCAGTCAGCAGCCGCTGCAAGGAGTTCACGTAACGTGTCTCGCCGCCTGTTCACCTCCGAGTCCGTCACCGAGGGGCACCCGGACAAGATCGCGGACCAGATCAGTGACGCCATCCTGGACGCGATGCTCAAGGACGACCCGGCCTCCCGGGTCGCCGTGGAGACGATGATCACCACCGGTCAGGTGCACGTGGCCGGCGAGGTCACCACCGAGACCTACGTCGACATCCCGGGCGTGATCCGGGAGAAGATCCTCGAGATCGGCTACGACTCGTCCAAGAAGGGCTTCGACGG
Source organism: Spirillospora sp. NPDC052269 (assembly GCF_040679435.1). Lineage (NCBI taxonomy): Bacteria > Bacillati > Actinomycetota > Actinomycetes > Streptosporangiales > Thermomonosporaceae > Spirillospora > Spirillospora sp. NPDC052269. Next base: position 44,305 of record NZ_JBFAUU010000017.1, read on the forward strand.
CCACTCCTGCGGCGTGTCGGTCTCCATCGGCGCCCAGTCGCCCGACATCGCGCAGGGCGTGGACGACGCCTACGAGTCGCGCGAGGAGGGCCAGCAGGACGACCTGGACCGGCAGGGCGCGGGCGACCAGGGCCTGATGTTCGGCTACGCCACCAACGAGACCCCCGAGCTCATGCCGCTGCCGATCACCATGGCGCACCGGCTGTCGCACCGCCTGTCGGCGGTCCGCAAGGGCGGCGTGGTCCCCTACCTGCGTCCCGACGGCAAGACCCAGGTCACCATCGAGTACGACGGCGACCGCGCGGTCCGGCTCGACACCGTGGTCGTGTCCACCCAGCACGCTCCTGACATCGACCTCAAGGAGCTGCTCACCCCGGACATCAAGGAGCACGTCGTCGACCCGGTGCTCGCCGAGTTCGACATCGACTCCACCGGTTACCGGCTGCTGGTCAACCCGACCGGGCGGTTCGAGATCGGCGGCCCGATGGGCGACGCGGGCCTGACCGGCCGCAAGATCATCGTTGACACCTACGGCGGCATGGCCCGGCACGGCGGCGGCGCCTTCTCCGGCAAGGACCCGTCCAAGGTGGACCGCTCGGCCGCCTACGCGATGCGCTGGGTCGCCAAGAACATCGTCGCGGCGAAGCTCGCCGACCGCGCCGAGGTCCAGGTGGCCTACGCGATCGGCAAGGCCCAGCCGGTCGGCGTCTTCGTCGAGACCTTCGGCACCGAGAAGGTCGCCGTCGAGGCGATCCAGAAGGCCGTCCTCGAGGTCTTCGACCTCCGCCCGGCCGCGATCGTCCGCGACCTGGACCTGCTCCGCCCGATCTACTCCCAGACCGCCGCGTACGGCCACTTCGGCCGTCCGGAGCCCGACTTCTCCTGGGAGCGCACCGACCGCGCCGAGGCCCTCGCCAAGAAGGCCGGCCTCTAGGCAGCACTGGAAAGGCCCCCGGGAGTTCGCTCCCGGGGGCCTTTCGCATGTTCGAGGGTGGGTCGCTACTTACACGCGGTTCCGCGGGGGAGTTCGTAGCGGGCGCCGACGGTGTAGCGGCCGGCGGTGGGGAGCTTCAGTTCGACGAAGTCCTTGTCGGGGCCGGTCTTGATGTGAGAGAGGCAGGCGCCGCTGCCGGGGCCCTTGACGCTGAGCCAGGGGGAGTGGGCGATGCGGAGGAGGTAGGTGCCGCCGGCGGGGGCGTTCACGACGACCTTGTCGGGGCGGAAGGTCTGGACGTAGGCGGGGCTCTGGACGAGGGGGACCGGGTCGGTGACCTGGAAGAGGCGCCAGTTGGCGTCGCGCCAGACCTCGGTGAGGTAGGGCTGGCCCGCGCGGACGAGGACGTCCTCGTTGTGGGAGGACCAGTCGATCTCCTGCTCGGGGAGGACGACGTAGCGGACGGCCCACTTGTGGAGCCAGTCGCGGTAGGCCTCGGGCGACAGGGTCTTCTCGTAGAACAGGGCGTTGCGCTCGGCGTCGACCTGGCGGTTCCAGCCGCGGGCGAGGATCACCTGGCGGCTCAGGCCGGACGCCTCCCAGTGGGAGCGCAGCGGGACGACCTCGACCCGGCCGCGGTCGGCGCCGCGCTCGTGGAGCTGGGTGATCAGGTCGCGGGACTGGGCGGCGGCCTCGGCGGCGGGGGTGGTGTGGATCAGGTCGTCCATGGGCTTCACGACCTGCCAGACGCCGGTGACGATGAAGGCCAGGGACAGGACGACGAGCCGGCGCCAGTCGGTCACGCGGCCGACGGCGCTGAGCAGGATGGCGCCGCCGAAGACCAGGGACATGCGTTCGACGTTGCTGCCGACCGGGGTCGGGATCAGCCAGGTGAGGGCGATCCCGAGCAGGTAGACGGCCGCGCCGATCCGGATGATCCTCCAGTCCCTGGGCGCGCAGATCAGGAGGGCGACGACGCTGGCGATCGCGGGGAGGACGATCGCGGCGAGCGAGATCGGCTGGACGCCGGTGAACGGGAACAGCAGGGTGGTCGTGCCGACGACGAGGGGCATGCCGAGGCAGATCGCGATGCCCGCGCGGCGGCGTCCGGTGAGGAACATGGCGGCCCCGACGACCAGCAGGAACAGCCCGGCGACCGGGCTGGCGAAGGTCGCGAGCAGGCCGAAGCCGACCATCCCGGAGGCGCGCAGGAACGGGGTTCCGCGGGCGGTGAAGGCGCACATGACGGCGCCGAGCGCGAACAGCAGGCCGAGGCCGAAGGTGGTGCGTCCGGACGCCGAGTTGCAGGAGATCGCGAACGCGGCCCAGACGGCGGCGGGCAGCGCGACGGGGGCCCGGAAGCGGACCAGCATCATCGCGGCGAGCGTCGCCGACAGGGTGCCGCTGATCACCGCGACCGTCCGGATCCCGAACCAGGCCATGAGGAACGGCGAGATCACGCTGTAGGACGCGACGTGGATGCCCCCGTACCAGCCCAGGTTGTAGGCGGCCCACGGGTAGTGCCCGACGAAGTGCGTCCAGGCGGCCTGGGCGGACAGGTCGCCGCCCTCGGTGGCCAGGAACAGCGCCCAGACCATGTGCAGGACGAACGCCACGACGGTCGCGGCGACGATGGGGTTGCGCGGGTTCACCCAGCGCCGCCAGCGCGGCCCGAGAACGGGCGGCGTCGTGGGGGCGGCAGGGGTGGAGCCCACCCGCGCGGAGGCCGATGCGGTGGTCAACGCTGCCTACAGGATCGGGAGGGACGGTCTGGGCCCGGGGGGCACCGGCCAATGATCCACTGATCCCCGGACGAGTTCAAACCGGTCTCGGACGGTTCCACGGGACTGGCGCACCCCCTGGTCTGGTAGGACGAACGTGTGAGCAACGACGACGGGGACACCGGGCTGATCCCGGGTCTGGACGTGCTTCCGGACGGTCCCGGTGGAACGAAGGTACCGCCCGGGACGTCCGTCGCGCCCGGAAAGTCCCCCCGGCGGGGGGCCGGGCCGCAGGGCAAAGGCACTGTCAAGGCCGCGGCAAAGGGCGGTGTGAGGAAGACCGCTCACAAGGGCGCGCGCGTCCCGGCCGAGCGTCTCTCCGTGGCCCGGGTCGCCGTGGACATGTCGCTTCCGCATCTGGATCGGCCCTTCGACTACCTCGTACCCAACGAACTCGATCTCAAGGCCGTGCCAGGGTGTCGGGTTCGTGTGCGTTTCGCCGGTCAACTCGTGGACGGCCTGCTGCTGGACCGCGTCCAGGAGAGCGATCATGAGGGGCGCCTGTCGTTCCTGGAGCGGGTGACCTCGCCCGAGGCCGTCCTGGCCCCGGAGATCGCGGCCCTGGCCAGGGAGGTCGCCGACCGGTACGCCGGGACGCTCGCCGACGTGCTGCGGCTGGCGATCCCGCCCCGGCACGCCAAGGCGGAGGGCGAGCCGCCGCGGGAGCCCGCCACGGCCCCGGAGCCGCCGGACGGGCCGGGGCCCTGGTCGCGGTACCCGGCCGGGCCGTCCTTCCTGGCCGCGCTGGCCGCCGGACGGGCCCCCCACGGCGTCTGGACGGCCCTGCCCGGCCCCGAGCGGGTCCCGGCGATCGCGCGGGCCGTCCGCACCGCGCTGGCCGCCGGGCGCGGGGCGCTGGTCGTCCTCGCGGACGGCCGGGACGTGGCCCGCGTGGACGCGGCGCTCACCGAGGAGCTCGGTGAGGGACGCCACGTCGCGCTGACGGCCGATCTCGGCCCCACCGAGCGGTACCGGCGCTGGCTGGCGGTCCGGCGCGGGGCGGTCAGGGCGGTCGTCGGGACGCGCGCGGCGATGTTCGCGCCCGTCCATGATCTCGGTCTGGTCGTCCTGTGGGACGACGGGGACGACGTCCACGCCGAGCCGCACGCGCCCTACCCGCATCCGCGCGAGGTGCTGGCACTGCGCGCACACCGTTCGCAGGCGGGGGCGCTGATCGGCGGGTACACGCGGACGACCGAGGCGACCGTGCTGGTCGAGACGGGCTGGGCGCACGCCCTGACGGCCGACCGGGAGACCGTCCGGGCGGCGATGCCGCGCGTTCGGCCGGTCGGGGACGATTTCGACATGGCCCGCGACGAGGCCGCCCGCGCGGCCCGGCTGCCGCACATCGCGTTCGAGACGGCCCGGCGGGCGCTGGAGCACGGCCCGGTGCTGGTCCAGGTGCCCCGGCGCGGGTACCTGCCCGCCCTGGCCTGCCAGCGCTGCCGGACGATGGCGCACTGCTCGGCCTGCCAGGGGCCGCTGGCGCTGACGTCCGCGCACGCCGCGCCGTACTGCCGCTGGTGCGGCCGGATCGCGGGGGACTGGCACTGCCCGGAATGCGGGTTCTTCCAGCTCAGGGCCGTCGTCGTGGGGGCCCGCCGCACCGCGGAGGAGCTGGGCCGGGCGTTCCCGGGCGCGGTCGTCCGGACGTCGGGGCGCGAGGCCGTCCTGGACACGGTCGGCCCCGGGAAGGCGCTGGTGGTGTCCACGCCGGGCGCGGAGCCGGTCGCCGAGGACGGGTACGCCGCCGCGCTCCTGCTGGACGGCTGGGCCCTGCTCGGCCGCGCCGACCTGCGCGCGGCCGAGGAGAGCCTGCGCCGCTGGATGAACGCCGCCGCGCTCGTCCGGCCGGGCGGGTCCGTCGTGATCGCCGCCGACGGCGCGCTGCCCGCCGTCCAGGCGCTGATCCGCTGGGATCCGGTCACCTTCGCCGAGCGGGAGCTGGGCGAGCGCCGCGAGGCCGGGTTCCCGCCCGCCTTCCGGATGGCGTCGCTGACCGCCACCCCGGCCGCGATCCGCGAGCTGCTCGTGGACGCCCGGCTCCCGGCGTCCGCCGAGGTGCTGGGGCCGGTTCCGGTCGGCGAGCAGCCGCAGCCGGGGCAGCAGCCGCGCGAGCGGGCGCTGGTCCGGGTGCCGCGCGGGGACGGGCTGCCGCTGGCCCGCGAGCTCCAGGCCGGGCAGGGCGTCCGCAGCGCCCGGAAGACGACCGAGTACGTCCGCGTGCAGATGGACCCCCTGGAGCTCATCTGAGTTCTAGGGTTGCCGCGTGGGCGATGAGATGTGGGTGCAGGACGTCGCGGACCGGCTCGCCACCTGGGCCGGAGGACGCGAAGACGTGGACGTCGCCGGCGCGGAGCTGCTGCTCGGCCTGGCGTGCGAGGAGCTGGGCCTCACCGGTCCCGGCGGGCTGACCCCCGAGGCGCTGCGCGCGCTGCTGCTGGAGGTCTTCCCCGAGACGGTCGTCGCGGAGGCGGGCGAGGTCCCGTCGATCCTCGCCGCGCTGCGGGCCCTGGTCGCCTGCCTGGACGAGACGGGCGCGCTCCCGGCCGGGCGGGGCGCGGCGCTCACCGCCGAGCTGGAGGCGATCACGCCCGCGTTCACGCGGGTCGTCGAGGAGGCCGACACCGAGGAGCGCCGCGCCGCCGCCGAGGTGATCGCCGGGATGATGGCCGAGGACGGCGTGGACCCGGGCGACGCGCGGGCCGTCGAGCGCTGGGTCGCCGCGTTCGAGGCGCTGCCCGAGGCCGAGCGGTTCGCGCGCACCGAGGACTACCTGCGCAGGACCGAGGAGCTGGTCGTCCCGCCCGTCCGGCTGGCGTCCACCGAGGAGCTGGCGCGGGCGGCCCGGGCGTCCGGCCTGCTGGAGGCGGCCGAGCAGGCCGGTGCGCCCGCCGACGACGCGGTCGTCCTGGTGGCCTGGCTGAACCGGTTCGACGAGGTCGCGGTCGCCGAGCACCCCGAGGACGAGGAGCTGGAGGTCGGCGACCTCGTCCGGGGCGAGCTGACCGGCGTCCTGATCCAGCTGTACGAGCAGCGCGAGCCGTCCTCGCCGGACGACCTGACCCGCGTCCTGCTCGATCATGTCGAGTCGGTGTACGAGGTCAGCGACCCGCGGCTGCTGAAAGAGGCGGTCGCCGGGGCGCTCCGGGAGCGGCTGGACGAGCTGGCCGGGTGGGGCGTGGTGGCGGGCCGCGACGCGGGCCTGGAGCTGACCCCGCTCGGCGTGTGGGGCGTCCGGGAGCTGCTGCTCGCCGACGGCTACCTGGCCCCGGTCGTCGGGGCGCTGGCTGAGGCGGACGCGGGCGAGCTGGTCGCCGGGCTCGCCCTGCACCGTCCGGACACCCTGGACGACGAGATCACCGCCTGGCTGGACGGCCGGGACCCGCTCGTCGCGGCCCGCGACCTGGTCGAGGTCATGCGGGACGGCCCGGCGGGCGAGCGCGTGCTGGCCGCCGCCGTCCTGGACCGGCTGGGCGCGGAGGCCGAGCCGGCCGTCCGGGACGCCGTGGACGACCCGACCGTCCGCCCGTACGCCGCGCGCTGGCTGACCGGGCACGGCCTGCCCGCGCCGGAGCCCGACCCGCACTGGCTGTTCGTGGACGGCGTCGCCGGGCGCCTGGAGACCACCGCGCCCGCCGAGGCCGTGGTCGCCCTGCCCGTCCCGGAGGACGTCGCCGCGCTGTGGCGCTGCCACCATCCGGCCACCGCGGACGTGCTCGCGGCGCTCGGCGATCACCATCCCGACAGGGGGACCGCGAAGTCCGCCCGGACCGCCGCGTTCAAGGCGCGGTCGGCCGCCGGGGGATCTTAGACTGGACGGTTCGTAGACTGGACGCGTCAGCACCCCGGTTTCGAACCCGTCGGCGCACCCCTGGAAACGGAGCCCTCCTTGTCCGTCAAGCCCATCCGCCTCTTCGGCGATCCCGTGCTGCGCACCCCTGCCGAGCCGGTCAAGGACTTCGACAAGGAGCTGCGCCAGCTCGTCAAGGACCTCACCGACACCATGATCGACGCGCCCGGCGCGGGGCTCGCCGCGCCGCAGCTCGGCGTCGGCCTGCGGGTGTTCACCTACTACGTCGACGACGTCCTCGGCCACCTGATCAACCCGTCCCTGGACCTGTCGGACGAGCAGGAGACCGGCGACGAGGGCTGCCTGTCGCTGCCCGGCCTGGCCTTCCCGACGCCGCGCTCGGTGGGGGCCGTCGCCAAGGGCTTCAACCAGCACGGCGAGCCGATCACGGTCGAGGGCACGCACCTGCTGGCCCGCTGCGTCCAGCACGAGACCGACCACCTGGACGGGATCATCTTCATCGACCGGATGGACACCGCACAGCGCAAGGCCGCGATGAAGGCGATCCGGGAGGCCGAGTGGTTCGGCGACCCGGTCCCGCAGGTCAAGGTGTCCCCGCACCGCACGCTCGGGAAGGCGATCTGACCATGCGCCTCGTCTTCGCCGGAACACCCGAGACGTCCGTCCCGTCCCTGAAGGCTCTGCTGGAGTCCTCGCACGAGGTCGCCGCGGTCGTCACCCGTCCCGACGCGCCCGCCGGGCGCGGCCGCAAGCTCGTCCCGAGCCCGGTGGCGCAGGTCGCCGAGGAGGCCGGGATCGAGGTGCTGAAGCCCGCCAAGGCGTCCGACCCCGAGTTCCTGGACCGGCTGCGCGCGATCTCGCCGGACTGCTGCCCGGTCGTCGCCTACGGCGCGATCCTGCGCCCCGCCGCGCTGGAGATCCCCCGGCACGGCTGGGTGAACCTGCACTTCTCGGTGCTGCCCGCCTGGCGCGGCGCGGCGCCGGTGCAGCGCGCGATCCTGCACGGGGACGACGTGACCGGCGCGGCCACCTTCCAGATCGAGGAGGGCCTGGACACCGGCCCGGTCTTCGGGGTGCTGACCGAGCCGATCCTGCCGACCGACACCTCCGGCGACCTGCTCGGACGGCTCGCCGTCGCGGGCGCCGGCCTGCTCGTCGACACCATGAGCGGCATCGAGGCCGGGGTGCTGGAGCCCCGTCCGCAGCCGTCCGAGGGCGTCTCGCACGCCGCCAAGCTCACCCCGGAGGACGCCCGCGTCGCGTGGACGTCCCCGGCCCTGCACGTCGACCGGCTCGTCCGGGCCTGCACGCCCGCGCCCGGCGCGTGGACGACGTTCCGCGACGCCCGGCTGAAGCTGTTCCCGGTCCGGTCGGTCCCGGATGCCGAGCCGCTCGCGCCCGGCGCGCTGCGCCCGGGCAAGGACCAGGTGCTGGTCGGGACCGCCACGCACCCGGTCGCGCTCGGCGACGTCCAGCCGCAGGGCAAGCGCCGCATGCCCGCCGCCGACTGGGCGCGCGGGGTCTCTCTCACCGACAAGGACACGCTCGCCTGATGCCGCCCACCCGCCACCACCGCGGACGGAGCAACGCCAACCGCCGCCCGGACGGGCCGCGCCGCACCGGCCGCCCGCAGGATCTCGTCCGCCGCACCGCGTTCGACGTGATCCGCGCCGTGGACTCCCGCGACGCCTACGCCAACCTGCTGCTCCCGGCCCGGCTCCGCGAGCGCGGCCTGACCGGCCGCGACGCCGCCCTGGCGACCGAGCTGACCTACGGCACGCTGCGCGGCCGCGGCACCTACGACGCGATCCTGGCGCTGTGCAGCGACCGCGAGCTGCGCCGCATCGACCCGCCGCTGCTGGACGTCCTGCGGCTCGGCGCGCACCAGGTGCTCGCCACCCGGATCCCGCCGCACGCGGCCGTCGGCACGGCCGTCGACCTGGCCCGCGACGTCACCGGGCCCGGCCAGTCCAAGTTCGCGAACGCGGTGCTGCGCAGGGTCGCCGGGCGCGACCTGGCCGCCTGGCTCGACATCGTCGCGCCGGACGACATGGACGCCACGACCCGGCTGTCGCTCCGGCGCAGCCACCCGAAGTGGATCGTGTCCGCGCTGCGCGACGCGCTCGGCCCCGAGCGGGACGAGATCGACGCGCTGCTCGCCGCCGACAACGACCGTCCGCGCGTGACCCTGGTCGCCCGGCCCGGCCGCGCCACGCTCGACGAGTTGGAGGGCACCGACCCGGCGCCGTACTCGCCGGTCGGGGCCCTGCTGCCCGAGGGGGACCCGGCGATGTTCGCCGCCGTCCGCGACGGCCGCGCCGCCGTCCAGGACGAGGCCAGCCAGCTCGTCGCGCTCGCCCTGGCCGCCGCCCCGCTCGACGGCGCCGACGCCCGCTGGGCCGACCTCTGCGCCGGTCCGGGCGGCAAGGCGGGCCTGCTGTCGGCGGTCGCGACGCAGCGGGACGCCCGGCTGCTCGCCGCCGACGTCACCCCGCACCGCGCCGCCCTGGTCACCCGCGCCGTGGACCGCCGCGCCGGGGTCGTCGTCGCCGACGGAACCGTCCCCGCGTGGCGTCCCGGCTCGTTCGACCGGATCATGCTGGACGCGCCGTGCACCGGCCTGGGCGCGCTCCGCCGCCGTCCCGAGGCGCGCTGGCGGCGCGGCCCCGAGGCGGTCGCCGAGCTCGGCCCGCTCCAGCGGGACCTGCTGGGCACGGCCCTGGACTCGGTGCGTCCGGGCGGCGTCGTCGCCTACGTCACGTGCTCGCCGCACCTCGCCGAGACCCGGGTCGTCGTGGACGACGTGCTGCGCCGCCGCGAGGACATCGAGCGCGTCGACGCCCCGGACGTCCTCACCGGCATCGCGCCGTCGCTGGAGCGCGTCCGCGTGGGGGACACCCCGTACGCGCAGTTCTGGCCGCACCGGCACGGCACCGACGCGATGTTCCTGGCCCTCCTGCGCAAGCGCGCCTGAGGCACGGCGGAAACACCGGCGCTGAGGCCCGCCCTGCCGCATGAGCGGTGACCGGGGGCTTCTAAGCTGGGGGCATCATGGCTCCGCAGATCTCTCCCAGCATCCTGTCCGCCGACTTCGCCGCCCTGGGCGGCGAGGTCGAGCGGATCGCCGACGCCGCCGACTGGGTGCACGTCGACGTGATGGACAACCACTTCGTCCCCAACCTGACCCTCGGGCTGCCGATCGTGGAGGCGCTGCTCAGGACCAGCCGCCTCCCGCTCGACTGCCACCTGATGATCGAGGACCCCGACCGCTGGGCCCCCCAGTACGCCGAGGCCGGGGCGAAGAGCGTCACGATCCACGCGGAGGCGGCGTCCGCGCCGATCCGCACCCTGCGCACGATCCGCGCCGCGGGCGCGCGCGCCGGGCTCGGCGTGAACCCGGCGACGCCGGTCGACGGGTTCGAGGACATCCTCGGCGAGATCGACATGCTGCTGCTGATGACCGTCGAGCCGGGCTTCGGCGGGCAGAGGTTCCTCGATGTCGTGCTGCCGAAGGTGCGCCGCGCCCGCGATCTGATCAAGGGCCGTGACCTGGACGTCTGGCTCCAGGTGGACGGCGGCGTCAGCGCCGAGACGATCGAGCGCTGCGCCGAGGCGGGCGCGGACGTGTTCGTCGCGGGCAGCGCCGTCTACGGCGCGGACGACCCCTCCGAGGCGATCCGGAAGCTCCGCGCCCAGGCCGAGAAGGCGACCGCCGCCGCCCCCTGGTCCGTGCACTGATGACCTTCCTGCCATGCTCGGCCGTCCTGTTCGACGTGGACGGCACGCTCGTCGACTCCACCCCGCTGGTCGAGGCGGCCGCGCGGGAATGGGCGGCCGAGTACGGCATCGACGCCGCGGACTACCTGGCCGGAGCGCACGGCCGCCGCACGTCCGACCGGATCGCCGAGTACCTGCCCGCGGGCCAGGTCGCCGAGGCGGCCGCGCGGCTGGACGCGCTGGAGGCGTCCCGCACCGACGGCATCACCGCGCTGCCGGACGCCGTCCGCCTCCTGACCTCGATGGACGCCCTGCCCTGGGCACTGGTCACCTCGATGGACCTCGGCCAGCTCAAGGTCCGGACGGACGTCGCGGGCGTGCCGCTGCCGCCGGTCGTCGTGACCGCCGAGCGCGTGGCGGAGGGCAAGCCCGACCCGCAGGGATATCTGCTGGCCGCGCGCGAGCTGGGCGTCGAGCCGTCCGCGTGCGTGGTCGTGGAGGACGCGCCCGCCGGGATCCACGCCGGACGCGCCGCCGGTGCGACCGTCGTGGCCGTCACGACCAGCCACGACGCGTCCGAGCTGGGCGAGGCCGACTGGATCGTGCCCGACCTGACCCACGTCACCGCGACGCCAGGCGGCCTCATGGTGGAGTTGAGTGCACCCCAGGTCGGCACCTAGCCACCTCGAAGGGCCGTCGCCGGGTCCGTAGCGTCCAGGACATGAGCGATCACCACCTTGGACGACCCGCCCTGACCCGCCGCAGCGTGCTCGGCGGGGCCGTCGCACTCGGCGCCGCCGGAGGCGCCCTGGCCGGCGGCCTCCCCGCCTACGCGACCGAGCCGTCCGGCCTCGAGAAGCAGATCGACGCCACGGCCAGACGGCTGGACGCCGACCTGATCGCGTTGCGCCGCGACATCCACTCCCACCCCGAGTTGGCGGGCGTCGAGACGCACACCGCCGCGCTCGTCGCGGACCGGCTCCGCGCCGCCGGACTCGAGGTGACCACGGGCGTCGGCGGCACGGGCGTCGTCGGCGTCCTGAAGGGCCGGAAACGCGGCCGGACGGTCGCCTACCGCGCCGACATGGACGCCGTCCCGCCGGACTCGCAGATCAACGGCGGCCCGGACCCCGCGCACGTGTGCGGCCATGACCTGCACACCACGATCGGCGTCGGCGTCGCCGAGGTCCTGGCCCGCCTGCGGAACCGGCTCAGCGGCGAGGTCGTGTTCTTCTTCCAGCCGGGCGAGGAGTCCCTCACCGGGGCGCAGGCGATGATCTCCGCCGGTGTCCTGGAACGGACGAGGCCGGCCGAGATCCACGCCCTGCACTGCGGCCCCATGCCGGTCGGGACGTTCGCGGTCACGCCGGGCACCGGGCTTCCGGGCCTGGACCGCGGCAGCATCACGCTGACCGGGCCCGGCGCGTCCGACCGGGCCGCCCGGCTCGTCGCCGACATCAGCGCGCTCTCCACGGTCGCCTACCCGGAGACGTCCGCCGACCTCGAACGCATGGTCCGGGAGACGGAGACGCCGAACGGCCCGCTCGCCCGTTTCGTCTGGATGCGGGCGGGCGCACGTCCCGCGGCCAACGGCGACGTCGAGGTGCGCGCGACGTTCCGCTGCTGGCCGCAGGAGCGCGTCCCGGAGATCCGCGACCAGCTTCGGGGCCTGGCCGCCCGCTACCCGGACGCCCGGATCGACTTCCCCACGGACGCGTTCCCGGCGATGGTGTGTCCGCCGCGTCCGGGACGGGAGGTCCGCGACTACCTGACGTCCAGGCTCGGACGCCGGGCGGTCACGACGATGCACGCGGCGATCCCGTTCAGCGGCGAGGACTTCGCGCTCTTCCTCCGCCGCCTCCCCGGCACGTTCAGCTTCCTCGGCGTCCGCCGTCCCGGCGCGGACATCGTCACCGCCTACCCGCACTTCGGCGCCTTCGACCCCGACGAACGCGCCATCGGCGTCGGCGTCCGCTCGATGTCCGGCTGGCTGGCCCACCGCACCGCGTCCGGGACGACGGAAAGGATGGCGGCCTAGAAGGCTCCGGTGGCGAGGACGGCAGGCCCGTTCTCGTCTCCGACGCTGACGGACGTGGTGGTGTGCGGGAGGTGGGTCATCCCGCTCAGGTAGGGCTTGGCGACACCGCCCTTGGGCGTGGCCTTGGTCCAGTGCCCCTTGCTGTAGTGCCAGATCTCGCTGGGGGAGTAGAGGGTGGTGGCCCACAGTCCGCCGTGGCCGTCGTCGGCGAGCCCGGCCAGGGGAGTGGACGCGCCGGGTGCGGTGACGACCGTCCACTTCTTGCCGTCGTAGTGCGCCAGGCCGGGCGCGCCGGTGCCCTTCGCGGTCGGGAACCGTCCGGCGACCCAGACGTCGTGGGAGCCGCGCGCGACGAGCCCGCCGCCGGCGAACGACTGGTAGGGGTTGTCGACCGTGGTCGGCATCGGCATCGACCGCCAGGCCCGGCCGTCGTAGTGGATGACCGCGAACCCGAACGGCTCGGCGACCACGGCCCACAGGTTCTTGGGGGAGATCCCGACGACGTTGTTGATGGAGCCGCTGGTGACGTTCTTCGGGGCGGCGACCTTCGTCCAGCGCTTGCCGTTGAAGTGGGCGATGTACGGCTCGCCGTTCTGCCCGCCGACGCGTCCCAGGGCCCACACGTCGCGCGGGCCGAACGTGGCCGCGGTGGTGATCCAGGTGTAGTCGCCGGGCAGGCCGCCGGCCGTCCAGGCCTTTCCGTTCCAGTGCAGGGCGCGCTCGGGCTTGTCCACGCCCATCAGGGGACCGAACGCCCAGGTGTCGCCCGTGGACGAGGTCGCGATGGTGGTCAGCCGGGTGACCTGGTCGGCACGTGGCGACAGGGACGCCCACTTCGCCCCGTTCCAGTGCAGGGCGACCGGCGTGGACGGGTGGTCGATCGTGCCGTAGGTCTCGCCGGCGGTCCACAGGTTGCGCGGGCCGCCCGCCTTCACGTCCCGCAGGAGGACGTCCTTGTTCGCCACCCGGTGGACGATCCGCCAGCCCGGGACGGGCTTGGCCGTCCCGGCTTCGGCCGGTGCGGCCAGGGTTCCGCCGGTCAGCGTGAGCGCCGCCGTAGTGATCACGATCCGCTTGATGGACATGGGGCTCCCAGGACAGGTGTGTGTGCAGGGATGATCACCGCGGCCGTGCGGGGGCAGCCGCAGCGGGAGCCTAGTCCGGGTGATCTTCGGCGGGAAGGCCCGTCTTTCGGGGGTCGGAGAGGCTGTACCCGAACGAGCGCTTGGTTGGCCGAATGAGGTCGTGGGCGTTCTCACATGGTCCCGGGAACAAGGCGCGTGGCACACTGGTTGGCAAGCAGTGCAACGCGTGCTCCGGGGTCGGTGAAAGTCCGAACCGGCGGTGATAGTCCGCGACCCGGCCGAAGCCATCGGCCGGTTGACCCGGTGGAACTCCGGGACCGACGGTTAAAGTCCGGATGGGAGGCAGCGCGCGAACGGCCCCTGCTCGAGGTGAAAAGGGGCTGCACGCCGTACGCGATCCGTCGTGCTGGCAGGAACCCCGGAGCCTGACCCCCAAAGGGAGGCCCGGGACATGTTCACCGGCATCGTCGAGGAACTCGGCGAGATCAGAGCGGTCGAGTCCGCGGCGGATTCGGCCCGCCTGACCATCCACGGCCCGATCGTCACTTCCGACGCCGTCCACGGCGCGTCCATCTCCGTCAACGGCGTCTGCCTCACCGTCGTGGACGTCAAGGACGAGGCCTTCACCGCCGACGTCATCAAGGAGACCCTCGACCGCTCCGGGCTCGGCGGCCTCGCCCCCGGCGCGCGGGTGAACCTCGAGCGGCCCGTCCGCGTGTCGGACCGGCTCGGCGGCCACATCGTGCAGGGCCACGTCGACGGCACCGGCACGATCCTCTCCCGCGAGCCCGGCGAGCGCTGGGACGTCGTGACCGTTTCGCTCCCGTCCGGCCTCGCCCGCTACGTCGCCGACAAGGGCTCGATCACGGTGGACGGCATCAGCCTCACCGTCGTCGAGGCCGGGCCCGACCGCTTCACCGTCGCGCTCATCCCCACCACCCTCGCCCTGACCACCCTCGGCCACAAGGGCGTCGGGGACGTTGTCAACCTCGAGGTCGACGTCGTCGCCAAGTACGTCGAGCGGATGCTGACCGTCCGGAACAGCGAGGAGGCGTCGTGAACTGGTTGAACTCGAGCTTCACCCTCTTCGGTGAGCACGTGCTGTGGACCGACCTGGTCGGCAACGTCCTCTCGCTCGCCGTCGTCTACCTCGCCATGAAGAAGACGCTGTGGACCTGGCCCGTCCAGATCGCCGGCGCGCTGCTGCTCCTCGCGGCCTCCCTGCACGCCCACGTCCCCGGCAACGCCCTCAAGCAGGGCCTGTTCGTCTTCCTCGGCGCGTACGGCTGGTTCATGTGGACGCGCGGACGCCGTGGCGGCGGGCCCCTGGTCATCCGCAAGGCCACCGCCCGCGAGCGGATCGTCCTGCTGGCCGCGCTCGCGGTCGGGACCGTCCTGGTCGCGCAGATCTTCATGCACCTGGCCTGGCTGAAGGTCGCCTGGTCGCCGTGGGCGAACGCCTACATCTTCGTCGGCAGCGCGGCGGCGACGTTCGCGCAGAGCCGCGCCCTCGTGGACTTCTGGATCATCTGGGTGCTGGTGGACCTGGTCGGCGTCCCGCTGGCCCTGAAGTCCGGGCTCTGGGTGTCCGGGGCCGTGTACGGGATCTTCTTCGTCATGGTCATGGCCGGATTCCGCAACTGGCTCAAGGAGGCGCGCCGGACCCCACCCGTCCAGGCGCGCGCGGACGGGGCGGTGACGGCGTGATGACCGGCGACGACACGAGGGACGACATGACCCACGGCACCGTGGCCGTCAGCGGCACCGACCTGGCGCGCGACGACGCGTCCGGCGTCTTCGACCCGATCGAGGACGCCGTCGCCGACATCGCGGCCGGGAAGGCCGTCATCGTCGTGGACGACGAGGACCGCGAGAACGAGGGCGACATCATCTTCGCCGCGGCGAAGGCCACGCCCGAGTTGCTCGCCTTCACCATCCGGCACACCAGCGGCGTGATCTGCGCGCCGATGCTCGGCGCGGACCTGGACCGCCTCCAGATCCCGCTGATGACCACCCAGAACCGCGACCGCATGCGCACGGCGTTCACCGTCACCGTGGACGCCCGGGACGGCGTGTCCACCGGCATCTCGGCGGCCGACCGCGCGCACACCCTGCACGTCCTGTGCGATCCGGGCAGCGAGCCGTCCGCGCTGGTCAGGCCGGGGCACATCTTCCCGCTGCGCTACCACGAGGGCGGGGTGCTGCGCCGCCGCGGCCACACCGAGGCCGCCGTCGACCTCGCCCGGCTCGCCGGGCTGCCGCCCGCGGGCGTCCTCGCCGAGATCGTCAACGACGACGGCACCATGGCCCGGCTGCCCGAGCTGCAGGTGTTCGCCAAGGAGCACGGCCTCAAGCTGATCTCCATCGAGCAGCTCGTCGAGTACCGGCGGCGCACCGAGCCCATGGTCACCCGCGAGGCCGAGACCAGCCTCCCGAACCGCTTCGGCATGTGGCGCGCCGTCGGGTACGCCAGCTCCGTGGACGGCGGCGAGCACGTCGCGCTCGTCCTCGGCGAGATCGGCGACGGCGAGGACGTCCTCGTCCGCGCCCACTCCGAGTGCCTCACCGGCGACGTCCTGCACTCCGAGCGCTGCGACTGCGGCGCCCAGCTGGACGCCGCCATGGAGCGGATCGCCGAGGAGGGCCGCGGCGTCGTCCTCTACCTGCGCGGGCACGAGGGCCGGGGCATCGGCCTGCTCGCCAAGCTGCGGGCCTACGCCCTCCAGGACGTCGGCTCCGACACCGTGGACGCCAACATGGAGCTCGGCCTCCCCGTGGACGCGCGCGAGTACTCCAACGCCGCGCACATGCTGCGCGACCTGGGCGTGAGGTCGATCCGCGTCCTCACCAACAACCCGGCCAAGCTCCAGGGCCTGTCCGGGTTCGGGATCGGCGTCCACGGCCGCGAGGCCCTGCCCGTCGCCGTCACCGAGCACAACCGCCGCTACCTGACGGCCAAGCGCGACCGCCTCGGCCACGAGATCGGAGACCTCGTATGAGCGGGCAGGGACGCCCCGAGGACACCACCATCGACGCCGCCGGGCTGACGCTCGGCATCGTCTGCACCCGGTGGAACGCCCAGATCACCGACCAGCTGCTGGACCGCGCGATCATGGCGGCCAAGGCGTGCGGCGTCCCCGAGCCGATCGTCGTCCGCGTCGCGGGGGCCCTGGAGATCCCGGTCGTCGCGCAGCAGCTGGCGCGCGACCTGGACGCGGTGGCCGTGCTCGGCGCGGTCATCCGCGGTGAGACGGCTCACTTCGACTACGTCTGCGACTCGGTCACCGCCGGTGTGACCAGGGTCGCTCTGGACGAGTCGACTCCGGTCGGTAACGGTGTTCTCACCTGCGACAACGTCGATCAGGCCCTCGCGCGCAGCGGGTTCGCGGACAGCTCGGAGGACAAGGGCTGGGAGTCGGTCGTCGCGGCGCTCGACACCGCCCTCACCCTCCGTAGCCTGCGGTAGTGGCGCGGTCACCCCGGGTGGCGCCACCCGGGGTGACCCGGAGGAGTCCGCCGGTCACGGCATGGTAAGGTCGGCTTTCACTACAGCAAGTGATGGCATCGAAAGGGACGGGAGGCGACGGTGACCGCATCCGGCACGGTTCTGACCCTGCGAGGTACGCGGCATCACGGTCACGCCGGGCATGACTCGGAGCATCTGGGCTCCTGAGCCCGTCCCGGATCCGTCCCACCATCACCTCTCCCCGAAAGGGAATGCTGTGCTGTCTCTCGTTCTGCCCAAGGGGTCCCTGGAGAAGGCGACCCTGGAGCTGTTCGACGCCGCCGACCTGACCGTCCGGCGCTCCTCCGACCGCGACTACCGCGCGTCCATCGACGATCCCCGGATCGACCGGGTGCGCGTGCTGCGCCCCCAGGAGATCCCGACCTACCTCGAGCAGGGGCTCTTCGACCTCGGCATCACCGGCCGCGACTGGATCACCGAGACCGACTCGGACGTGGTCAGCCTCGGTGAGCTGAAGTACTCCAAGGCCACCTCGAACCCGGTCCGCGTGATCATGGCGGTGCCGAACGACGCGCCCTGGCAGTCGGTGTCCGACCTGCCCGAGGGCGTCCGGATCTCCACCGAGTTCCCGGAGATGACCCGCCGGTTCCTCGACCGGCACGGGGTGAAGGCCAAGGTCGTGCCGTCCTACGGCGCCACTGAGGCGAAGGTGCCCGACATCGTGGACGTCATCGTCGACCTCACCGAGACCGGGTCGTCCCTGCGCAAGAACGGCCTGCGCATCCTCGACACCCTGCTGACCAGCTACACCGAGCTGGTCGCCAACCGCGAGGCGTACGAGGACGACGAGAAGCGCGCCGCCATGGAGGACGTCGCGCTCCTGCTCCAGGGCGCCATCCGCGCCCGCGGCAACGTCCTGCTCAAGCTGAACGTCGCCCAGGCCGACCTGGCCGGGGTCCTGGAGATCATGCCCGCCATGTCGTCCCCGACCGTCACCGCCCTCGCCGGCGGCGAGGCCAGCGCGGTCGAGTCCGTCGTCCCCAAGCGCGGGGTGAACACCCTGATCCCCGCGCTCAAGGCCGCCGGCGCCCACGACATCCTCGAGATCCCGATCAGCAAGATCGTTGACTGAGACCCCGACGCTGCCGGTGGTGTGGCGCCCCCGCACCACCCGGTTCATCGCGTACGTGACGGCGGGCGTGAGCGTGCTCGGCATGGTCCTGCTCGCCGTCATCGTCGCGCCCCAGTTCAAGGCGTTCGACCGGACCATGATGGTCCTGTTCGGCCTGCTCATGGCGTGGCTGCTGCACATGCTGGCGCGCTGCCGGGTGGCCGCCGACGAGGCGGGGGTGACGGTGGTCAACGCCTTCCGCACCCGCCGCCTCGAATGGGCCGAGATCGTGGACGTGAACATGAGCGTCGGCGAGCCGTGGCCGACCCTCGACCTGGCGGACGGCACGTCCATCGGCGCCATGGGCATCAACGGCGCCGAGAAGCACCTGGCCGTCCGCCAGCTCACCGAGCTCCAGGCGCTCGTCCACGCCCGCGGCGAGGCCCGCGACCGCTAGTCGCTAGTCCTCCTTCTGGAACTGCTCCAGGACGGACTTGATCCACTCCTCCGCCTCGTCCTTGTCGAGGTTCGCGTCCAGCAGCGGGCTGCCCTCGTCGAAGTAGGCGAGCAGCAGGTGCTCGGTGCCGATGTAGTTGTGGTTGAGCCGCAGCGCCTCGCGGACGCTCCGCTCCAGCACCTTCGCCGCCTCCTGCGCGTAGGGGATGTTCTCCGGGATCTCGGTCTCCACGCGCGGCGGCAGCGCCTGGACGGCGATCACCCGCACGTCCTCGACCGTGACGCCCTGCTCCTCGATCGCCTTGACGGCGAGGCCCTCGGGCTCGGTCAGCAGCCCGAGCACCAGGTGCGCGAGCCGGATCTCGTCGTTGCCCGCGCTCCGCGCCGCCTCCTGCGAGGCGAGCACCGAGTTGATCGCGCGCTTGGTGAACCGCGAGAACGGCCCGCTCGCCTCCGCCGTCCCACCGCTGGGCTTCGGCACGAACCGCTTCTGCGCGGCCTGCTTCGTGACGCCCATGCTGCGCCCGATCTCCGTCCAGGACGCCCCTGACCTGCGCGCCTGGTCCACGAAGTGCCCGACCAGATGATCGGCCGCCTCTCCGACCTGCTCCGACACCACCACCGCGCCCGACAGCCGCTCCAGCGGCCCGCCTTCGGGACTCTGCTCGTTCACGTACTCGATGAGATCACCGAGCCGCACCGGAAATTCGCTCATACGTCAACCATAGGTTGACGCTCGCAATGCGTCAACCCGCGGTTGACGATCGATGGGGGAATGGACACTTCTCCGCCCGGGGCCGCCAACTAGGCTTCACCGAGATCAGCGCGGCGAGGGAGGGTTCAGTGGCTCTGACCTGGGTTCAATCCGGTGGAGGCCCGCTGTTGGTCGCGCCCCGGGCCGTGCTCGACCGGTGGGAAGGCGTCAGTGACGACGACGGCCCCGTCGAGACCTGGGGCGACTACGGTCGCGCCTGTTCGATCGAGGGATACGTCGGATCGATCCCGATCGGCGATCAGCACGGCCTGGTCCTCGGAGTGGAACCGGTGTCCACCACATTCCTGCCCGACGAACTGCTGTTCTTGCGCTGGGCCGCCGCCGACTCCGAGTCCGAGATCGTCGACGCGGCTCGCCGCGCCCTTCACGACGGCGTCACCTGGGACGAAGACGGAGACCTCATCTGGGACGTCCCAGGCACAGCCGTCCTCTTCGATTCGACCTTGGCCGGGGACGAACTCGAACCCGGCGACCACCTCGTCGTCGACCTCGCACCCGGCCGGTACCGAGTCCGCGCCACCTACATCATGGACGACGCCGTCTGGATGATCCTCGTCCAACTCCAGCCGATCGAGGAGCAGGGGGCTGGGGCGTCGGCGCGGGTGGTGCTTGGGGTTGATGACCTGCGGTCGTTGCCTGGGGTCACGCGGATTGCGCGGACGAGTGCTGAGGGTGTTCTTCTGCTGGAGGAGCACCGTGGGTGCTTCATCGATGAGCTGTGGCTCGACCATGACCTGGGTGGGGACGACAGCATCATGCCAGTGGTGACGGTTCTGGAGGAGGCGGCTTTCAGCGGGGAGCCGTTCCGGATCGGGATGGTCTATGTGCACAGTGCGAATCCGAGTGGTGCGGAGACCGTTGTCCGGGTGCTCAGCCGATGGGGATATCAGGTTCGGCGCGCGGTTGCTTGCTAGTGAAGGCCGGCTTGGGAGAGCAGGGTGGTCATCACTTCGGGTGGGAGGGCCGGGGGCGGGGACGGGTGGTGCTCGGTGAGGAACTCGACCAGGTCCGCGGGCAGATGGGGACTGTAGGCGGCGGTGCGGCGGAGGCCCAGGTGGGCGGACGTGGCGCAGCGGCGCATCGTCTCGAGGTCGTCGAGCCGGTCCCACAACCAGTCGGGCGGCCGGACGAAGTCCTTCGGGCCGACGTGGAAGTCGATGGCGGCGCGTTGTTCCTCGGTCAGTTCCGGGCGCATCGACACCGCCAGGCGGACCGAGGGGGCGGGGTCGGTGAGGAGACGGTCGGTGACGTCCTCGGGCGGGTTCGGCCATCCCTTGATGGCGGTGGCGCGGACGAGGGGGTCCTCGTCGGCGCAGAGTGCCCTTCTGGTCTCGGGTGGGGTTCGGCGTTGTTCCGTCAGGGCAACGCGGACCTGCTGGTCGGGGTCGGTGGCCAGGCGGGCTCGGTGCTCGGGTGGGGCGTGCCGGTTCTTGGCCACCATGTTCCGGACGTGCTGGTCGGGGTGGGTGACGGCGGCGTTCCAGACCTGGTCCGGGACGTGCGGGTTCCGGAGGACGTTGAACTGGAGGTCGTGCTCGCCGCTGTTCAGCAGGGCCAGGAGCATGTCCGTCGGGGTGTTCGGGTTCTTCGCCAGGCCCTTCAGTTGGGCGAGGGTGAGCTTGTCCAAGTCAGTCCTGGTCCGGGGCGGGGGAGAGGGGGAGTTCGGTCGTGTCCTGGCCGAAGGCCCAGTCGAGCAGGCGGGTGGCGTCGGTGAAGCGGGCGGTGGAGGTGGGTTCGCCGAGGACGGCGCCGTAGACCGTGCGCTTGCCGCGCCGGGCGGTGAAGAGGAGGCAGTAGCCGGCGGTGTTCGTGAAGCCGGTCTTGACGCCTCGCACGCCATTGTAGGTACCGAGGAGGCGGTTGGTGTTCGTCCAGGTGTAGGCCCTGTGGGTTCTGGTTTTGGGGAGTGTGTAGGTGCGGGTTCCGACGACGCGGCGGACGGTCGGGTCGGTGAGGGCCTCGCGGGCCAGGACGACGAGGTCGCGCGGGGTGCTGGAGTCGGCCGTCCGGGACGGCCAGGGGAGGCCGTCGAAGTTGTCGTAGCGGGTGTCGGCCATGCCGAGGTCGGCGGCGGTGGCGTTCATCCTGGCGACGAACTTCGGCCAGGTGCCTCCGTAGGACTCGACCAGGGCGAAGGCGGCGTCCGAGCCGGACGGCAGGAGCATCGCGTAGAGGAGCTGGCGCGCGGTGAGGCGGTCGCCGGGGTGGAGGCCGGCCATGCTCGCGTCGTGGCGGGCGCCGTAGGTGCGGTACTTGCGCTTGATGGTGATCGTCCGGTCGAGGTCGCCGGCGTGGACGACGACCAGGGCCGTCATCAGCTTGGTGATGCTGGCGATCGGACGGGCGGACTCCGCGCCGCTGCCCCAGGTGGTGTTCCCGACGGACAGGTAGGCGGCCTTCGCGCGCAGGCTGGACGGCTCCGGGCCCTGGAGGGCGGGGCGGGGTTCGGCCGCTGAGGGCGCCGCCGTTATGAGGGTGATTGCGAAGGTCGTGCCCGCGAGAAGTCCCGTGCGTCGCATCAGTGGCCCCGTTTCGCTCGTCCGACGAAAGCCCATGCAGCTTCGCGGGGCGGCGGGGGCGTCCGCAAGCGGTTCGGCCGAAACATGGGGAGGCCCCCTGCGCCTCGAGCGTCGCAGGGGGCCGGGGAGCCAGGGGGCTACGTCAGTCGACGTTCGCGCCGGCCGGGACCGGCGGGACGACCCAGACGTCGGCGGTGCGGACGCCGAAGCCCCAGTTGAGCATCTTCGCGGCGTCGGTGAAGCGCGCGGTCTCGACGGTCTTGGAGGAGTCCATGACCACGCCGATCAGCGTCTTCTTGCCGCGGACGGCCTCGAACATCAGGGAGTAGCCGGCCGCGTTGGTGTGGCCGGTCTTGATGCCGATCGCGCCCTTGTAGGCGTTCTTGCCGGAGCCGAGCATCCGGTTGGTGTTCCACTCGCTGTACGCGTGGTGCGAACCGGTGGCGCCGAGGTAGTAGCGCGGCTGCTTCACGATCGAGCGGAACGTGGAGTTCTTCATCGTGAAGTAGCCGAGCCGCGTCTGGTCGTACGCCGTCGAGTAGGTCGACTTCTCCGACGGCCAGTTGAGGCCGTCGAAGTTGGCGTAGTGGGTGCTCTTCATGCCGAGCTTGCGCGCGTTGGCGTTCATCTTGGCGACGAAGTTCTTCCAGCCCGGACCGACGGTGTCGGCGAGGACGTACGCGGCGTCGCAGCCGGACGGCACCATCATGAGGTTCAGCAGCTGCCGGACGGTCAGCTTGTCGCCCGCGACGATGCCGGCCCGGCTGGCGTCCTTGTGCTGCTTGGTGACGTACTCGACGTGCTTGCGCTGGATGGTGATGACCTTGTCCAGGCTCACCTTGCCGTTCAGCACCGTGTAGGCCGTCATGACCTTGGTCATGGAGCCGATCGGGCGCTTGGTCTTGTCCGCGCGGGCCCAGCGGGCCTTCTTCGCGGACACGTCGTACAGGTAGGCGGACTTCGCTCCCACCCCGGCCGGGCCGGCGGCGGCCCAGACGTCCGCGCCCGGCGCGGCGGCCGGCGCCGCGTTGGCGGCGGTCCCGGCGACGGCGAGCAGCGGCACGGCGGTGATGGCCGCGACCGCGCAGCGCGCGGCTAGTCGTGCAGAAGCCTTCATGGCATCCCCGTTCAACAGATCGCCCCATAGGTCACTGATGTCCCATGGGTCCGATAGGAGAGTGCCAGGGGGGACCGTCCCTCGCAATTGATCTTGATTGAAGGGTGTGGGTTGGGCGGGTTTCGGACAGTCCGTGTGCCGTTTTCGTCCTGAGTGACAAAACCGGATCATCACTCGGTGACAACCCGGGTTCGTCTCGCGGCCACATGACGGTTGCTCAGATTCGGACAACGTCCCGCACTCAGCGGGTGACAACGGGATGTGCTCAGGGATGGATGACGTCCTGTGCTCACGGGGTGATGACTGCGGGCGCCTCAGGGGGCGTCAGCGGCCGAGAAGAGGGATACGGGTTCGGGCGGCGAGGGCGGCGACGCCGTACCAGACGCAGATCAGGCCCATGAGCTGGCGCAGGTCGGCGACCGGGCAGGTGACGGTGTGCTCGTCGACGCGTTCGGCGCCGGGGACGTCGGCGGCGGCCTCGGCCGCGGCGGGGAGCTGGAAGCCGACGGTCAGGTCCAGCCGGTCGGGGATCGGGACGGGACGGAGCGTCGGGGCGTTCTTGACGGCCGCCGCCGCGCCCTCGCGGATGAGGGCCTGAGCCCGTCGTGGATGCAGGCTGTCGGTGGCGCTGTGGCCCTCGGCGGTCTTCACCGGGGCGGTGACGACGCCGGGGAAGACGCGTTCGGCGAGCGCGCAGATCTGGTCGTCGCCGGTCACCAGTCCGACCGGGACGCCGTGCTCGGCCGCCAGCAGGGCGTTGACCTCGGCCTCGGACACCAGCCGGTC
Source organism: Spirillospora sp. NPDC052269 (assembly GCF_040679435.1). NCBI lineage: Bacteria > Bacillati > Actinomycetota > Actinomycetes > Streptosporangiales > Thermomonosporaceae > Spirillospora > Spirillospora sp. NPDC052269. Next base: position 67,904 of record NZ_JBFAUU010000017.1, read on the forward strand.
GTTGAGGCGCATCCAGGTGAACCAGGACGAGAAGCTGTGGGCGAGCACGCCGGGACAGCCGCCCGGCGCGTGGTAGCCGACGAACAGCGCCACGCCATGGCGTCCGTCCAGGCCGTGGGCCATGCACTGGGCCTTGGGGGCGCCGGTGACCAGGCGGGCCCGCTCGTCCAGCGCGTCCTGGAGGAAGTTGTCCATCGTGCCGTGGCTGTCGTTGACCACGACACTGTCGGCCCCGGCGTCGAACGCGCCGGCGATCGCGGCGTTGGCCTCGGCGGTCATCAGCTCCTGGGAACGGGGGTAGTTGTGCCCGCCGCGCACGATCTGGTCCATCGTGGCGATGCCGGCGATGCCCTCCATGTCGACCGAGATGTAGACGTCCATAGGGCTCCCTTCGCGGTTTTGCCCGTGAGTATCCGTGGACGGACGGCAGGGAGGCTTCGGAGCACACCACATGGATCGGCCGTGTTTTTTGTGCGGCCGCACGAATCGTGCCCGGTGGCGTGATGCCTACCGTTCAGCCACCCGGCGGCGAACACGTCGCCCGGACGGAGGTGACGACGGTGACTCCACAGGAACTCCAGGCGCGGCTGGCCGAGGCGGCCGGGCGGCATGACATTCCCGGCGCGGTCCTGGCGGTCCGGCGCGGGGCCGAGGTCGTGGAGGCCGCCTTCGGCGTGCTGGACGTCGAGACCGGCTACCCGGCGACCGTCGACTCGGTCTTCCAGACCGGCTCGATCACCAAGGTCTGGACGGCGACGCTGATCATGCAGCTCGTCGACGAGGGCCTCGTGGACCTGGACGCGCCGGTCGCCCTGTACCTGCCCGGGTTCCGGGTCGTGGACGAGGCCGTGAGCGCGTCGGTCACCGTCCGGCACCTGCTGTCCCACGTCGGCGGCTTCGAAGGCGACATCTTCGACGACCACGGGCCGGGCGACGACGCCGTCGAACGGTTCGTCGCGCACCTCGCCGAGCGGGCCGGGCAGCTGTTCCCGCCGGGGGAGCGGTGGTCGTACTGCAACAGCGGATACGTGGTGCTCGGGCGGATCGTCGAGGTGCTGACCGGGCAGACCTGGGAGGCGGCGCTGCGCGAGCGGATCGCCGTGCCGCTCGGCATGACGCACGTGGCGACCTCGCCCGCCGAGGCGATCCGGCACCGGGTCTCCATGGGGCACGTGACCGGTCCGGACGGCGCGCTCGTGAAGGCCCCGGTCTGGGCGATGCCGCGCTCGAACGCGCCGGCGGGGTCCACGCTGACGCTCACCGCCCGCGACCAGCTGCGCTTCGCCGGGATGCACCTCGGCGGCGGCCTCGCCCCGGACGGGACCCGCGTGCTGTCGGAGGCGAGCGCCCTGGCGATGCGCGAGCCGCAGGCCACCCTGCCCCCCATCCCGCCGCTGGGCGAGCGCTGGGGGCTCGGCTGGGAGCTGTTCGACTACGAGGGCGGCCTGGTGGTCGGGCATGACGGCGGCACCCTCGGGCAGGTCTCGCTGCTGCGGGTGGTTCCCGGCGCGGACGTGGCGGTCGCCCTGATGACCGGCGGCGGCGAGTTCTACGGCCTGTACCCGCTGGTCGCCGAGCTGCTGGACGAGCTGGCCGGGGTGAAGGTCCCGCCCCTGCCGTCGCCGCCCGCCGTCCCGCCCACCGTCGATCCGCGCTACTTCACCGGCAGGTACGCGTCGGGGACCATGTGCGCCGACGTCGCCGAGGACGAAGGCGGCCTGACGGTGACCGTCCGGCCGCTGGGCGCCCTGGCCGAGCTGACCGGCGACGCGACGGGGAGCACCGAGGTGATGGTGCCCCTGGACGCCCGGACCCTGATCGCCCGCGAGCCGCAGGCGGGACGGCACGCCGTCCACGTCTTCCCGGGCGACGGGCTGCGCGCCGACTTCCTGCATCTCGGCCGCGCGATCCCCCGCGCCTGACGCGCCCGTGCGACGGCCTGGCGTCCGATCTTCGAGGAGTACCAGTATGAGAACAACCACGGCCAGGGCGGCCGCAGTGGTCGCCGCCCTCGGACTCGCCGCCGCCGGTTGCGGCGGCGGGGGCGGCACCGCGGGCGGCGGCCGCGGCGCCGTCACCATCGCGGTCCCCAGCGACCCCGGATCCCTCGACCCGCTCACCACGCTGGCGTCCAAGGCCATCCTCATGAACGGCTTCGCCTACGCCCGGCTGGTCCAGCTGGGCGCGGACGGGAAGCTGACCGGCGGCGTCGCCGAACGCTGGTCGTCCACCACCACGTCCGCGACGTTCACCATCAAGCGTGGCGTGACCTGCCAGGACGGGTCGCCGCTCACGGCCGAGGACGTGGCGGCCGAGTACAACCACGTCGCCGATCCGCGCAACGAGTCGCCGATGCTGGGCCTGTCGGTGCCGTTCACCGCCAAGGCCACCGCCGACCCCGCGTCCCGGACGGTCACGGTCAGGACGGCGCGGCCCGCGCCGTTCATCCTGCCGATGTCGAACCTGCTGCCGCTGGTGTGCCGCAAGAGCCTCGCCGACACCAAGACGCTCGCGCGCACCACCGCCGCGTCCGGGCTCTACCGGATGACCGAGGCCGTGCCGGGCGACCACTACACCTACGTGAAGCGGCCGGGCGTCACGTGGATGCCCGGCGGCGCGGACACGTCGGCCTCCCCCGACAAGGTGATCTTCAAGGTGGTCGCGAACGAGTCCACCGCCGCCAACCTGCTGATGTCCGGGCAGGTCAACATCGTCCAGCTGAACGGCTCGGACCGGCAGCGGCTGGAGGCCGCCCGGATCGCCCACCAGGGGATCCGGGCGACGATCGGGCAGCTGCTGTTCAACGAGGCGGCCGGCCACACGACCGGCGACCCGGTGGTCCGGCGGGCGCTGGTCACCGCCGTGGACCTCGGGCAGATCGGGGCGGTGGCGAGCGGCGGAAAGAACGTCCCGCCGACCAACCTCGGCGAGGTCGCGCCCACGCCCTGTCCCCAGAACTCGGTGGCGGGCAACGTGCCCGGCCGCGACACGGCCCGCGCGGCGGCGGACCTGACCGCCGCGGGATGGGCCAAGAGCGGCGGCCAGTGGACCAAGGACGGGAAGCCCCTCCAGCTGACCGTGGCCTATCCGACCGTCATCGGCCCGCGCGTGACGGCCGCCGTCGAGCTGGCCGTGCAGCAGTGGACGGCGTTCGGGGTGAAGGTGTCCACCAAGACCATGACCCCCACGACGGTCGGCACGATCATGGCGGCCAGCGAATGGGACGTCGCCTGGCAGCCGCTCGTCGTCAACCTGCCCGACCAGCTCGTCCGGTTCTACGACGGGCCCCGGCTGCCGAAGGGGTCCAACTACGGCGGCATCGACAACCCCGACTACCGCCGGCTCTCCGGCCAGGCCATGGCCAAGCTCGGCACCGAAGGCTGCCCCCTGTGGATGGCGGCCGAGAGCGCCCTGATCAAGCGCCTGGACGTGGTGCCCTTCGCGACCTTGGAGGAGACCTACTACGGCAAGGGCGTGACCTTCCAGCTGGACGGCGGGGGCCCGCTCCCGCAGACGCTGCGAAGGACCGGACGATGAGCGCCGCGAACCCCCCGAGCGCCGCCACCGTCCGGAGTGGCGCGCCCTTCCTGGGCGCCGTGGGCTCCCTGGTCGAGGCACATCCGTGGGCCGGGTTCGCGGTTCGCCGCGCCGGGCGCCTGGTGGTGTCGCTGCTGGTGCTGGTCACCGCCTCCTTCGCGATGATCCACCTGGTGCCGGGCGACCCCGTCCGCGCGGCGCTCGGCCCGACCGCCGACCCGCAACTGGTCGCCGCCCGCAGGCACGCGCTCGGCCTGGACCGTCCGCTGTTCGACCAGTACCGGCACTTCCTGTCCGGGCTGGCGCACCTGCGCCTGGGCGACTCGATCAGCACGGACATGCCGGTGGCGCAGGTCATCTCCAGCCGTCTGCCCGCGACCCTGGAGCTCGCCGTCCTGGCGTTCGTGCTCATCCTGGCCGTCGCGATTCCGCTGGGCATGGCCGCCGCCGTGCTGACCCGCGAGGGCCGGCGCCGCGGAACCGAGCTCGGCTTCGCCGCCGTCACCGGGATCCTGGGCGCGGTGCCGGAGTTCCTGCTCGCGGTCGGCCTGGTCGCGGTGTTCGCGGTGGCGATCCCGCTGCTGCCGGTGGCCTCGCGGGGCGGCGCGTCGTCGTACGTCCTGCCGGTCCTGGCGCTGGCGGCCGTCTCCGCCGCCGCGCTCGCCCGGATCGTCCGGGTGGAGACGCTGCGGGTGCTCGGCGAGGACTACATGCGCACCGCGCGGGCCAAGCGGCTGCCCGCCCGGCTGCGCTACCTGCGGCACGCGCTGCCGAACCTGCTGACCGCCTCGCTCACCCTCGGCGGCCTGCTGTTCACCTCCCTGATCACCGGGACGGTGCTGGTGGAGAACGTGTTCGCCTGGCCCGGCCTCGGCACCACCATCGTGCAGGCGATCACGCAGAAGGACTATCCGCTGGTGCAGGGCGTGGTGCTGGTCTACGGGACGGCGGCCCTGCTGATCACGTTCGCGGTGGACGTCGCCGTCGCCCTGGCCGATCCCCGTTCCACGATCCGCGGGAGCTGACGATGCCGTCGAAACCATCCTCCACCCGCTCCGCCCGGCGGACGTCCGCCGGGCCGTCCTCGGAGTCGTTCGGCCACCGGCTGCTGGACGCCCTGCGCACGCCGCTGGGCCTGGCCGCCGTGACCGCCGTCGCCGTGCTGACCCTCATGGCCGTCCTCGGTCCGACGCTCGCCGGATCGGCGGCGACCCGGGTCGACACCGGGGCGATCGACCAGGGCGGCGGGTCCGCGCACCTGTTCGGCACCGACGGCCTCGGCCGGGACGTGGCGGCGCGGGTGCTGGTCGCGACCCGGCTCACGCTGGAGCTCACCCTGGCCGCCACCGCGATCGGCCTGGCCGGGGGCCTGCTGCTCGGCCTGGCCCCGGTGGTGCTCGGCCGCCGGGCGGGCCGTCTGGTGACCGCGACCGTGGGCGTGCTCGTGGCCTTCCCCGGACTGCTGTTCGTCCTGGTCCTCGCGACGGTCTTCGGGGCGGGGAGCACGGGGGCGGTGCTGTCGGTGGGCCTGGCCCTCGTGCCGCCCGCCGCGCGCCTGGTGCAGAACCTGTCCGCGTCGGTGGCCACCGCCGACTACGTGGCCGCCGCGCGCATCCTGGGGACGGGCCGGTTCCGGCTGGTCACCCGGCACGTGCTGCCGAACATCGCCGAGCCGGTGACGCTGTTCACCGCCCAGTCGGCGGCGCAGATCCTCATCGCGTTCTCCGGGCTGTCCTTCCTCGGCCTGGGCGTGCAGGCGCCCGCCTACGACTGGGGCCGCCTGCTCAACGAGCAGCTCGGCCGGATCTACGTCAACCCGCTCGCCGCGCTCGCGCCGGGGCTCGCCGTCGTCCTCACCGGCATGGTGTTCACCCTGGTCGGCGAGGTGATCGCGCAGGCCGGCGGACGGCGCGCGCCGCACCGGGCCGCCGCCTCCGACCCCGCGGACGAGCAGGCGGGGACGTCCTCCGCGACGCCGTCCTCGGCTTCGGCTTCGGCCTTGGACGCGGGAGGAGGCGGCGACACCGCGACCGAGGACGCGCTGCTGAGCGTGCGCGACCTGCGGGTGACCTTCCCCGGAGGCCGGACGTCGGTCCGCGGCGTGTCGCTGTCGGTCGCGCCGGGAGAGGCCGTGGGACTGGTCGGGGAGTCGGGTTCGGGCAAGAGCCTGACCGCCCTCGCCGTGGCGGGCCTGGCCCCGCACCCCGCCCGGGTCGCCGCCGGCGAGCTGCGGTTCCGCGGGGTCGATCCCCGCTCGGGGAGCGGGCTCGGCACGTCGCTGGCCATGGTGTTCCAGGACCCGATGGCCTCCCTCAACCCCGCGCTGCGCGTCGGACGCCAGCTGGCGGAGGTCGCCGAGGTCCATCTGGGCGCGTCCCGCGCTCAGGCGTCGGCCCGCGCGGTCGAACGGCTGGCCTGGGTGCGGATCACCTCGCCCGAGCGGCGGGCGCGGCAGCGTCCCCACGAGTACTCCGGCGGCATGCGCCAGCGCGCGATGATCGGCATGGGCCTGATGGGCGAACCGAGCCTCATCGTCGCCGACGAGCCGACCACGGCGCTCGACGTCACCGTCCAGCGCCAGGTGCTGGACCTGCTGGGCGAGGTGCGGCGCGACTCGGGTGCGGCGCTGCTGCTGATCTCGCACGACATCGCCGTCGTCGCGCAGGTGTGCCAGCGGGTCCTGGTGATGTACGCGGGCCGGGTCGTGGAGGAGCTTCCGGTCGCGGACCTCGCCGTGCGCGCCGCCCACCCGTACACCAGGGCCCTGGTCGGGGCGGTTCCCACCATGGGCACCGACCGGAACACCGCGCTCGCGACGATTCCGGGCCGTCCCCCAGAGCCGGGGGACCGGCCGCGCGGTTGCGCGTTCGCACCGCGTTGCGACCGGGCGCGCGACCGATGTCGCACCGCCGAGCCCGTGCTCACCGACCAGGGCGAGGGCCGCCGCGTCGCCTGCTGGTACCCGGTGACCGCCTCCTCGGGGCCCGTCCAGGAGGCCCGGCATACGGAAGAACCGCCGCCGGGTGACGCGGACCCGTCCCGGCACGAGGCGGAAACGCTGCAGGACGATGCGCGGTCGGTACGAGACGGGGGAGTGCGATGAGCACGCTGGAGTTTCGCGGGGTCGGCGTCCGCTACGGCCGGTTCACCGCCGTGGACGGCGTGGACCTCACGGTGCCGGACGGCTCCGTCACCGGTCTGGTCGGAGAGTCGGGCTCGGGCAAGTCCACGCTGGGCCGGGCGGCCGTCGGGCTGGCCCCGGTGGTAGCCGGGCAGATCCTGGTCGATGGCCGGGACGTCGGTGCGCGGCCCCGGCGCGGTCCCGTCCAGCTGGTCTTCCAGGACCCGTACGCCTCGCTCGACCCGCGCATGCCGATCGGCGCGTCCGTCGCGGAGGCACTGCCGCGACCGTCCCGCACCGCGGGCGTCCTCAGGACCGGCCGCGACGGCCCCACCGCCCGGAGGGGCCGTGCCGGACGGACGGACCGCGCGGCCGAGGTCGCGCGCTACCTGGACCTGGTCGGCATCGACCCCGCCCGTGCGGACCAGCTGCCCCGGGCGCTGTCGGGCGGTCAGCGGCAGCGGGTGGCGCTGGCCCGCGCGCTGGCCGCGCGCCCGAGCGTGCTCGTCGCCGACGAGATCACCTCGGCGCTCGACGTGTCGGTCCAGGGCGCGGTGCTCAACCTGCTGCGCGGGCTCCAGCGCGAGCTGGGCTTCGCGATGCTGTTCATCTCCCACAACCTGGCCGTCGTCCGCTACCTGGCCGACCGGGTCGCCGTCATGGACGGAGGCCGCCTGGTCGAGAGCGGCCCGGCGGACCAGGTGCTGGAACGCCCCGACCACACCCTGACGCGGACCCTGCTGTCCTGCGTCCCCACCCTCGACGCGTCCGTCCCCGGAACGCGTCCCCAGGAACCCACCACCGACACGACCGCTGTTGAGGAGGCTTCGTGACCCGGCCCCTGGCCATCGACGATCTCTACCGCTTCGCGCTGCCCGGCGATCCCGCCCTGGCGCCCGGCGGAGACCGGGTCGTCTACACCCTGACCACACAGAACGCCGAGAACGACCAGCCGGAGAGCGCGCTGTGGGAGGTGCACGCCGACGGCGGAGCGCCGCGACCGCTGACACGCGGTCCCGCCGACCTCGCGCCGCGCTGGTCCCCGGACGGCTCGACAGTGGCCTTCCTGCGCGCGGGGCAGATCCACCTGCTGCCCGCCGACGGGGGCGAGGCCGTACCCCTGACCGACCGTGAGCCGGGCGCGGGCGCCCCGGTCTGGAGCCCGGACGGCACCCGCATCGCGTTCGCCGCCCCCGCCGAACGTGCGGACCCGGTGGCGCCCGTCCAGATCGACCGGCTCGACTACAAGGCCGACGGGCGCGGCGTGGTCGGGAACGTTCCGACGGCGCTGTTCGTGGTCGAGGTCGCGACCGGCCGGACCACGCGGATCGCCGACGCCGTCCAGCACGCCGGGCCGCCCGCCTGGTCGCCCGACGGGACCCGGATCGCGTTCCCCGCCTCGACCGGTGACCGGTCGGACCTGACCGGGACCCTGGCCGCGTGCGTGGTCGAGGCGGACGGCGCCGACCTCCGCGTCGTCGGGAACGCCGACGGCCTGACCGCGACGGTCGGGTGGTTCTCGGACGGTGAGTCCCTGCTGGTCATCGGGCGCGAAACCGCCGACACCGGGCATCTGCATCTGATGCGCCTGCCGCTCGACGGCTCCCCGGTCACCGTCCTGTCCGCCGCGCTCGACCGGAACGTCATGCCGGGCTTTCCGGGCTACCCGGGGGCGCCGGCGCAGTTCACCGGCGGAGACGCCGACTCGCTGGTCTTCTGCGCCCGCGACCGCGGCGTCACCCGCCTGTACCGCCTGGACGGCGAGGGGATCACCGAGGTCGCGCTGCCCGCCGGGACGGGCGTGTCGGGCTGCTCGGTCGCCGCCAAGGCGGGCCGGGCCGCGCTGCTGGTCGGCGACGCGGCCCGCTTCGCCGAGATCGAGCTGCTCGACCTCGGCACCGGCCGGACCACGCCGCTGACCCGCCACACCGCCGAGTCCCTGCCGGGCGTGGCGCTGCCGGAGATCGCCGAGCGCGAGTTCACGATCTCCGACGGCACCCGCGTGCACGGCTTCCTGATCCGCGATCCGGACGCGCCCGCCGGCGGCCCCCTACTGGTGGACGTCCACGGCGGCCCGCACAACGCCTGGGCTCCGCTCGCCGACCCCGTCCACCTCTACCACCACGAACTCGTCGCGCGCGGCTGGACGGTCCTGGCGCTCAACATCCGCGGCAGCGACGGCTACGGCGAGGCGTTCTACACCGCCGCGCTCGGCGCGTGGGGCGAGGCCGACGAGCGGGACGTCCTGGAACCCGTCCAGGTTCTGATCGACGAGGGGCTGGTCGACCCCGGCCGCGTGGCGCTGACCGGCTACAGCTACGGCGGCTACCTCACCTGCTGGCTGTCGGCGCGCAGCGGGATGTTCAGCGCCGCCGTGCCCGGCGGCGTCGTCACCGACCTGGTCTCGATGGCCGGGACCTCCGACGAGGGCCACGGCCTCACCGGCCTGGAGATCGGCCCGCACGACCGGCTCGTCGCGCTGTCGCCGCTGACCCACGCCGACGGCGTCCGCGTGCCGACCCTGATCCTGCACGGCGACGCCGACGACCGCTGCCCGGTCGGCCAGGCGGAGCAGTGGTTCCACGCGCTGCGCATGCGCGGCGTCCCGGTCCGCCTCGTCCGGTACCCGGGCGGCGACCACATGTTCCTGCTCACCGGACGGCCCTCGCACCGGGCCGACTACTCCCGCCGCCTCGTCGGCTGGGTCACCGAACACCTGGGAGTCGACCATGACTGACACCACGTCCGCCCCCGCCCCCTCCACCTCCACGTCCGGCGCCGCGCGCCCGGCCGACGCCGCGCACTGGGCCGAGCGGCTGGCCGTCCTGGCCGCCCGGCATGGTGTGCCCGGCGCGAGCCTGGGCATCCTGTCCGGCGGTGAGATCGTCGAGGTGGCCACCGGTATGGCCAACCTCGGTGCCCGGATCGAGGCCACGACCGACACGTTGTGGCAGATCGGTTCGATCTCCAAGGTCTGGACGACGACCGTCGCGATGATGCTCGTCGACGAGGGCGTCCTCGACCTGGACGCCCCGGTCGTTTCGGTGCTGCCTGAGCTGCGGCTCGCAACCCCGGAGCTGACCGAGCAGGTCACCCTGCGCCACCTGCTGTCTCACACCAGCGGCATCGACGGTGACTTCTTCATTGACACCGGGCGCGGCGACGACTGCCTGGAACGCTACGTCGAACGCCTCACCGAGGCCGCCGCCAATCATCCGGTCGGCGCGACGATGTCCTACTGCAATGCCGGGTTCACGCTGGCGGGCCGCGTCCTCGAAAAGGTCACCGGCGTGCAGTGGGACCGGCTGATGGCCGAACGCCTCTACGGACCGCTCGGCCTGACCCACACCGCGACGCTGCCCGAGGACGTCCTGCGTCACCGCGCCGCCGCGGGCCACATGGGTGACCCGCCGGCCGTCGCGCCGCACTGGATGCTCATGCGGTCGGCGGGACCCGCGGGCCTGATCTGTTCGACGCCCCGGGACGTCCTGACCTTCGCCCGCCTCCACCTGGACGACGGCCTGGCCTCGGACGGCACGCGCCTGCTGTCGGCGGACAGCGCCCAGGCGATGCGCACATCCCAGGTCGCCCTGCCCGACACCCGTGTTCTCGGTGACGCGTGGGGGCTGGGCTGGATCCTGATGGGCTGGCAGGGACACCGCCTGTACGGCCACGACGGCGGCACCATCGGCCAGAGCGCCTTCCTGCGCATCCTGCCCGACGCCGGTCTCGCGGTCTGCCTGCTCACCAACGGCGGCGACACCATGAGCCTCTACCAGGACCTCTACGGCGAGATCTTCGCCGAACTCGCCGACGTCGAGATGCCCCGGCTGCCCGAGCCGGCCGCCGAGCCCGTCCCGGACGACCCGTCCCGCTACGTCGGTGTCTACGAGCGCGCCTCCACCCGCATGGAGGTGTTCGAGCGCGACGGCGGTCTGGTCCTGCGCACCACGGTGACCGGGGTACTGACCGAGCTGATGCCCGAGGAGGAGCTCGTGCAGGAGGAGCCGATGCGCCCGCTGGAGCCGGGGGTCTTCGTCATCCGGCGGTCCGGCGCGGACGGCTGGTTCCCGGTGACCTTCTACACGCTCGACGACGGGTCCCGGTACGTCCACCACGGTGTCCGCGCGACGCCCAAGGTCGGCTGACGTGCCTGAACTGCTCACGGCGGCCCGCGCCCGGACGTCCGGGATGGTCGCCGACATCGAGGAACTGGTGCGGGCCGAGTCGCCCACCGCGGACGTGGCGGCCGTGCGCCGCTGCGCCGAGAAGGTGGCCGAGCTCGGCTCGCGCCTGACCGGGGCGTCCCCCGAATGGCTGGAATCGGACGGACGGCCGCACCTGCGCTGGCGGTTCGGCGCGGGGGACCGCGTGCTGCTCCTCGGCCATTTCGACACCGTCTGGCCGATCGGCGCGCTGGCCACCCATCCGTTCGCCGTGACCGAGGGGAGGCTGACCGGCCCCGGCTGCTTCGACATGAAGGCCGGACTCGTCCAGATCTTCCACGCCCTGGCGCTCCTGGACGACCTGGACGGGGTGACCGTCCTGGCCACCGGCGACGAGGAGACCGGATCGCGCTCCTCCCGCGAGCTGGTCGAGTCCGAGGCGCGCCGCGTCCAGGCCGTCCTGGTGCTGGAGGCGAGCGAGGACGGCGCGCTGAAGACCGCGCGCAAGGGCGTCTCCACCTACGACCTCCGGATCGTCGGGAAGGCGGCGCACGCCGGCCTCGAACCGCACCGGGGGGTGAACGCCGCGATCGAGCTCGCCCACCAGATCCACGCCGTCGCCGCGCTCGCCGATCCGTCCGCGGGCACCTCGGTGACGCCGACGGTCGTCTCCGCCGGGACCACCCGCAACACCGTCCCGGACGCGGCGGAACTGCTCGTGGACGTCCGCGCCGAGACGACCGCCGAACAGTCCCGGGTGGACGACGCCGTGCGCGCGCTGCGTCCCGCGCTGCCCGGCGCGCGGCTCGAGGTGACCGGCTGCCCCGACCGGGCGCCTCTCCAGGAGGAGTCGTCGGCGCCGCTGTTCGCCCTGGCCTCGCGGCTGTACGGCGAGCTCGGCCTCGGCTCGCTGCGGGGTGTGGCGGTCGGCGGCGGCTCCGACGGGAACCTCACCGCCGGGGTCGGCACGCCCACGCTGGACGGCCTCGGCGCGGTCGGCGGCGGCGCGCACGCCGACCACGAACACGTGATCGTCGCCGAGCTGCCGAACCGGACGGCCCTCCTCGCGGCGCTCGTCCGCGAACTGACCATCCGTCCACCCGGAGACCAGGCGGGGGAGACGGCGTGAGCGGCCCGACGACCTTGGATGAAGGACCGAAGATGGCTGACCGACCCGGAACAGGCGAACCCGGAGGGGACGAGGAGGTCTCCCAAGCCGTCCGCCGGGCCGCGCATCGCGCCGCCCACCGGGCCGCCGACGCCGCCGGCGTCCGGGTCAGGGAGCTGGCCGAGCTTCCCGAGCTGGCCCAGGCGGCGGCGCTCATCGACCGCGTGTGGCGGCCCCCCGCCGGGAGCCCGCTCATCACCCCCGAGCTGATGCGCGTGATCGCGCACGCGGGCGGCTACGTCGTCGGCGCCTACGACGGCGACCGCATGGTCGCGACCTGCGTCGGGCTGCTGGCCGCTCAGGGGCTGCACTCCCACATCGCCGGCGTCGAGGGACACTCCCGGGGCCGCAGCACCGGGTACACCCTCAAACTGCACCAGCGCGCGTGGGCGCTGTACCACGGCATCACCACGGTCAGCTGGACCTTCGACCCGCTGATCAGCCGCAACGCCTACTTCAACCTGGCCAAGCTCGGCGCGGTGCCGGTCGAGTACCTGACCGACTTCTACGGCGCCATGCAGGACGAGGTCAACGGGGGCGACGAGACCGACCGCGTCCTCGTCCATTGGGATCTGGCGAGTCCGCGCGCGGCCGCCGCCTGCGAAGGGCGTCCGCACGTCCCGGACGCGGGGCCGCGCCCGGTCGTCGCGCTCGACGCCAAGCCGGACGGCCGTCCCGCCGCGGGACGGCTCGACGGCGCGACCGTCCTCGTCCGGATCCCGTCCGACATGGAGGCCATGCGGACCTCCGCCCCCGCCGTCGCCCGGGAGTGGCGGCGCGCCGTCCGCGACACCCTCGGTGGCCTGATGGCCGAGGGCGCGGCCGTCACCGGCTTCGCCCGGGACGGCTGGTACGTAATCGAACGCGAAGAAAGGACCTGTTCATGAAGCTCGCCGGAGTGGAGTTGCGCCGGATCGCGATGCCGCTGGTCTCGCCGTTCCGCACCTCGTTCGGAACCCAGACCACCAGGGAGCTCCTGCTGGTCAGGGTGGAGACCGGTGAGGGCGAGGGCTACGGCGAGTGCGTCACCATGGCCGACCCGGTCTACTCCTCGGAGTACACCGACGGCGCGATCGACGTGCTCCGCGGCCATCTCATCCCCGCCCTGATGGCCTGCCCCGACCTCGACCCGTGGCGCGTGGCGCCCGCGCTCGCCCACGTCAAGGGCCACCGCATGGCCAAGGGCGGCCTGGAGGCGGCCGTCCTGGACGCCTGGCTCCGCTCGCGGTCGGTGTCCTTCGGCGCCTGGCTCGGCGCCACCGCCGACCGCGTCCCGGCGGGCGTCTCGGTCGGCATCATGGACTCGATCCCCGCGCTGCTCGACGCGGTCGAGGGCTACCTCGCCGAGGGCTACCGGCGGATCAAGCTGAAGATCGAACCGGGCTGGGACATCGAGCCCGTCGCCGCCGTCCGCGAGCGCTTCGGCGACGCGGTGCCGCTCCAGGTCGACGCCAACACCGCCTACACGGTCGGCGACGCCGCCCACCTGGCCCGCCTGGACGAGTTCGGGCTGCTGCTCATCGAGCAGCCCCTGGACGAGGAGGACCTGCGCGGCCACGCCCGCCTCGCCGCCACCGTCCGCACCCCGATCTGCCTGGACGAGTCCATCGTGTCCGCCCGCGCGGCCGCGGACGCGATCGCGCTCGGCGCCTGCTCGGTCGTCAACATCAAGCCCGGCCGCGTCGGCGGCTACCTCGAGGCCCGCCGCATCCACGACGTCTGCGCGGCGCACGGCGTCCCGGTGTGGTGCGGCGGGATGCTGGAGACCGGCCTCGGCCGCGCCGCCAACGTCGCCCTGGCCGCCCTCCCCGGCTTCACCCTCCCCGGCGACACCTCGGCGTCCGACCGCTACTACCGCACCGACATCACCGAGCCGTTCGTCCTCGAGGACGGCCACCTGCGCGTCCCGACCGGTCCGGGCCTCGGCGTCGAGCCCGTTCCCGAGCGGCTCGCCGAGGTCACCGTCTCCACCGAATGGATCACCGGGTGACCGCCGCCGCCCCGCCCACGATGGAGGCGGCCGAGGCCCGCATGCGCGCCGCGTTCACCGAGGCGGGCGTCCGGGGATTCTGCTTCGCGCGCGACGTCGACGGCGACCGCGCCGTCGGCGTCGACCCCGACGCCCCGGTCGTCCTCGCGTCCGTCTTCAAGATCCCGATCGCGCTCGAATACGCCCGCCAGGCCGCCGCCGGACGCCTCGACCCCACCGGCCGGCACGCGGTGGAACCCCGGTTCCGCGACGGCGGCATCGGCACCTCCGGCTGCGCCGACCCCGTCGAGATGAGCCTGCGCGACCTGGTCCTGATGATGCTGACCATGAGCGACAACGCCGCGACCGACGTCGTCCTCGACCAGGTCGGGACGGACGCGGTCAACGCCACGCTCACCGGGCTCGGCCGCACCCGCACCCATCTGGTCGGCGGCTGCGCCGACCTGCTCGCGTCCCTCACCGCCGAGCTCGGGGCGGCCTCGCTCGCCGACGCCGAGGCCCTCATGGCCGCGCTCACCCCGGCCCGGCTGGACGAGCTGTCGGTCTGCGACCCCGGGCGCACCACCCGCGGCACCGCCCGCGACATCGCCGAACTGCTCGCCCAGATCTGGCGGGACGAGGCCGGGCCACCCGGGGCGTGCGCCGAGGTGCGCGCCGTCATGGCCCGGCAGATCTGGCCCCACCGCCTCTCCTCCGGCTTCGGCGACGACTACCGCGTAGCGGGCAAGACCGGCACGCTGCCCGGCTGGCGCAACGAGGCGGGGGTCGTCCAGGCCCCGGACGGCGGGCGCCACGCGGTCGCCGTCTTCACCCGGTCCACCCGCCCCGACCTGCGCCACCCCGAGGCCGACCGCGTCATCGGGACCGTCGCCCGCATCGCGGTGGACGCGCTGCGATCGCCTACCTTGACGGCATGACCACTCCGCCCGCCGCCGTCCTCGGCCGCATCCTCGCCGACCTGGGATCCACCCTGGTCGAGGTCGCGGCCGGCGACCCGGACCCGGCGCGCCCGGTCGCCGGCGTCCTGATCCACGACCCCCACGACGAACCCGTCCGCCTGCCCGGGGCCGTGGTGCTGGGCGTCGGCGTCCACGGCGCCGGACCCGTCGCGGCGCTCGTCGCGCGGGCCGCCGACCTGGACGCCGCCGCGATCATCGTCCGCTCGCCGGTCGCGGTCGACGACGCCGTCCGCGACGCCGCCGCCCGCACCGGCGTCACCGTCCTCGGCCTCACCCCGGGCGCCTCCTGGGCCCAGGTCGCCGCCCTGCTGAGGTCGCTGCTGGCCGTGGACGAGATCGGCGTGGACGACCCCGGCCCGTCCGACGACCACGACGGGCCGCCCGCCACCGACCTGTTCGCCCTGGCCAACGCCATCGCCGCCCTCCTCGACGGCCCCGTCACCGTCGAGGACCGCAACGGCAGGGTCCTGGCCTTCTCCAGCCGCCAGGACGAGGGCGACCAGGCCCGCATCGCCACGATCCTCGACCGCCAGGTGCCCGCCGACAAGCTCCGCGCGCTCGAGGAACGCGGGGCGTTCCACTCCCTCTACCGCAGCGACCGTCCCGTCTACGTCGAAGGCGTCGCCGAGAAGCCCCGCGTCGCCATCGCCGTCCGCGCGGGAGGGGAGATCCTCGGCTCGATCTGGGTCGTCGTCGACCGGCCGCTCACCCCCGACCGCGAGCGGTCCCTCACCGAGGCCGCCCGTGTGGTCGCCCTGCACCTGCTGCGCCGCCGCGCGGGCCAGGACGTCGAACGGCGCCTGCGCGCCGACCTGCTCGCCACCGTCCTGGAAGGGGGCGCGAACGCCTCCGAGGCCGCCGCGCGCCTCGGCCTGACCGCACAGCCCGCCTGCGTCCTCGCCCTCGCGATCACCGGGGAGTCGTCCGCGCCCGAACGGGTCGCCGCCGGTGAACGCGTCTCCGACGCCCTCGCCCTCCACCTGGCCGCGATCCACCCGCGCACCGCGACCGCCTCCCTGGGCGGCGTCACCTACGCGATCCTGCCCACCGCGACGGACGAACCCGCCCTTCGCGTCGCCGACGCCTTCCTCGCCCGCGTCGGCACCCGCGTCCCGGCCGTCATCGGGATCGGCCGGGTCGCCGTCCGTCCCGCGCACCTGCCGCGATCCCGCCATGACGCCGACCGCGCCCTGCGCGTCCTGCGCCAGGGACGCGCCCACGCCCGCGCCGCCCGTCTCACCGACGTGTACGTCGCCTCCCTCATGGCGGACCTGGCCGGCCGCATGGCCGGCGAGGACGACATCCCCGACGGTCCCGTCGTCCGCCTCCGCGCGTACGACGCCGAACACCACACCGCCCTCACCGGGACGCTCGCCGCCTGGCTCGACACCTTCGGCGACGTCCCCACCGCCGCCGCGGCCGTCCACGTCCACCCCAACACCTTCCGCTACCGCCTCAAACGCCTCACCGAGGTGTCCGGCCTGGACCTCACCGACCCCGACGCCCGATTCGAGGCCATGCTCCAACTCCGCCTGACGCCCCCGTGACACGACACTGACCCCGTCCCCGGTTCAGGCGGTGGCGAGGGCGAAGGCTCCGGCGCCGACGAGGGCGACGGCCCAGACGCGGTCCAGGTCGAGCCAGGCGCGGCGCAGGACGGTCAGCCCGAGGACGTCGTAGACCAGCAGCGCGATGATCCCGGCCGTGACGAACATGGCGAGGGTGTGGACGCCGGTGACGAAGACGGCGGCGGAGACCGCGCTGCCCGCCGCGTGGCCGAGTCCGTGCGCGTGCGCGCCGGTGAGGGCGTGAGCGGACCCGGACGCGGTGATGACCGGGATCAGCATGAGCCCGGCGCCGTGCGCGGACGACATCAGGAACGACCAGCCCGCGAGCTGCGGCAGCGACAGCCGCATGCCGACCCAGCGGAAGTGCCGCTTGGACAGCAGCCGCCACAGGCCGAACCCGACCAGCGCGACGCCGCCGACGACCGCGACGACCTGGGCGGCGACGACCGACCGGGTGAGCGTGACCAGCAGCGCCACGGCTCCGACGGACGCGGCGTGCCCGGCGGCGATGGCGGGCAGCGCTTCCAGGACCCGCTTCCGGCTGCGTTCCTGGAGGCCGCGCGCCACCGCGAACAGCCAGCCCATCGCGGGGTTGAGGCCGTGGAACGCCCCGAGGGCGACCAGCGCCGCCAGCGACCCGTCCGTCACCGGGTCACGGGTAGCAGTAGGAGTCGGACGAGGCGTCGCCGCCCTGGAGCCGGGTCTGGTGGACGCGCAGCCCGCCGAAGTCGTCGCCGTTCGGGAAGAAGCGCGGGTCGAAGCCGAATCCGGCGTCGGACGAGTCGAGTTTGGCCATCCACGCGCCGACGCCGTCCGGATAGAACTGGTCGTCCCAGGACCGGTACAGGGAGTTGGTCACGTAGACGCGGCGGCCGTCGCGGCTGACCTCGACCATCTGCGGGCCGCCGGAGAGCGGGACGTCCGGCGCGGTCGGGTGCGGCGTGCGGTTCACGATGCCGCCGATCCGCACCGACCCGGCCTCGACCGGGTGGAACGGGTCGGACACGTCGTACCGCTTCAGCTCGCCGGTGCCCCAGCACGACACGTACAGCCAGCGGTCGTCGACGGACAGGTCGATGTCGGTGACCAGCGGCGGGACGGCCCCGAACGGCTGGATCACCGGCGGCAGCGCGTCCGCGGGCGCGGGCTCGGCCGGGATGGTGATGATCTTGGTGGCCGTCCAGGGGCCGTCCTTCGAGCCGTTCTCGCGGTGCCAGACCCAGATGGAGGACGACAGGTCCTCGACGCTGACCACGGTGTTCACGAAGCCGTACTGCTTGGTCGGGTCGTGCGCGGGACGCAGTTCCAACGCCATCTGGTGCTGGTCGCCGAGGTCGACCCGCTGGACGTGGCGGCGCTTGCGCATGTCCCAGAAGTGGAGCGCGTGGCCGTACTTGCGTCCGAGGAGCAGCTCGCCGACCACGCCGTCCTCGATCATGGACGGCGTGCCCCACTCGGATGTCACGAGCACGTCGTGCGCGATGTGCCACCAGGCGTCATAGGCGAGGTGCTGCGGCCCGCGGTCGACCTCCCAGCGTCCGAGCACGTCGAACGAGTCGTGGTCGAGCAGCGCGATCCCGCCCGGTCCGTCGTTGCCGTTCGCTCCGCCGAGGGACGCGACGTACAGGCCCTCGGGCCCGCAGTGGACGGTGTGGGGGCGGGAGTACCCGGCGCGTTTGGCCAGCTCGTCCGGCTCGAGGATCTTGGCGATCTCGGGCGAGGTCGGGTCCTTCTTGACGTCGACGAAGTACATCCGGGACGACCGGAGGCCGGGGACGACCAGGTAGCGGCGTTCGACGTGCGGGTGCGGGGCGTACGGGCACAGGGCGCTGCTGCAGGCGTTCCACCCCATGTGGTGCAGCTCGTCGCCGGTGTGGGGCAGGTCCGTGCGCCCGACGACCGAGCCGTAGGCGGCGGAGTCCGGGTCGGCGTCGAGGACCAGGACGGCGTCCGGCCCCTGGGAGGTCGGGTCGAACGCCGCCACGTAGGCGAGCTTCTCGGGAGGGGCGGAGACCGCGTCGCGCGGGGAGGCGTAGAAGGTGGGGTCCGGCTTCCACAACGGCATGGCGGCTCCTCAACGGGGTCCCCCCGATCCTCGCTCGAAGCGCCCCGTTTCGCCAAGGGCCGGTTCAGGTCACAGTCACCGGGTGGCGCACGACCGCGCCGAACAGGTAACCGTTGTCGTTCGGGGGTTCCGCGTCCGGCTGGGTGTGGCCGGTGTCGTCGGTGGCGCGGGCGAGCAGCTCGTACCGTCCGGGCGCGGGCGGACGCCATCGCAGCGACCAGAGCGCCCACGCGTCGGGGTCGCCGTGCAGTTGGACGGCCTGCCAGTGCGCGCCGCCGTCGGTGCTGACCTCGACGCGCTCGACGCGTCCGGTGCCGGACCAGGACCGTCCGGTGAGCGTGACCTCGCGTCCGGCCGCGCCGTCGAGCGTGGCGGGGAGCGGGAGCTCGAACGCGCTCTTGACGTTCATCGTGGTGAGCGGCGCGCCGCCCTCGGGCGGGAGGTCCGGCCCGAACATCCGGTAGTAGCGGGTGTTCCAGGGGGACGTCAGCGCGTGGTCGGCGACCTCGATGTCGCCGAGCCACTTGATGGACGCGATGCCGACCCAGTGCGGGACGACCAGCCGCGCCGGGAACCCGTGGTCGGGCAACAGCGGCTCGCCGTTCATCTCGTAGGCGACCAGGACGTCGTCGAGGGCCTTGGCGACCGGCAGCGGACGCCGGACGCGGCCCATGTTCTCGCCCTCGTCGACGAAGTCGGGGTCGAGGCCGCGCGGGAGCAGGTCGACGGCGGCGGGGGACAGGCCCGCGCGGCGCAGGACGTCCGCGAGCGGCACGCCGCGCCAGCTCGCGACGCCGATCCCGCCGAGCGTCCAGGGCGTCCCGGTCACCTGCTCGTCCTGCTGGGTCCGGAAGAACGAACGGCCGGTTCCGGTGCATTCGATCGCGGTCGTGATCGTCCGGGCGGGCATGCCCAGGAGTTGCTCGTAGGTGAGCTCGAAGGGGGCGTCCTCGGTGGGGGAGCCGTCCAGGCCGGCGCCCCACAGCTTGAGCCGCCACGTCCGCTCGTCGATCCGGGGCGTGATCACGTGGTTCCGGACGAAGAACCTGTCCGTGGGGGTGATCAGGCCCTGCCCGGCCATGGACTCCCAGCGCATCTCCGCGTTCGTGTCGCGCGTGATGAACAGCTCCTGCGGCAGGGGCTTCAGGATTCCGTGAGCGGGGCCGTCCGCGTCGTTGCGCACCGGATCATTCAACCAGAGGGCGCCGGTCCGGCCTTCGCCCGCCTGGCGTGGGCGCGGATGTCCGGGTTCTCGCCCGGGTGGGGGATGTGGCCTGCCGGATAGGCTGTGTGGCGTGGCGCACAGCATCCCTCCGCCGCGTCCGGCGGGAGTCCTTCCGGCGTCGCCCGGCGCGCTCGCGGAGCTGCTCGACGAGCACGCCTACCTGTGCGACGACGGCCTCGCCACGGCGTGCTTCCTCGCGCTGCGCATGGGCCGCCCGCTGTTCCTGGAGGGCGAGGCCGGGGTCGGCAAGACCGAGCTGGCCAAGACCCTGGCGCGGGTGCTCGGCGCGCCGCTGATCCGGCTCCAGTGCTACGAGGGCCTGGACGCCTCGCAGGCCCTCTACGACTGGGACTTCCCCCGGCAGATCCTGCACCTGCGCGCCGCCGAGGCCGCCGGGGCGACCGACGCGGCCCGGCTCGAGGGCGAGCTGTACGACCGGCGGTTCCTGCTGGCCCGGCCGCTGCTGCGGGCGCTGGAGACCAGCCCGTCGGTCCTGCTGGTGGACGAGGTCGACCGCGCCGACGACGAGTTCGAGGCGTTCCTGCTGGAGGTGCTGAGCGACTTCACGATCTCGGTGCCCGAGCTCGGCACGATCCGCGCCGAGACGCCGCCCGTCGTGGTCGTCACGTCCAACCGCACGCGCGAGGTGCACGACGCGCTGAAGCGCCGCTGCCTGTACCACTGGCTCGAGCACCCGTCCTACGACCGCGAGGTCGCCATCATCCGCCGCCGCCTGCCGGACGCGGCGGGCCGCCTCGCCGGGCAGGTCGCGCGCGCCGCCGCCGCCCTGCGCGCCGCCGACCTGCTGAAACCGCCCGGTGTCGCGGAGTCCCTCGACTGGACCGAGGCGCTGGTCGCGCTCGGCGTCCGCGACCTGGACCCGGACGCCGCCGCGCTCACCCTCGGCGCCGTCCTGAAGTACCGGGAGGACCGCGACCGCGGCCTCGCCGCCCTCTTCGACGGGGGGTGACGCCGTCGTGCGTGATGTGGTCGAGACGGTCGTCGGGTTCGCGCGGACGGTGCGCGCCGCGGGCGGACGCGCCGATCCCGAACGGGTGCAGGCGATGCTGACCGCGCTCGACCACCTCGACGTGCTCGACCCGCGCGACGTGTACTGGGCCGGGCGCCTCACGCTGTGCGCCGACCCCGAGGACCTCCCGCGCTACGACCGCTGTTTCGTCGCGTACTTCTCCGGCAGGACGGCCGTCCCGGGGCCCCGCCGGACCCCGCCGCCCGTCGTCCGGACGGTCCGTGTCGCGCCGCCTGTGCCCGACCCGCCGTCCAATGGCGACGCTCCGGCCGACGCGAGCGTCACGAGTGCGAGCGGGGTGGAGGTGCTGCGGCATCGGGACGTGTCCCGCCTCGGGCCGGACGAGCGCGCGGAGATCAACCGGCTGATCGCCGTCCTCGGAGCGTCCGCCGAACCCCGCCGGTCGCGCCGCCTCACCCCTGCGTCCAGCGGACGGCTCGACCCCGCCCGGACCGTCCGCGAGGCGCTGCGCCATGGAGGCGAACCGGCTGTCCTGCGCCATCGCGCCCCGCGCACGCGGCCCCGCCGCCTCGTCCTGCTGGTGGACGTGTCCGGTTCCATGAGCCCCTACGCCGACGCCCTTCTCCGCTTCGCGCACGCCGCCGTCCGCGCCGGGACGGCGGCCCGGCGGGTCGAGGCGTTCGGCGTGGGGACGCGGCTCACTCGGGTGACGCGGGAGCTGGGGACGCGGGATCCGGACGCGGCCATGCGGGCGGTCGCGGCGGCGATCCCGGACTGGAGCGGCGGCACGCGGCTCGGCGAGGAGCTGAAGGAGTTCCTCGACCGGTTCGGGCAGCGGGGGATGGCGCGCGGCGCGGTGGTCGTCATCGCGTCGGACGGCTGGGAGCGCGGGGACGCGACGCTGCTCGGGGAGCAGATGGCCAGACTTGCGCGGCTGGCGCACCGGGTGATCTGGGCGAACCCGCACAAGGCGCGCCCCGGGTACGCGCCGCTCGCCGCCGGGATGGCGGCCGCCCTCCCGCACCTTTCCGCGTTCACCTCGGGGCACAGCCTGGCCGCCCTGGAGGAACTCGCCCGACTGATCGGAGACCCGGGTCATGCGTGACGTGCTCGACGACATCGCCTCCTGGTACGCGTCCGGGCGGACGTTCGGCCTGGCCACCGTGGTCGGGACGTTCCGCAGCGCGCCGCGTCCGCCGGGCGCGGCCATGGCGGTGTCGGCGGACGGCGAGGCGGCGGGCAGCGTGTCCGGCGGGTGCGTCGAGGGCGCGGTGTACGAGCTGGCGCGGGAGGTCGTGGCGTCGGGGCGGCCGGTCGTCCAGCGGTACGGGGTGAGCGACGACGACGCGTTCGCGGTGGGGCTGACCTGCGGCGGGATCCTGGACGTCCTGGTCGAGCCGGTCGACGCGGCGTCCTTCCCGGAGTTCGGCGAGGTCGTGGCCGCGATCCGGGAGCACCGTCCGGTCGCCCTCGCGACCGTCGTGGCGGGACCCGGGCGGATCGGCGCGCGGCGCGTCGTCTGGCCGGACGGCGCGTCGGGGTCGCTCGCGCCCGGGGAGGCGCACGCGGCGCGGCTGGACGCGGCCGTCGACGACGACGCGCGCGGGATGCTCGCGCAGGGCCTCACCGGGCAGCGCCACTACGGGCCCGAGGGCGAGCGGCGGCTGGACGACCTGACCGTGTTCGTGCAGAGCTTCGCGCCGCCGCCGCGCCTGCTGGTGTTCGGCGCGATCGACTTCGCCGCGGCCGTCGCGCGCGTCGGCAAGTTCCTCGGATACCACGTGACGGTGTGCGACGCGCGTCCGGTGTTCGCGACGTCCAAGCGCTTCCCGGACGCGGACGAGGTCGTGGTCAAGTGGCCGCACAAGTTCCTGGACGAGGCGGACGTGGACGAGCGGACGGCCATCTGCGTCCTCACCCACGACCCGAAGTTCGACGTCCCGCTCCTGGAGATCGCGCTGCACACGCCCGCCGGATACGTGGGCGCGATGGGTTCGCGTCGCACGCACGAGGACCGCCTCGCGCGCCTGCGCGAAGCCGGTCTCACCGAGGCGGAGCTGTCGCGGCTGCGTTCGCCCATCGGCCTGGACCTCGGCGCGCGGACGCCCGAGGAGACCGCCGTGTCGATCGCGGCCGAGCTCGTGCAGCTGCGCTGGGGCGGTTCGGGCCGTCCGTTGTCGGACACCCAGGGCCGTATCCACGGCGAAACGTGAAACGGCGACTACCCTGCCGGGATGACCCTGCACGGAGCGCAACCACCCGCCGGTGTCCTGCTCGCCGCCGGCGGCGGCAGCCGGCTCGGCCGGCCCAAGGCCCTGCTGGAGCTGGACGGCGAACGCCTCGTGGACCGGGGCGTCCGCACCCTGCACGACGGCGGGTGCGCGCCGGTCGTGGTCGTCGCCGGGGCGGTCACGGTCGAGGTGATCGGCGCGGTCGTCGTGCCGAACCCGGACTGGGCGTCGGGCATGGGCTCGTCGCTGCGCGCGGGCCTCGCCGCGCTCCCGCCCGAGTGCCCGGCGGCCGTCATCGCCCTGGTCGACCAGCCGCGCGTCACGTCCGCCGCGGTGTCCCGGCTGCTCGCCGCGTACGAGGACGGCGCGCGCGTCGCCGTCGCCACCTACGGCGGACGGCCGCGCAACCCGGTGCTCATCGCCCGCGAGCACTTCGACGCCGTCGCCGCGTCCGCCGTGGGCGACGTGGGCGCGCGCCCGTTCCTGCGCGCGAACCCCGACCTGATCACGCCCGTGCCCTGCGACGGCGTGGCGTCCCCGGACGACATCGACACCCCGGCCGACCTCGCCGCCTACCTCGTCCGCCGCGGCGCCTAGGCGCTCTAGGTTCCGAGTCCGGCTGATGATCCGTTCGGGGGCGGTATGTCGGACCGTCCTTCTACGATGCCCGCGTGACGAAGATCGTTGACTATGGGACGTTCGCGGACCGACTGAAGGCCGCGCCGAATCGCTGGCACGTCCTGCGCGAGTTCTTCGAGGAGTGGGGCTGCGCCGTGGATCCCGACTGGGACCGCTGGGACCGCGGGGCCGAGGACGAGCAGGAGACGGCCGGCGCGCTGAGCGGGGAGCCCGGCGACGAGGACGGCCTGGAGGACGACGACACGCCGCCCATCCCCGACGCGGTGTTCGAGTTGTGGGACCTGCCGCTCGACTCGTACTACCAGTACGACGACACGAACATGCTCACCCTTCCGCTCGTGCGGTTCGACCCGTCCTCCAACGGCGATCCGGGCCCGCTCCAGGACGACTCGGACCTTGTCGCCCCCGGCTCCGACCGCCGCGTGTGCGTGTTCCTGGCCGAGCACCAGTACTGCAACGAGTGGGGCTACCTCGCGGCCGAGGCGCACGAGCCCGACCCGCGCGTGCTGGTCAGCGTGGGCGACGAGCGGTGGGTGCTCCAGGCGCGGTCGGTCTCGGAGTTCTTCCTCCAGCTCGCCGTCCAGCGGCTGCCCCGGAGGCTCGGCTGGTCCACGCGGATCCGCGACGAGGAGATCATCGACGGCGACGAGGACGACCTGCGCGCCCGGATCGCCGAGCGGATGCCGGAGCTGGGCTTCGAGCCGTGGGCCGAACTCGAGCGGTACACGATCGTCTACGGCGGCCCGGACGTCCTGGTCTTCGTCGCGGACGGCGAGCTGGGGGGCATCGACTTCGCCGGCCGCACTGCCCAGGCCGTCCTCGACCTGGCCGAACGCCTCGGCGTGAAACTCGCCGAGGAAGAGCTCGGCAAGCCCGGCCAGTACTAGCCGAGGCGCGTCGCGGCGCGCCCGGTACGACCGGTTGAAGGAGGGGCACATGGCCGCTCCCGCAAGCGCCGGCGGTTGAACGACGCCGTTCCCGGCTCATGGATCGCGCTTTCGGGCGTGCTCGGTCCACGCCCTAATGTGAACAGGAAGGTGATCGGCCGAGAGGGCTGGGAGGGTTCGGGGAGTGGGGATGGCTGAGGGGGTGCGGCGGCGTCCGGTGCAGCAGCGGAGTATCGAACGGGTCGCGAGGATCCTGGACGCGTGCGCGCACCTGCTGGACGAGGTCGGCTACGACGATCTGACCGCGGTGGAGGTGGCGCGCCGGGCGGGGGTGCCCACCGGGACGATCTACCAGTTCTTCGACGGCAAGACCGGCATGCTGCGTGCCCTCGCCATGCGCAACATGGACCTGCTGCTCCATCGGCTGCGTGGTCATCTGCGCGAGGGTGTCGAGCTCACCTGGCCGTCGGCCGCGGAGATGGTCATGGACGAGACGCTCGACATGCGCAGGACCGTGCCGGGTTTCTCCGTCATGGACTTCGGGGACTCCCGGGTGACCGGCCACACCTTTCTGCCGCCGGGCTCCAGCCCGGAGGGCGGTGACGCGCTGGTCGAGGCGCTGTACGACCTCGCCACGCGGGAGGCCGGTCTGCCGCCTCTGCCGGATCCCATGCGGATGGTCAGCCTGGCGATCGAGATCGGAAGCGTGGCCCTCAAGCGGGCCTTCGTGATCTCGCCGACGGGCGACGTGCCCATGCTGGACCTCGCGCACAGGCTGATCCGCCTCTACTTCACCGAGGTGGCCTCTCCCGAACGGGACTGAGCTCCTTCCTGCGCCGAAACGGCTGACGTGCTACTTCATCCCATTGAAACGTGACATGTCGTCATGTTCTAATGTGGCGCCTCGTCATGTTTCGCCGAGCCGGAGGTGGCGCAGTGACTGATCCGTGGTGGCGTGACGCGGTGGTCTACCAGGTGTATCCGCGGAGTTTCGCCGACGCGAACGCCGACGGCGAGGGGGATCTGCGGGGAATCCGCGCCCGTCTGCCGTATCTGAAGGACCTGGGTGTGGACGCGGTCTGGCTGAGCCCCTTCTATCCCTCGCCCATGGCCGACAGCGGGTACGACGTCGCCGACTACCGCGATGTCGATCCCCGCTACGGGACGCTGGCCGACTTCGACGACCTGCTGGCCGCCGCGACCGCCGCGGACATCAAGGTGATCGTCGACATCGTGCCCAACCACTGCTCGTCCGCTCACCCCTGGTTCGCCGAGGCACTGGCGGCGGGCCCCGGCAGTCCTGAGCGGGAGCGCTTCATCTTCCGCGACGCACCGAACAACTGGCAGTCGCAGTTCGGGGGCCCGGCCTGGACGCAGGTCGCCGACGGGCAGTGGTACCTGCACCTCTTCGACGCGGCCCAGCCCGACTGGAACTGGCGTCACCCCGACGTGGTCGCCCTGTTCGAGGAGACCCTGCGGTTCTGGCTGGACCGCGGCGTGGCGGGCTTCCGCATCGACGTGGCGGACATGCTGTTCAAGGACGAACTCCTGCCCGACACCACGCCGCCCGACGGTGTCGCCGAGCAGTTGGAGTGGACGCCGGCCAAGGAGACGCCGCCCTACAAGCACCAGAAGGAACTCTTTCCGCTCTACCGGACCTGGCGGGAGATCCTCGAGTCCTACCCCGGCGACCGCGTGATGATCGGGGAGATCTGGCTCGACGATCAGGAACTCAAGCGCGAGTACCTGGCCGGCGACGGACTGGACCAGGCGTTCAACTTCACCTTCATGGCCACTCCCTGGGACGCCGCGGACCTGCGCGCGGTGATCGGCCGGTCGCTTCCCCTGGCGCACGCGCAACCGTGGGCGCTGGGCAACCATGACGTCCCCCGGGCGGTCACCCGGCTCGGCATCGACCAGGCGCTGGTCCGCAACCCCACCGCCGAAGTGCTGCGCGGCGAGGTGGAGGTGGACCGGGCGCTCGGGACCCGCAGAGCGCGGGCCGCCGCGCTGCTCCTGCTCGCACTGCCCGGCTCCACCTACATCTACCAGGGCGACGAACTCGGGCTGCCCGAGCACCTGACGATCCCGGACGAACTGCGCCAGGACCCGATGTTCATCAGGATGGGCGGTGCCTTCATCGGCCGTGACGGCTGCCGCGTGCCGATGCCCTGGGCCGGACGGCGCGCGCCGTACGGATTCGCCGACCGGCCCGTCGACACCTGGCTTCCCCAGCCGCCGGACTGGGCGGAGCTGACCGCCGAGGCCCAGCAGGCCGACCCCGGCTCGATGCTCACCCTCTACCGGCAGGCCCTGCGGCTGCGGCGCGACCACATCAACGGAGCGTTCGCCTGGCTGGACACCGTCCCGGACGCCGACGTTCTCGCCTTCACCCGAGGCGAAGGCTTCGCCTGCGTCCTCAACGTCGGCGAGCAGCCGGTGACGCTGCCGGCGCACCTGCGCGTCCTCCTGGCCAGTGAACCGCTGGACGGTGGCGTCCTGCCCCCCGACACGGCGGTCTGGCTGGACCTCGCGAAATGACGGACCGGCTCCCGGCCGGGAGCGCCCGGTGACCGCACTCGCCCAGCCCCCCGCCGGAACCGAACCCACCCGGAGGGCCGGCAGGGGATTCGTCGCCGCGCTGACCGGCGCCAACCTCGGTCTGTGCGTGGCGTGGTTCGGCCCGCTGCAGCTCCTGCTGGCCAAGCAGGCCGCGCAACTCACTCCGCACCACAAGACCTCCACGCTCGCGCTGGTCACCGGTCTCGGCGCGGCCGCGGCGCTGATCGCCAACCCGGTGTTCGGGGCGCTGTCCGACCGGACCGTCGCCCGGGTCGGCCGGCGCATCCCCTGGGTGGCGTTCGGTCTCGCGGTCGCCGCCGCCGGCCTCGCGGTGCTCGCCCGGGCTCCGTCGGCGCCGGTGATGGCGATCGGCTGGTGTGTCGTCCAGATCGGTTCCAACGCCGCCTACGCCGCGCTGACCGCGGCCGTCCCGGACCAGGTGCCGACCCGCCAGCGCGGCACGGTCGGCGCCGGCATCGGCGTCGCCGCGATCGTCGGCGTCCTGATCGGCACCGGGCTGGCCACCGTCGCCGGCGGCCTGACCACCGGATACCTGGCCTGCGCGTTGTTCTCCGTCATCGCCGGCGTGCCCTACCTGCTGATGCGACGCGACCTGCGACTGGACCGCGCGCAACGCCCGCCCTTCCAGTGGAGGCGGTTCCTCGCCGGGTTCTGGCGCTCGCCCCGCCGCTACCCCGATTTCGGATGG
The DNA here is from genome assembly GCF_040679435.1 of Spirillospora sp. NPDC052269. NCBI lineage: Bacteria > Bacillati > Actinomycetota > Actinomycetes > Streptosporangiales > Thermomonosporaceae > Spirillospora > Spirillospora sp. NPDC052269. The sequence goes on from NZ_JBFAUU010000017.1 coordinate 95,722, forward strand.
GCGTGGCTCACCCGCTTCCTGATCAACCTGGGCAACTCCATCTGCACGATGTACCTGCTCTACTACCTGACCGACACCGTCCACTACCGCGGCGACGCCGACACCGGCGTCCTGATCCTCACCGCACTGGACGCCCTCACCATCCTGATCGCGGCCCTGATCGGCGGCATCTGGTCCGACCGCACCGGCGAACGCAAGGCCTTCGTCGTCTGGGCCGGGATCATCATGACCGCCGCGACCGTGCTGTTCGCCACCATCCAGACCTGGCCCGGCGCGATCGCCGCCGCCCTCATCCTGGGCATCGGCTACGGCGTCTACACCTCCGTCGACTTCGCCCTCATCACCGACGTGCTCCCCACCGCCGAAGACCACGGCCGCGACCTCGGCGTCATCAACATCGCCGGCGCCGCGCCCCAGGTCCTCGCCCCCGCCATCGCCGCACCCATCGTCGCCGCGACCGGCGGCTACACCACCCTGTACCTCGCCGCCGCCGCCATCTGCCTGGCTGGCTCCCTCCTCGTCCGCAGAATCCGATCGGTCCCCTGACGGCCGCGCGCCGACCGGTGGACGCGACGCGACGGCCCGGCCTCGGTGCCGTACCGGTCCCGGGCTGAGTCCCCGGGACCGGTGCCCTGCGCGGAGGTCGAACCGCGAAGGGCCGTCAGCCGCCGAACATCTCGACCTGGCAGGCCGAGGAGAACAGGAAGTCGGTCGCCTCGCCCATCTCCTTCACCAGCCGCGGGATCTCCCAGCCCGCGCCGGCGAAGGTCCGCCGGACCAGGTCCTCCTGCTCGGCGCGGTCGCGCAGGTCGATGTCGGGGGAGTCGGTGGCGAACGACAGGCTGACGGTCAGGCGGTCCGGCTCGGCGCCGCTGAACAGGTAGACCGCGCGTCCGGGGGCGCTCATCAGGAGGCCCTGGTGGTCCAGCCCGAGGTGGTTGGCCGTGGTGAAACCGGCCCCGGACATGCCCAGGTGCCGCACGAAGTCCGTGTGCGGCCCGAAGGCCAGGCGGCGGACGGTGGAGTACACCCCGTCCGCGCCGACGACCAGGTCGTAGACGCCCGACGGGTGGTTCTCGAACTCGACCCGCACGCCCGCTTCGTCCTGGGCGAGGGCGCTGATGGAGTCGCCGAAGACGTAGCGGACGTCGTCGGCGGTGATGCGGTGCAGGATGCGGGTGAGGTCCTTCTTGGGGACCTCCAGCCCTCCGGCGAACGCCTCGGCGGGAAGCTCGCCGGTCTTGCGGCCCTCCGCGTCCACCATGTCGGTTCCGCGCATCCCGGTCTCGCGGGAGCGGACCTCGGCCGGCTGATCGACGGGTGGGTGGGCTATCTGGCCGACTGCCCGTTCCCGGGCGGCTGCTTCATCACGTCCGCCTCGTCCGAGCTGGACGGGCGTCCGGGGCGGCTGCGTGACCGGCTGCGCGAGATCGCCGCGTCCCAGCGCCGCGCGCTGGCCGCGGAGGTCACCGCGGCCCGGGCCGAACTGCCGGGTCCGTATCGTCCCGCCGAAGAGGTCGTCGCGACGCTGGTCGGCCTGTACATGGTGCTCAACCAGGAGATCCAGTTGCTCGAGGACCCCACGGCCCCGTCCCGCGCCCGCACCGCCATGCGCCACGCCGCGGGACTGCCCACCTGATCGGCGACCGCCGCGTCGAACAAGTGGTGCTCACCGAAGCCGGCGAGCACCATCGCACGCCCGGTACGTCCGGTTGAAGGAGGTCGCATGGCCACTCTTGCCAAGCGCGGGCTGCTGGTGTCGATCGACGGTCCCGGCGGGGCCGGGAAGTCGGCCCTCGCCGAAGCCGCCGCCAAGCTCCTGCGCCGCAGTGGCCACCTGGTTCTGAACACCGCCGAGCCCTCGACCGGCGCGGTCGGGGATCTCATCCGGACCGGCACCCACTACCGGGGGCTGACGCTGGCGTGCCTCGTCGCCGCGGACCGCCTCGACCACCTCACGACCGAGATCCAGCCCGCGCTCGACAGCGGCGTGACCGTCATCTGCGACCGGTACACGCCGTCCTCGCACGTCCTGCAGACCCTCGACCACGTCCCGGCCGAGTACGTCGCGCACCTCAACACGTACGCGCCCGCACCCGACCTGGCGGTCATCCTCACCTGCGACCCCGCCGAGATCACGCGCCGCCTCCGGGAACAGGAAACGCCCGGCCGGTTCGGGGACGACGTCAGGCGACCCGCGCGCGAGGTGGCCGCCTTCGCCGACCTCGCCGAACGGCTCACCGGTCCCACCCTCGTCCTGGACTCCACGTCCACCCCGGCCAAGTCCCTGGCGAACCGGGTGTTCTGGGCCGTGCGAACGCTGGCCTCCGGCGGCGCACACCTACCACCGTCCCCGGGAGCCGACTCGCATCCGACCGATACTCCTTCACCGTTCACGTGATCCGCGAGGGCGGCGGAGACCCGTGGGCCTTCATCACCCGCCGAACATCTTGACCGCTTCGCGGACCGTCACGATTCGGGAAATGGGCTTTCCGGTAGCGCAGTAGGCGACATCATGGCACCTTGGCTTCAGGTCGCCTGATGTGGAAGTGCCGTCGCATTTGGAAGGCGGAGCATCGTGCCAAGTGAAAGCAGCGGATGGGCCGACCGGCCCCGCCTCGGGGAGTCCCCGGCAGCTCGCGCAGAGAACGCAGTCGCGGCGGACGACGGTTTGGAGATGCTTCAGAGCCTCACCGACAGCCGGACTCTTGTGTTGATCCCGTGCTCGAAGAGCAAAAGAGCCGGTGGGGACTCGGAGAACTGTAGCTCTGAGCCGTGGCCCTCCTCGCTTCTCGCGGCACGGCGGCGCATCCGCTCAATGACGAACGTGGATGAACGACGGTTGATGCCCGCGTGGCGTCGCTACAACGGCGGCTTCTATGCAAAGGCTGGAGACCGGCTGCGGGATGCTGTGGCTCGGGAAGCTCCCTTGCTCATCCTCAGTGGCGGGTACGGACTGTTGCACCCGCGAGAGCCGATCGGCGACTACGACAAGGTCATGCGCCTGTCGGACTGGCCGGCCGGCCTTCTCGAAGACCTTCTGATCAGCGAAGTGCGACGTCGGAACGTATCGTCGGTCGTGGCTTTCGCGGCCGGCAGCTCCGACTACGCGAAGCTCGTCCGGCGCACGCCCTGGGAACGGACAGGAGTCAACGCGTTCCTTGTGACCGTCAAGGGCGTGGAGAAGGGAGCCTCGGGTAAGGTGCCGCGTCTGCTCGGGCAGGCCTTCGCTTGCTTCTGGCAGGGCCACCTCGCCGACAGGTATCCGGAAGGTGCAGCGGTGGAGCCTTTGGGGTGAGCGTCATGCGAGAACATCGTCGACTGGATACCGACCGGTTCTACGCCGTACTCGACGAGTTGGCCGGACGGCTCGGCGGACCGAGGCTGCTCAAGGATTGCGCCCCGACTGACGGGTGGCCGCAGCACGGTGTGGAGTTCTTCCTCGAAGACGGTCAGGCCCGAGCCGGGGAGAGCCGGCTTCGGGTCGTGCGCGTGGGCAGCCATGCACTCAGGGCCACATCGCAGGCGACCTTCTGGACCAGGCTCACCCAACACCGGGGTCCGGTGCGCGGCGGCAATGCAGGAGTGGGCAATCACCGCGGATCGATATTCCGGCAGCACGTCGGCAGCGCGCTGCTGCAGGACGGCCAGTGGTCGGACGAGGTGCAGATGTCCTGGGGCCAGAAGATGGTGAGTCCCGCGCAGCGAGAAGCCGAGTACCCGCTTGAGCGCGCTGTGAGCGACCGCATCGGTGCCATGCCGCTGATTTGGCTCGATGTGCCCGACCGCGAGCAACGCATATCGATACGAGCCAACTCGATCTCCCTGCTGTCCCGCTGCAACGGCGGTATCCACCCGATCAGTCCCGGCTGGCTCGGCCTGGACGCGGAAAACGAGAACGTTCGCAGATCCGGATTGTGGAACAGCGAGCACGTGGACGACGTCTACGAGCCCGCTTTCCTGGATCTCATTGAAGCCCGCTTGAAGGCAACCCCTCGACAAGGATGAGAGACCGTGGGTTTCCAGACTCCCCTCTATGAGCTGGCCAAGTACCTCAAGTGGACGACGAGTGGCGATGTCCAGCTTCCTGACTTCCAGCGGGGCTACAAATGGGAGGACGAGCGGATCCGCCAACTCCTCGTCACGATCCTGCGAGGGCATCCGCTCGGCGTCGTGATGATGCTGAAGACGGGGAACGACCAGATCCGCTTCAAGCCGCGCCCGGTCGAGGGGGTCGTCCTTCCCGAGAACACCGAACCCCGTTGGCTGCTGCTCGACGGACAGCAGCGGTTGACCTCCCTCACCCAGGCCCTCGCCGGCGACGGCGTCGTGCACACGAAGGACAGTCGGGGCAAGCTCATGGAGCGCCGCTACTACGTGCACATGCCGACCGCGTTGCTAGGCGAGGACCGGATCGACGAGGCCGTCCACTCCCTGCCCGGCGACGGCGTGCTGCGCAGCAATTTCGGCAAGGACGTCGTCCTCGACCTGTCCACGCCCGAGAACGAACGGACGCATGGATACTTCCCGGTCAGGCTGCTCTTCGGCGAGGCGGAGACCGTCACCTGGCTCTTCGCCTGTGAGGACAAAGAGCAGGCGGCCGTCTTCCACGCCGAGGTCATACAACGTTGCTCCATCTACAACATCCCGGCCATCGAACTCGACGAGACGACCAGCAAATCGGCCGTCGCCACCGTGTTCGAGAAGGTGAACACGGGCGGCCTGCCTCTCAACGTGTTCGAGCTCCTCACCGCCACGTTCGCCGGTGACAAGAAGTACTACGACACGCATGGGACCGACTTTCGTCTCAACGACGACTGGCAGGAGACCCAGAAGCTGTTCGCCGCGCACTCGGTGCTGGCGGCCGTCGAGAACACCGACTTCCTCCAGGCGGTGAGTCTGCTCGCGAGTCTCAAGCGAGCGAAAGAGGGCGGCTCGGGGCGGCCGTCCGCGGTCTCGGCCAGGAAGGAGGATCTGCTCAAGCTCACGCTCGACGATTACCTCGAGTGGGTGCAACCGGTTCGCGATGCGTTCATGTGGACGGCGACCTTCCTCGCGGACCAGCACATCTTCGATGTCAGGTTCCTGCCCTACCCGAAGCAGCTCGTGCCGCTCGCCGCGCTCAAGGTCGTCCTCGGCGGCGACGCCGACTTGTACGGGGTGCGAGCCAAGCTCACCCAGTGGTTCTGGTGCGGCATCCTCGGCGAACTCTACGGCTCCGCCATCGAGACTCGGTTCGCGCGCGACGTGGAGTCCGTTCCAGGCTGGGCGCGGGGCATCGAGACCACCGCCCCGCGGACGGTCGCGGACTGCACCTTCGCGGCCTCCCGCCTTCTGTCGCTACGGACCCGGAATGCGGCGGCGTACAAGGGGATCTATGCCCTCGTCCTGTCCCAGGGCGCCAAGGACTGGATGTACGACAAGTCATTGGACAAGGTCCAGTACGTCGAGCTCGCGGTCGACATCCACCACATCTTCCCGTTCAAGTGGTGCCTTGATCACGGCATCGATCCGGCCATGCGGGAGAGCATCGTCAACAAGACGCCGCTATCTGCGGAGACCAACCGTGCCATCGGTGGGGCCGCGCCCTCGATGTACCTGCCGAAGATCGAGAAGAAGGCGGGCATCGTGGCGGGGCAGCTTGACGCCCTCCTCGCCACTCATCTGGTGGATGCCGGCGAACTGCGTGCGAACGACTTCGACGGCTTCTTCAAGAAGCGGTTGGAGAAGCTCGTGGACGTCATCGAAGCCGCGACCGGCAAGCCCGTGCAGAACGACATGCAGGACGGCGACGCCGAGGAAGAACTGCAGAAATTCGACCCGGAGGACGTCGCCGTCATACCCGACCTCGATGACCTGGAGGTCTGACGGCACCGGTCCACCCGCTGCGCGCGGCCAGGATCGTCTCCCGAATCCCGCCTGGAGCGTCCAGTGGAAGTTGCACTCCGTGAGCGACGGGTAACGCTCCTTCGTGACGTCCACGGGTCGAAGGGAATACCCACCCTGCTTCTGCTGCTGGTCGAACCACAGGTCGGTGCGGTCGGTGATTCGTGGCCGCTTCTCGACGCAGCTTGTTGAAAGTGGGGTCGGTGGCATGGCGGAATTGACGGGCGTGGCGGCTGTCGGGGGCGGTTCCGGGCTTCAGGCCGATCTGCTGGTGATCGGTTTTGGGAAGGGTGGGAAGACGCTCGCGGGTGTGCTCGGCCGCAGGGGGCAACGGGTCGTCATGGTGGAGCAGTCCGACCAGATGTACGGCGGGACGTGCATCAACATCGGTTGCGTGCCGTCCAAGGCGCTGGTGCACCGCTCCCAGGAGCGGCCCGGAATCGACGATCCGGCGGCGTGGTTCGAGAAGAACGCGCGTGACGTCCACGAGCTGACCGCTTTCCTGAACCAGAAGAACTTCGCAATGCTCGACGGCATCGACACCGTCACCGTCGTCACGGGGAAGGCGCGTTTCCTGAGCCCGACGACGGTCGAGGTGAGCGCGGGGGACGACCGGCTGCTCATCTCCGCGGACGCGATCGTGGTGAACACCGGCGCCGTTCCCGTGGTGCCGCCGATTCCCGGGCTCCGGGAAAGCGCCCATCTGACCACCAGCACGGAGATGCTGCGCGGTTCGGAGCTGCCTCGGCGGCTGGCCATCGTCGGCGGCGGGTATCTCGGCCTGGAGTTCGCGCAGATGTACCGGAGTTTCGGCTCCGAGGTGACCGTCCTCGAGGCCGCGCCGCGGCTGGTGGGACGTGAGGACGACGACGTCGCCGCGGCCCTCGCGGGCATCCTCGCCGACGAGGGGATCACCGTGGTGACCGGCGCGACCGTCACCGAGGTCGAGGACACCGACGGCGGGGCGGTCGTCCGCTACGTCGGTGAAGGCGCCAAGGGCGAGGTAGTGGTGGACCGGGTGCTGGCGGCCGTCGGGCGCGCGCCCGCGACCGAGGGACTCGGCCTGGACGCCGCGGGCGTCGAACTCACCGACCGGGGCGCCGTCGCGGTCGACGAGCACCTGCGGACGAGTCAGCCGCACATCTACGCCATCGGCGACGTCAACGGCGGACCGCAGTTCACCTACATCTCCCTGGACGACCACCGCATCGTCGCCGACCAGCTGGTGGGAACCGGCAAGCGGAGCACGAAGGACCGTCGTGCCGTCCCGAACACCACGTTCGTGACGCCGCCGCTGTCCACGGTCGGGCTGACCGAGAAGGCCGCGCGCGAGGCGGGCCACCGGGTCAAGGTCGCGAGGAAGCCGGTCGCCCAGATCGCGGCCATGCCCCGGGCGCGCATCGTCGGCGAGACCCGCGGCCTGATGAAGGTCGTCGTCGACGCCGACACCGACCTCGTCCTCGGCGCCGCGCTGCTGTCCGTCGACTCGCAGGAAATGATCAACACCGTCGCGCTCGCCCTCCGGCACGACGTCACCGCGAGCGAGCTGCGCGACGCGATCTACACCCACCCCAGCTCGACCGAGGCGCTCAACGAGGTGCTCAACACCCTGTGACGCCGCGGTCCGGTGGCCCGGGGCGAACCGGGCCACCGGGCCGTTACGGGGCCGGCGGGAGCACGGACGGGTCGATGGCGCCGCAGTCGACGGCGCGCTGGAGGCGGGCGGTCAGGGCCCTGATGGTGGCGGGCTCGTCCAGGACGCCGCCCTCCTTGCCCGCGGCGGTCTGCTCCTGCCAGGCGCGGACGCGGGCGACGGCGTCGTCCACGCCCGCGAGGTGGAAGCCGTAGACGGCGGCGTAGCGGCTCGGCAGGTGCGCGGGGTGCAGGTCCCAGCCCTGGTAGAAGCCGTTCGCGAGGGAGTGCCGGACGTGCCCGGCGTGCTCGGTCCAGACGCGCTGCATCTCGGCGGCGGTGTCGTCGCGCGGGACGGCGTTGGACGAGCCGTCCGACAGGCGGACGCCGGTGCCCGCGAGCGTCACCTGCATGACGTTGCGGGCGAAGTCGCAGGCAGGGTGGTCGAGGCGCTGCCGCTCGGGCGGCAGGTCGCAGGCGGCGGTGTAGTCGAACACGCCGAAGTGCGCGGCGGTCATCCGGCCGCGCGCGGCGGCGGTGATGCCGCGCAGCCCGATCCGGCCCTCGTGGTCGACGATCGCCTCGGTGGTCTCGACCTGGATCTCGAACCGGAGGATGCCGCCGGGCAGGCCGAGCGCGCCCTCGAGCCGCTCCAGGTAGTCGGTGAAGACCGTGACGTGCTCGGCCATCACGACCTTCGGGAAGGTGATGGTGAACCCGCCGGGCAGCCGTCCGAGGCGGTCGCGCAGCGCGGTGAGGAAGGCGTCCAGCGTGCGCATCGACCGCTCGTGCCCGCCGTCGGCGAACGACTTGACCCGCAGCCCCCAGTAGTGCGGCAGGGTGCGGGCCTCGTAGGCGGCGGCGACCGACTCCACGGCCTGCGCGACGTGGCCGTCCTCCTCGGCGTCGGAGCGGACGCCGTAACCGTCCTCGAAGTCGATCCGGACGTCCTCGACCGGCTCGCCCGCGAGCTTGGCGGCGACGCGCTCGTGCACCGCACCCGCGATCGCGGGGTCGAGTCCGAACACCGTGCCGAACGACCCCGCGCCCGGCGCGTGCGCCGTCAGCAGGCGCAGCGCCTCCGCGCCGTACTCGGCGGCGGTGCCGGGGGAGAAGCGGTCGGCCGGGACGTAGACGGTGTGCACCGGCTGCCGTCCCTCGGCGGGGCCGGGGAAGACTCCGGCGTGCGTCTCGCGGATCGCGGCGACGCGGGCGGACAGGTCCTCGATCGAGGGCACGCTGAGGTTCACTCCGCCATGATCCCCCATGAACCGCCCGTGCGGGCGCCCGGAGCGAGAACGATCCGGTCCGTTCCGGTGACGAACGCGTTCGGCGGCGCGGTCATCGGCTCGACGGCGAGGCCGCGGCGGCGGTGCTCGGCCGGGATCGTGTGGGCGGTGTACACCTCGAGCCACGGGTGCGCCGCGTCCGCCCAGAGCGCGACGGTCCGTCCGTTTCCGGTCAGGCGCGCCCAGGCGCGGCCCCGCTCGTCGCGGGCGAGGCCGGTGTAGGCGTTGTCGATCTCCCGGTCACCGATGAGGACGCCGCCGCGCAGGTCGCGGTCGGTGCCGTCCACCGGGACGGGCGCGTCGAGCGGGATCATCCGCTCGCCCGCGGGCAGGAAGCGCTCGGCGTCGAGCGTGACCGTGCACTCGTCGATCGGGACGCCGACGGTCAGGTACGGGTGGGCGCCGTGCGCGTACGGCGCCGGGCGGGTGCCGGTGTTCTCGGCGGTGAGGGTGACGGTCAGGCCGTCCGCCGCGTCCAGGACGTACTCGGCCGTGAGGGCCAGGCGGAACGGGTAGCCCTGCGCGCCCGGGATGTCGAGGGTGAGCGTGACGCGGTCGTCCGCCCGGTCGGCGGCCGTCCACGCCGACCAGCGGGCGAGCCCGTGGATGGCGTTCCCGAACTTCGGCTCGGTCAGGGCGAGCTGGTAGGACGCGTCGCCGAAGGTGTACCGGCCTCCGTCGACGCGGTTCGGGAACGGGACGAGCAGCTGGCCGAAGGCGGCCGGGGCGAGCGTGTCCGCGTCGTGCGTCAGGACCAGGTCCCGCCCGTCCAGGGTGAGGGCGCGGAGGCTCGCCCCCGCCTCGGTCACCACGGCCCGGTAGGGGCCCGCGGTGAGGATGTGCTGGGTTCCGGTCAGGGGACGCTGCTCGCTCATGCGCGGCAGGTTATCCCGAGTTGATCACCAGGCCCGTCACGCGGTCGCGTCGACGCGCCTCGCGGCCGGGTCCGCGCGTCCCGCGGCGGCGCCGACGCGGGCGGCCAGGGCGAGGGCGGCGCGGCAGCCCGCGAGGACGCCCCAGGCGAGGTCCGCGCCGGAGGTGTGGCCCACGGTGAGCAGCCGCCGGACGGCCGGACCGGGCGGTTCGTGCCCGGCGACGCCGCGCAGGACGGCCGCGACCTCGCCGCCCGCCTGGCCCTTCGCCGCGCAGTGCAGGAGGGTCGCGGCGAGCGCGGTGGTGCGGGTGTCGGCGTCCTCGGTGACGGCCGCGCCGAGCCAGTCGGCCAGCCAGACGGCCCGCTCGCCGCCGCGTACCGCCCGTCCGAGCAGCCGGGACGCGACCAGCAGCCCGGCGATGACGTCGTCGCCGCTCGGGGTGAGCCCGGGGCCGAGGCCGACGATGCGCCCGGCCGCCTCGACCGCGCCCGCCAGGTCGCCCTCGGCGCACGCCTCGGCGAGCAGGGCGGGGCCGCGGTGCCCGGCGAGCCCGCCCGCCGCGGCCGGTCCCGCGTCGCGGAGCGCGACCTCGAGCGAGTGGATTCCGCGGGTCAGGGCCGCGGGCGTCATGGCGGCCAGAACCGGCGTCGGATCCCACCAGCGGCGGGCCTTGACCCGGAACCCGCACGTCTCGACCCGTCCCTCGCCGATCCACGCCTCGGCCCCCTCGCGGATGCCCGCGAAGGGCCGTTCCCGCGCCGGGACGACCAGCACGACGGCGTTCGGGAGGCGGACCGCGCCCTCGGTGACGACGGCCAGCACGCGGGGCTCGGGGACGCCTCTGACCTCGAGGTACACCGCCGCCGGGAAGACCGCGATCACGCGCGCCGGACGTCTCGGGGCGTCCAGCAGCCTGCGCAGGGGGAGCGCCGCCGCACCGGCCGTGGCGGGGCCCTGCAGGGCCGTCGGCTGAAGCGGTTCGCGGACCGGCACGCCCACCCAGCCTCCCGGTACTCGTCCGCCGGCCCGCGTCGTTGCGGGCCGAGCCTCTCGGTGACCGTAGACCCCTGTGCTCGAGGGGCGTATGGGAAAAGCTGCCAAGGATGCTTGTCATGGTTCGTCTTTGTTGTCAGGGTTGATCGCGAAATCGGTATCGATCGCGCCCCCTCCGCGATCGACCGTCAAAGGCGAGGTGACACCTGCATGAGTGACATCCGCGTGAACACGGGCCCACCCGCCCACCGGTTCGCGAGCACCGGCACCCTCACCCGGGGCCTGCCGGTCGGCGAGGTCCTCGAAGTCCCGGCTCTCGCCGGCGCGCGGCTCATCGCCGGACGTGCCGGACTCGGACGCGTGGTGCAGCGGCTCAACGTGATGGAGACCCCCGACTTCCTTCCGTGGGTCAAGCCCAACGAGCTGCTCCTGACCACGGGCTACCCGCTGCGCGGCACCCCGCGCGGCCTCGACTGCCTGGTCGGGGACCTGGACGAGCGCGGGGTCGCCGCGCTCGCCATCAAGCCCGGCCGCTACCTGGCCGAGCCGCCGCCGGACATGGTCGAGCAGGCCGACCGGCGCGGCTTCCCCCTGATCCTGCTCCCCGCCGACGTCGGCTTCGACGACGTCATGAACCAGGTGCTCACCGACATCCTCAACCGGCAGGCCGCCGTCCTCGCCCGCACCGAGGAGGTGCACCGCGCGCTCGTGCAGACCGTGCTCTGCGGCGGCGGGCTGCGCGAGGTCGTGGACGAGGTCGCCGCACACCTCGGCGCGTCCGTCGCGGTGCTGGACGGCGAGCGCCGCGTCCTGGCCGCCACGGGCACCGAGGACCAGATCCGGGCCGTCCGGGCGCTCGCGCTCCGCGGCGACACGGGGCCGCCGGTCCCGGCCGAGGGCGACCACCTGGTCGTCCCGGTCGTCGCGGGCGGCTTCGACCACGGCCGCCTGGTCGCCTACCGTCCGGACGGCGCGCTCGCCGAGGGCGCCCTCGGCATCCTGGAACGCGCCGCGACCGTCGCGGCGCTGGTGGTGACCAAGCAGCAGGCCGTCGCCGCCGTCGAGAGCAAGTACCGCGCGGACTTCCTCCGCGACATCCTCGCCGGACGCGCCGGAGACGACGACCGCGTCATCGCGCACTGCTCCGGCTTCGGCTGGGACCTCGACCGTCCGATCGTGGTCATCGTCGCCGAACTGGACGGGCGTCCCCGGCCCGAACCCGACCAGGCCGGGCAGGGCGCGCAGAACGGTCAGGCCCGTCCGGCGCGTCCGGGGGCCGAGTCCCGGGGCCGCGGCCGTGCGGTCAAGGCGGACGGCCACCCGGAACCGGCGTCCGCGACGGCGGCTCGTCCCACCGGCGTCCGAAGACCCGACACCGCTCCGGCCGAGCCGGAGACCGTCCGGTCCCTGGCGCCGGACCCGTTCGGCGACTCCGACGACCTCCCGATCGCCGACCTGCCTCTTCCGGTGGACGCCGTCCGCGCCACCCGGACCCTCGAACCGAACGGCTCCCCACGCTCCCGGAGTGCCACCGGCACGACCGATCCGTCCGGACGCGGCGGGCACGATGTCGGCGGCCGTGCCGCGGTCGACGTCGCCCCTGGCCGGGCGGTCTCGGACGTCGGTCCGGGACGCGCGGCCTCCGACGTGGGTCCTGGACGCGCCGGGGCCGACGTCGGCCCGGGGCGTCGCGGCACGCGCGCGGCCACCGGACGGCCCGGTGGCGGCGGCCCGGCGACGCGCGGCGGGCGCGGGGCCGAGGAACGGGCGACGCAGGAGCGGCTCGCCGCGGCCTGGGCGGCGGCGGTGCGGCGGCACGACCGCGGCGCGGCCGTGGCCAGCTTCGCGCACGAGGTCGTGGCCGTGGTGGGCGCGGACGGCGACGATCCCGACGTGGACGGTGGACCGGTCCACACCCTGGTCAAGGAGGCCGCCGCGCTGTTCGCCGAGCACACCTCGGTCCGCAGGAGCTTCTCGACCGGCATCAGCCGCACCGTCGTGTCGCCGGCCCGGCTGCCGGAGGCCTACGAGCAGGCGCTGAAGGCCGTCCGGGTCGGACGGCAGCTGCACGGCGACGGCGCGCGGGCGCACTTCGACCAGCTCGGCGTGTACCGGCTGCTCAGCCTCGTCCCGGATCCGGAGGAACTGCACGCGTTCGTCCGCGAGACGCTCGGGGACCTGGCCGCCGACGACGAGCCGGAGCTGGTGGACCTGCGCCGGACGCTCCAGGTGCTCCTGGAGACCAACCTCAACGTCGCCGAGACCGCTCGGCGGCTGCACTTCCACTACAACACACTGCGTTACCGCATCGGGAAGCTGGAGCGGCTGCTCGGACCGTTCACCGAGGACGCCCACCTTCGTCTCAACCTGACCCTCGCACTGCACGTCCTGAGGATGCGGGGGATCTAGCGACCGCGTGCGGGCCCCGGCCGCTGCGCCACCCCCGGTGGTGCGCGGCGGGGCCTGGGTGCGGCATTCTCGTTCACGTAGCGTTAACGAGAATGGAGTTCTGGATGGGGTTCGGCTGGAAGGTGCACGGCGACGGGAAGACGCCGCCGCCGGGGGAGGTCGTCCGCCCGGACGAGCGGCTGTCCTGGCCGCGCACCGCGGGCATCGGGGCGCAGCACGTGGTGGCGATGTTCGGCGCCACGTTCGTGTTCCCGGTGCTGATGGGGTTGGACCCCAACCTGGCGATCATGATGTCCGGTGTCGCCACCATCCTGTTCCTGCTGATCACGAGCGGGCGGGTGCCGTCCTACCTCGGGTCGAGCGCGTCGTTCGTCGGGGTCGCGGCGGCGATCCGCGCGGCGGGCGGCGACTCCGGGACGGTCACCGGCGCGATCCTCTGGGTCGGCGTCGCGCTGCTCGTGGTCGGGCTGGTCATCCACCTGCTCGGATCGGAGGTGCTGCACGCGGTGCTGCCGCCGGTCATCACGGGCGCCGTGGTCATGCTGATCGGCTTCAACCTCGCGCCGGTCGTCGCGAACGTCTACTTCCCGCAGGACCAGTGGGTCGCGATCGGCACGATGGCGTTCGCCGTGCTCAGCGCGGTGCTGCTGCGCGGCTTCTGGGCGCGGATCAACGTCCTGCTGGCGCTGGTGTTCGGCTTCGGGCTGTCCTGGGTGCTGGACAAGACCGCGGGCAAGGTCACCTCGGTCCAGGGCGGCCGGAACCTGCTGGACGCGTCGGGCCACCCGTGCCCGACGGAGGGCCCGTACTGCGTCGCGACCGCGTTCCCGCACGACCGCGTGGACTTCTCGGCCGTGAAGTCGGCCGACTGGGTCGGGCTGCCGCACCTGCACGGCCCGAACTTCAAGATGTCGGCGATCCTGCTGGCGCTGCCCGTCGTGATCGCGCTGATCGCCGAGAACACCGGGCACGTGAAGGCCGTCGCCGCCATGACCCGCGACGACCTCGACCCGTACATCGGCCGCGCCCTCGCCGCCGACGGGTTCACCACCACCCTCGCGACGGCGGTCGGCGGCGCGCCGACGACCACCTACTCCGAGAACATCGGCGTCATGGCCGCGACCCGCATCTACTCGACGGCCGCGTACTGGGTGGCGGCGGTCGTGGCGATCGCGGTCGGGTTCGTCCCCAAGTTCGGCGCGCTGGTCGCGGCGATCCCGGGCGGCGTGCTCGGCGGCATCACGGTCGTCCTGTACGGCATGATCGGCCTGCTCGGCGCCAAGATCTGGGTCGAGAACCGGGTGGACTTCGGCGACCCGGTCAACCTCGTCCCGGTCGCGGCGGGCATGATCCTGGCGATCGGGAACGTCACGCTGCACATCACCGACGGCTTCCCGCTGCAGGGCATCGCGCTCGGCACGGTCGTCCTGCTGATCGGCTACCACCTGCTGAACCTGGCGGTGCGGCGTCCGAGCGACAACGGCGGCGGCATCATCGCGCCCGGCGAGCGGGAGATCGGCGGCGACGTCCGCCGCTCCTCCGAGTAGCCCGGCGCGGGTCAGGCGGGCGGGGTGTCGGGGGCCTCGCCGCCCAGGGAGCGCGGGAGGTAGTTCTGGACGGCGGCGGGGCGGAAGCCCTGCTGCCGGATCCAGCCGAGCAGCATCCGGAACTCCCCGGCCAGGCCCTTCCGGTAGTGCATCAGGACGATGTCGCCGGGCCGGAATCCCTTGCCCAGGCCGTCCCCGCGCGCGAACCCGTTGAAGCCGACGCCCGGGCCGGTCGTGCCGTTGTAGAACTCGGCCGTCCAGGTCAGGATCGACTTGATGCCGCACGCCTTCGCGGCCTGCCGGGTCGCGGTGTTGTAGGAGCCGAAGGGCGGGCGGAACAGCTGGGGCCGCCGCCCGTACTGCTTGGCGATCGTGTCGGACGACTGGCAGATCTGCCGTTGCTGAGCGTCCAGCGGGAGCGTCTTCATGTCGGGGTGGGTGACCGTGTGGTCCTCCATCCGCGAGCCCGCGTTGCGCAGCGCCCAGAAGTACTGGCCGTGCCCGCGCACGTACGTCGTGGTCAGGAACGTGAGGATCGGCACCCTCTCGTTCCGGACGATGTTCACGAACTCGGGGTCGTACTCGTAGCCGTCGTCGATCGTCAGGAACACCACGCGGTCCTGAGTGTTGATCTTGCTGATCACCGGGGGCAGGCCGTCGGCGGACGGCTGGGGCGGCGTCCAGGAGCCGGGCTTCGGCCGTTCCCACTGGTGGTCGGCGAGCGCCGTGGTCAGCTCGGTGCGCAGTTTCGCGCCGTCGCCGCCGCCCCCGGCCGGAAGCGCCGACACCGCGGGCCAGATGCCGGCCGCGATCCCCAGCGCCGCCGCCACCGCCGTGTACCCCTTCGGAACACCGCCACGCATCCCCGCGTCCCCCGTGCCGTACGTTCAGGCCAATCAGATCGGACATATCTGATCACGTCAGGGCAACGGGTGAGACACCGACGCACCACTGTTGCAGAGCTGTGTCCGAACTCTCGTCGGCAGCAGCCGTGGCCGGGTGGGGCTAGGCGTCCCGCTTCTGGAAGAGCACCAGGGCCACGATCAGCAGGACGGCCGTGTAGAGCGCGAACAGCCCGAGGCCGGTCCACGGCGACAGCAGGTCCCGGGACGGCCGGGTGCCCATCACCGCGCCGCCGGCCGCGGAGGGCATCAGCTTGCGGACCGTCTCGCCGAAGGTCCCGGGCAGGAACGAGGCGACGATCGGCAGCACGAACAGCAGGCCGAGGACGGTCGTGACCGCGCCCGCGGTGTGCCGCAGCAGCGCCCCGAAGGCCAGCGCGAACAGCGCGATCAGGGTCAGGAAGAGGCCGCCGCCGATGACCGCGCGCAGCACCCCGTGCGCTCCGAGGCCCTCGTTCAGGTTCTTGTCGGCGAAGATCAGCTGGGACAGGAAGTAGGCGGCGAACGACACGATCTCGCCGACGATCAGCACGACCACGCCGAGCACCAGCGCCTTGGCCGCGAACAGCCGGGCGCGGCGCGGGACCGCGGTGAGGGACGTCCGGATCATCCCGGTCGCGTACTCGCCGGTGATGACCAGCACACCGAGGACGCCGAACGCGACCATGCCGAACTGGATGCCGACCAGCCCGTAGGCGGTCGGGTCGAACTGCAGCTTGTCGTGCGGGGTCAGGTTGTCGTAGGCGGAGACGAAGACCAGGGCCAGCAGGCCGCTCAGCCCGATCGTCACCACGAGCCCGGCGAGCAGCGTCCAGAACGTGGACCGGACGGTCAGGATCTTGATCCATTCGGAGGCGACGGCGTCCGCGAAGGTGGCCGGACGCCCTCGCGTGCCGGGCCGTTCGGCCGCGTCGGGGGCTTCGGCCGCGGTCATGACCGTCCTCCTTCCCACATGCCGGTCGGCCCGGACGCCGGCGGCCCCGAGGGGCCCTCGTCGGGCGGCGATCCCGGGGGAGGCCCGCCCGGCGGGGAGTCCTGGGGAAAGTCGTCCGGCGGTGGCCCGCCCACCGCCTCGTCCTCGGCCTCGTGTTCGTGCAGGCCGCCCGCGTGGTACTCGACGGTGTCGCCGGTCAGGCGCATGAACGCCTCCTCCAGGGACGGCCGGACGGGCGACAGCTCGTGCAGCCGGACCCCGGCCGCGGCGGCGACGTCGCCGATGGAGGCGGGGTCGGCCCCGAAGACGCGGAGCGAGCCGTCCGGGTCGACCTCGACGCGCCAGTGCCGCCGGGCCAGCAGCGGCCCCAGCTCGGCCAGCTCCGGCGAACGCACCCGCACATGGCTGGTGGCGTTGGTCTCGATGAACTCGCGGACGGACGTGTCGGCCAGGATCCGGCCGCGTCCGATCACGATCAGGTGGTCGGCGGTGAGCGCCATCTCCGACATCAGGTGGCTGGACACGAACACCGTCCGGCCCTCGGCGGCCAGGCTCCGCATGAGCGTCCGGATCCACACGATGCCCTCGGGGTCCAGGCCGTTCACCGGCTCGTCGAACATCAGGACGGCCGGGTCGCCGAGCAGCGCGCCCGCGATGCCGAGCCGCTGCCCCATGCCCATCGAGAACCCCTTGGCGGGCTTCTTCGCGACGGACCGGAGGCCGACGAGCTCCAGCACCCTGTCCACGCGCCGGGTCGGGATGCCGTTGCTGCGGGCCAGGCACCGCAGGTGGTTGTAGGCGCTGCGCCCGCCGTGCATGGCCTGGGCGTCCAGCAGGGCGCCGACCTCGTGCAGCGGCGCGCCGAGTCGCGCGTAGCGGACGCCGGCGACCGTCACGGTCCCGCCGGTCGGACGGTCGAGGCCGAGGATCATCCGCATCGTGGTGGACTTGCCCGCGCCGTTCGGGCCGAGGAACCCGGTCACCCGGCCCGGTTCGACCGTGAACGACACGTCGTCGACGGCCGTCTTCTCACCGAACCGCTTCGTCAGCCCGCGCGCCGTGATCATGCTGGGCTGATACCGACCCGTTCCCTTCCGGAAACGGCGACGGCGGGCACCCGGAGCAGGATTTGGCTCCCGGATTGCCCGCCGTTGAAGCGTGGTTTCAGGGGGTTCGGGGCGGGGGTTCGTCCCTCCGTGCCCGGTACCTTCCGTCGACCTGAGTGACGTCCTAGTTCACGTCGACGAGGTCCACCACGAAGATCAGGGTCTCGTTGGCGCCGATCTTGGGGGACGGGCTGTGGCTGCCGTAGGCCAGGTGCGGCGGGATGACCAGCTTGCGCCGGCCGCCCACCTTCATGCCCGCGATGCCCATGTCCCAGCCCTTGATGACGCGGCCGGCGCCGAGCGGGAAGTCGAGCGGCGCGCCGCGGCCCCAGGACGCGTCGAACTCCTCGCCGGTCGAGAAGGACACGCCGACGTAGTGCGCGGAGACGGTCGAGCCCTTGGTGGCCTCCTTGCCGTCCCCGACCGTGATGTCGGTGATCTCAAGGTTCTGCGGGGGCTGGCCCTCGGGGAAGTCGATCTCGGGACGTTCAAGCGCCATCTGCTGGCTCCACCCGTCTTCTCATGGGTCGATTAGGGACCCGGCCAGCCTAGTCGGCCCTGCGAGCGGCCTTGTGCGGACCGGTCCCGTTTCTCAGGGGACGTCCGCGTCGGGGCGGACGGCGTGGAACGCGGGGCCCGCCACGGCGGTGCCGTCCACGAGGAGGTCGGCGCGCTCGCGGGTGCGGTCGGACGCGAAGTGGCGCGCCTCGCGCTCGGACCACTCGTCCCAGGCGCTGGCGTAGGCGAGGCCGTCGCGCTGGAGGGCGCGGGCCCGGCGGAGGTCGCGCGGCGCGTCCACCCAGATCCGGAACGCGGCGGGGGAGCCGCGCCAGGCCGCGCCGACGCCCTCCACGACCAGCGTCCCGGCGGGCGGCAGCTCCTCGGGCGGCCCGTAGACGTCGCGGTGCCAGTCGTAGCGGCGCAGGCGGCCGGGGCGTCCGGCGGTGAGCGGGGCCAGGACGTCCCGCTCGAACGGCGGCCACCAGGTCAGCGGATCGGCGTCCCAGGGCACGTGGAAGTCGTCCGACCGGACGAGCGGCACCCCGCCCGGCGCGCTGCCCGGACCGCCGAGCGCCGCCGCGAGCCGCGGCGCGAACGTGGACTTCCCGGACCCGCTCGGCCCGTCGACGGCGACCAGCCGCACCGGCCCGGCCGACGGGGGCAGGGCGCGCAGCCGGTCCGCGAGGGCCGGGTAGGTCGTCGGAGCGTCCGTCACGGACGGCATACTTCCAGCAGATGCCGGTTGATCCCGCATCGGCGGGCGCGCCCTTTGCCGGGTGTTTCCCGTCCTCCCCGGACCGACGCGAAAGGGACGCGCCCGATGGACCTGCTCGGCGGACCCCGCCCGGACGCCCCCGGACGTCCCGCGATCACCGTGGCCGGACGCGCCCTGACCCGTCCGGCGCTGGGCGCCTGGGCGGTCGCGATCGCCGCCGAGATCCGGGACGCGCGGGCCGTCGCCGTGCACGCGACCCCCACTCTGGAGACCGTCGCGGCCGTCGTCGCCGGGCTGTTCGCGGGCGTCCCCGTGGTGCCGCTGCCGCCCGACTCCGGTCCGGACGAGCGCGCTCACATCCTGCGCGACTCGGGTGCGACGCACCTGCTGGCCGCGTCCGGCGCCGCTCTCGAAGGGCCGGACGTCCCGCCGCTCGTCGCCGTCGACCGCCTCCGCCCGTCAGGCACCCCCGACGGCCGGCACGTCGCCTCCGCACCGGACCGCGCCGACGTCGTGCGGACGCCCCGCACCGCCGCCTCGCCGGGGACGGACCCGGGCTCGACCGCGTTCATCCTGTACACGAGCGGGACGACCGGGGCGCCGAAGGGCGTCCTGATCTCGCGCGCGGCCGTCGCCGCCGGGCTGGACGCGCTCGCCGAGGCGTGGGAGTGGACGGCGGACGACACCCTCGTCCACGGACTGCCGCTGTTCCACGTCCACGGGCTGGTGCTCGGCGTGCTGGGGCCGCTGCGGGCCGGGTCGCCGCTCGTCCACACCGGACGTCCCACGCCTCAGGCCTACGCGGACGCGGCGCGCGACGGTGGAACGCTGTTCTTCGGTGTCCCGACGGTGTGGTCGCGGGTCGCCCGCGACCCCGAGGCCGCCGCCGCGCTGCGCGGGGCCCGGCTGCTCGTGTCGGGGAGCGCGCCGCTGCCCGTCCCGGTGTTCGAGCGCCTCGCCGAGCTCACCGGGCACCGTCCCGTCGAGCGGTACGGGATGACCGAAACCCTCATCACGGTCAGCGCCCGCGCGGACGGCGACCGCGTCCCCGGCGCGGTCGGCTTCCCGCTGCACGGCGTCCGCACCCGCCTGGTCGGCGAGGACGGCGCGCCGGTGCCCGCCGACGGCGAGACGCCCGGCGGCCTGGAGGTCTCCGCGCCGACCCTGTTCGACGGCTACCTGGGCCGCCCGGACGCCACCGCCGAGGCGTTCACCCCGGACGGCTGGTTCCGCACCGGCGACATCGCGGTCGTCGACCCGGACGGACGGCACCGCATCGTCGGCCGCGCGTCCACCGACCTGATCAAGAGCGGCGGCTACCGGATCGGCGCGGGCGAGGTCGAGAACGCGCTGCTGGCGCACCCCGCCGTCCGCGAGGCCGCCGTCGTCGGCGTCCCGCACGAGGACCTCGGCGAGCAGGTCACGGCCTTCGTCGTCCTTGAGGACGACGGCGAGGGCGACGGCGATGGCGACGGCGGCGTCGGGGAGAAGGGCCTGATCGACTTCGTGGCCGAGCGGCTCTCCGCCCACAAGCGGCCCCGGGCCGTCCACCTCGTGGAGTCCCTGCCGCGCAACGCCATGGGCAAGGTCGTGAAGACCCGCCTGACCCCGTGACCACGGTCACCCAGAGGCGGCTGATCATGCCGTTCACCAGGGCGGACATCACGGACGGAGCGGTACTTTCCGCCCAGTATTCCCGCTAGGCTGAACGCTCGAGATGACAAGCACGCACCCCGCCCCGGCCGCTGACCACACCCACTCGCTGGAGCCCGTCCCGCCCGGGGCTCGCAGCTCGACCGCCCTGCACCAGTTCTGGATCTGGGCGGGCGCGAACATCGCCCCGATCAACTGGGTGCTCGGCGCCCTCGGGATCAAGCTCGGGCTGAGCCTCACCGACACCATCGCCGTGCTCGTCGCCGGCAACGTCCTCGGGATGTCGGTGTTCGGGCTGTTCGTCCTGATGGGACAGCGGACCGGCGTCACCCAGATGGTCCTGGCGCGGTCCGCGTTCGGCCGCCGCGGCGCCTACCTCCCGGCCGCCCTGCAGGGCGTCATGTCGGCGGGCTGGTGCGCGGTCAACACCTGGATCGTCCTGGACCTGGTGATGGCCCTGCTCGGGCAGCTCGGCGTGCACGGCGCCGGCACCCCGCTGAAGATCGCCGTCGTCGTGCTGATCATGGGCCTGCAGGTCGGGATCGCGGCGTCCGGGTTCAAGGCGATCGCCTCGTTCGAGAAGTGGACGGTCCCGATCACCCTCGTGGTGCTCGCCGCGATGACCGCCGTCGCCTGGACCAAGACCGGGGTGCACTGGGACTTTCCGGGCGCGCACCTCGCCGGCAAGAACCGGATTTCGGCCATGACCACGGTCATGACCGCGATCGGCGTCGGCTGGGGCATCACCTGGTTCGCCTACGCGTCCGACTACTCCCGGTTCGTTCCGGAGAGCGTCAGCCGCCGCAAGCTCTACTGGTCGAGCGTGCTCGGGCAGTTCGTCCCGGTCGTGTGGCTCGGCGTGCTCGGCGCGTCCCTCGCCACGGTCAGCCAGAACACCGACCCCGGCAAGATGATCGTCGACTCGTTCGGCGCGCTCGCCATCCCGGTGCTGCTGCTGGTCGTGCACGGCCCGATCGCGACGAACATCCTGAACGTCTACTCCTGCTCGCTGGCCGCCCAGACCGTCGACTGGAACGTGTCCCGCCGCGCCGTCTCCTACGGCGTCGGGATCTTCGCCGCCGCCTTCACGATCCTCCTGATCTTCCAGGAGGACTTCGCGCACACCCTGGACGCCTGGCTCGCCGGCCTCGTGACCTGGGTCGTCCCGTGGGCCGCGGTCATGGCCGTCCACTTCTACGTCGTCAAGCGGCAGAACGTGGACATCCAAGCCCTCTACGACCCGCCCGGATCGTCCCGCCTCGGCGACATCCGCTGGGACGCAGTCGTCTCCTTCCTCCTCGGCGCGCTGGCCACCTGGACCTTCCAGTACGGCATCCCGGAGGCCCTGCAGGGCCCCGGCGCCAAGGCCCTCGGCGGCATCGACCTGTCATGGCTCGCGGGCGTGGTCGTCGCCGGCGGCCTCTACCTGGTGCTGTCCCGCCGCCGGGCGCCCGCGCCCGTCGCCGCCTCGTCCAACTGACCGGTTCCGCAACCGCCCCGTCCAACCGTCCGCCCGTCCAGCTGAGGAGTCCGCCGGTGAAGGTGATCCGCAACGTCCGCCTGACCGACCGCGAGGGTCTGCACGACATCGAGGTCGAGGACGGCCGGTTCGCCCGGATCGTCCCCGCGGGCCAGGGCACCGGCGACCTCCTCGCGGACGGCGCGGGCGGCCTGGCCTCGGCCCCCTTCGTCGAGCCGCACGTCCACCTGGACACCACCCTCACCGCGGGCGAGCCGCGCTGGAACGCGTCCGGCTCCCTCTGGGAGGGCATCGCCGTCTGGTCCGAGCGCAAGCAGTCCCTGACCAGGCAGGACGTCATCGACCGGGCCACCGAGGTGCTCCGCTGGTACGCCGCCAACGGCGTCCTGCACGTCCGCAGCCACGTGGACGTCACCGACCCCGGCCTGGTCGCCCTGGACGCCATGGTCGAGGTCCGCGACCGCGTCCGGGACGTCGTCGACCTGCAGCTCGTCGCGTTCCCCCAGGAGGGCATCGTCTCCTTCGAGGACGGCCCGCAGCTCCTGGAGAAGGCAGCCGAGCGCGGCGCCGACGTCATCGGCGCCATCCCGCACTTCGAGGACACCCGCGAGGACGGCGTCCGCTCCCTCGAGATCGCCTTCGACATCGCCGAGCGCCACGGCCTCCTCCTGGACGCCCACTGCGACGAGATCGACGACGAGCAGTCGCGCTTCGTCGAGGTCCTCGCGACGCTCGCCCGCCGCGGCGGCCTCCGCGACCGCGCCACCGCGTCCCACACGACCGCGATGGGCTCCTACAACGGCGCCTACTCCTACAAGCTCCAGCGCGTCCTGGCCCGCAGCGGCATCAACCTCGTCAGCAACCCCATGGCGAACCTCTGCCTCCAGGGCCGCTTCGACGACTACCCCAAGCGCCGCGGCCTCACCCAGGTCAAGGAGATGCTCGCCGCGGGCGTCAACGTCGCCTTCGGCCACGACGACGTCATGGACCCCTGGTACCCGCTCGGGACCGCCTCGTCCCTCCAGGTCGCCCTCGTCGGCGTCGCCGCCGCGCAGCTGACCGGCGCCGCCGAGATCGACGAGGCCTTCCGCATGATCACCGACCGGGCCGCACGCGTCCTGCACCTGGGCGACCGCTACGGCATCGCGGAGTCCCGTCCCGCGAGCCTGATCATCCTTCCGGCGACGTCCCCGTACGACGCGATCCGCCGCCAGACCCGTCCCACCCACGTCATCGCCAACGCGCGCGTCATCGCCGAGACCCCCGCCACCCCCACCCGCCTGACCTGGCCCGGCGAGCCCGCCCGCGACGTGGACTTCACCCGCCCCACGGCCCCGTAGGGAGCGCGGGGAGGGTAAGGGGAACCTGTCCTTGTTGGGAGCAGGGGGTGAGATTAGCGTGAGTACGTTCTGGATTGCGCGATTCACCCCTTTCAGCTCCGGCTGACACCGCGGTGCGACCCCGATGGGATTCGCCATGCCCGGACTTCCCGCTTTCCCGTTCCCCACCGACCACGCCCTGCGGCTCGCCCCCGAACTCCGGAACGTGCGCGACGACGGGCCGCCCATCCGGGTCCAGCCGCCCTACGGCGCGCCGGTTTGGCTGGTCACCCGGTACGAGGACGCCCGGCACGTCCTCAGCGGCCCCGCCTTCGGGCGTGATCCCCGGCGGGCGGGAATCGCCGACGCCGACATCGCCCGCACGACCCCGGTGGACCCGTCCGCGCAGACGATGGTGAGCACCGACCCGCCCGACCACACCCGGGTGCGGCGCTTCGTCTTCCGCACCTTCACGCCCCGGCGGATCGAGCGGCTGCGTCCGGGCACCGAGCGCATCGCCGAACGCCTGGTCGACGCCATGATCGAGCAGGGCCCGCCGGCCGACCTGTTCGAGTCGTTCGGACTGGCGCTGCCGGTCCAGGTCATCTGCGACCTGCTGGGCGTGCCCACGGCGGACCAGGCCCGCTTCACCGCCTGGGTCGACACCCTGGTCGACGACGGCGGCCTGACGCCCGAAGAGGTCCTGGCCAGCATCGCCGAGATGAACGACTACCTGGCCGAGCAGGCGGAGCGGCGGGTCGAGCACCCCACCGACGACCTCATCGGCGCGCTGGTCCGCGCGCGGATCGAGGGCGACCGGCTCAGCCTCGACGAGATGGTCAACCTGCTGCGCACCCTGCTGGCCGCCGGACACGAGACGACCGCGTCGCAGATCCCCAACTTCGTGTTCCTGCTGCTGCGCGAGGGCGACTACAAGAGGCTGGGCGAACGGCCCGACCTGGTCCCCACGGCGGTCGAGGAGCTCCTCCGGTACGTCCCGCTGGTCTCCCAGGGCTCGTTCACCCGCTTCGTGCTGGAGGAGGCGGAGGTCGGCGGGGTGAAGATGCGCCGGGGCGACCAGGTGCTGGTCGAACTGTCGGCCGCCAACCGCGACGGCTCGGTGTTCCCCGATCCCGAGGCCGTGGACATCGCCCGCGCCGACAACCCGCACCTGGCCTTCGGGTTCGGCCTGCACCGCTGCGTGGGCGCGTCCCTGGCGAGGATGGAGTTGCAGGTGGCGCTGTCCACGCTGACCCGGCGCCTCCCCGAGCTGCGGCTGGCCGTCCCCGCCGACGAGGTCCCCTGGCACGTCAACAACCGGTTCGTCCGCCGCCCGCGCGCGCTTCCCGTCACCTGGTGACCTGGCCGTCCGGCCGCCTGGTTCGGGCGGCCGGACGGCTTTGGCCGTCGCCCCCCGCCCGGCGCATGCCGGGGCCGGACGTCTTCCATCGTGCGGAAATGTACGGACAATGAGCGGTTAGGTCCTTGCAGTGCTTGCATGTGGCGAGAACGCCTGGCAGCTTAATGTCCGTACATTTGGCGGCTTTGGGGGGTTCTCGTGCAGTCCAGGCGACATCACCGGATCGTGATCATCGGCGGCGGGAGCGCGGGGATCTCGGTCGCCGCCCGGCTCCGCCGCGCCGGACAGCAGGACGTCGCGGTGGTCGAGCCGTCCGCCCGGCACTTCTACCAGCCGCTGTGGACGCTGGTCGGCGGCGGGCGGGCGCCCCTGAGGGAGAGCATCCGCTCGGAGAAGTCGGTGATGCCGAAGGGCGTCCGGTGGATCCGCGACGCCGCGACCGCCGTCGACCCCGAGGCGCATGAGGTGACGCTCGACGACGGCGGGACGCTCCACTACGAGCACCTCGTGGTCTGCGCGGGCATCCAGCTGGACTGGGGCCGCGTCCCGGGCCTTGAGGACGGGCTCGGCCAGGACGGCCTGTCCAGCAACTACCTGCCGACGACCGCCCCCGCGACCTGGCGCTTCATCCGCGGCACCCGTTCGGGCAGCGCGGTGTTCAGCATGCCCCCGGGAGCCATCAAGTGCGCCGGCGCCCCGCAGAAGATCGCCTACCTCGCCGCCGACTACTGGCGCGAGCAGGGCGTCCTCGGCAAGATCGACGTCCACCTCGTGCTCCCGGGTGCGGCCATGTTCGGCGTCCCGGAGTTCTCGCGCGTCCTCGAGGACGTCGTCCGCCGGTACGGCATCAACGTCCACTTCGGCAGCGAGGTCACCGAGGTGCGGCCCGACGCCCGCGAGGTCGTCGTCACGAGCCTGGGCAGCGGGGAGAGGACGACCCTGCCGTACGACATGGCCCACCTCGTCCCGCCGCAGAGCGCCCCGGACTGGATCAAGCAGAGCCCCCTGGCCGGCGCGGACGACCCCGCCGGATACGTCGAGATCGACAAGCACACGATGCGGCACGTCCGGTATCCCGACGTCTGGGCCCTCGGCGACGCCGGCTCGTCGCCGAACTCCAAGACCGGCGCGGCCATCCGGAAGCAGGCGCCGGTGGTGGTGGAGAACCTCCTCGCGGCGCTCGACGGCCGGGAGCCCACGGCCTCCTACAACGGCTATGCCTCCTGCCCGCTGACCACGGCCCGCCGGAAGATGCTGCTCGCCGAGTTCGACTACAGCGGACGGCCCACCCCGTCCATCCCGGTGATCGACACCCTCCGCGAGCGCACCGACATGTGGTACCTCAAGCGGCGCGGCCTGCCGTTCCTGTACTGGAACCTCATGCTCCGCGGGCTCGCCTGACCCGGCCGCCCGCGCCTCCGCCTTCGCTCTTCGCCGTCCTCGCGACGCCGGTGCCCGTCCTGGCCGCCGGACCGGCACACCCCGATCTCGCCGCCTTCAAGGCGCGCTGAAACCGTCCATCCAGGAGTCTCCATGACCGACCGCACCGGACCGCTGGTCTTCGTGCAGTTCTATCTCGAGTGCCTTTCCCACGCCTCCTACCTCGTCGGCGACCGCGTCTCCGGCCGGGCGGTCGTGGTCGACCCCCAGCGGGACGTCAACGAGTACATCGCCACGGCCGAGCAGCACGGCCTGACCATCGAGCGGGTCATCGAGACCCACATCCACGCCGACTTCCTCTCCGGTCACCTGGAGCTGGCCGAGCGCACCGGCGCGCGCATCTCCTACGGCTCGTCCGCCGCGCTCGACTTCGACGTCGACCCCCTCGCGGACGGCGAGCGCCTCAGCCTCGGCGAGGTCGACCTGGAGATCCTGCACACCCCCGGCCACACTCCGGAGTCGATCTGCGTCGTCGTCCGTGAGAACGCGGGCGACGCCGTCCCCTACGGAATCCTCACCGGCGACACGCTGTTCATCGGCGACGTCGGCCGTCCCGACCTGCTCAGCTCCCGGGGCCGGTCCGCCGACGAGATGGCCCGCGCCCTCTACGGCTCGACCCGCGCCCTGCTCACCCTCCCGGACGGCACGCGCGTCTACCCCGCGCACGGAGCGGGCTCGTCCTGCGGCAAGAACCTGTCGACCGATCTGAGCAGCACGATCGGCGCACAGCGTCGGACGAACTACGCCCTGGCGGACATGACCGAGAACGAGTTCGTCGCCGCCGTGGTCGAGGCCCAGCCCTCCGTGCCCGCGTACTTCGCGTTCACCTCCGTGCGCAACCGCCAGGCCCGTCCCGTCCTGGACGAGGACGCCCCCGTCCCGTCCCTCACGCCGGACGCGTTCCTGCAGGCCAACGTGGGTGGGGCCAGCATCCTGGACACGCGCGACCCGGAGGCGTTCGCCGCGGCCCACGTGCCGGGCGCGGTCAACATCCCCCTGGGCGGACGGTTCGCCGAGCTGGCCGGCGAGGTGCTCGACGCCCAGGACGAGATCGTTCTCTGCGGCGACCCGTCCACCGCGCGCGAGGCCCGCAACCGCCTCGCCCGCATCGGCTTCGACCGGGTCCAGGGAGCCCTGGCCACGCCGGTCGAGGCGGTCGACACCGCGCACCTGCGCGCCGCCGTGCGCGTGGAGGCGGGCGCCCTCGCCGTCCGGCTCGCCGAGGCGGCGGACGACGTCGTGCTGGTGGACGTCCGCGGACCGGGCGAGGTGCAGGACGTCGGCACCATCCCCGGCTCCCACCTCGTCCCGCTGCCCGAGCTGCTCGCCCGCCTGGGCGAACTGCCCGCGGGCCGGCCGCTGACCGTGTTCTGCGCCGGTGGCAACCGTTCGTCGGTGGCCGCGTCCGCCCTGCGCGCCCGCGGCTTCGAGGCCGTCGACCTGCGCGGCGGATTCTCCGCTTGGGACGGCGAGGTGGCGCGTCCCGCCGGAACCGCTTCCGGCGACGTGTCCGCGTGAGCGTCGTCGTCCTCGCCCTGCTCTGCGGAGCGGCGGTCGGGCTGGCGCTCGGCGCGCTCGGCGGCGGCGGGGGAGTGCTCGCCGTCCCGGCCCTGGTGTACCTGCTGGGCGTCTCGCCCGCCGACGCCGGGACGACGAGCCTGGCCATCGTCATCGCGACGTCCATCACCGCGCTCGTCCGGCACTCCAGCACCGGCAACATCCAGTGGCGCACCGGCGCGCTGTTCGCCGCGACCGGAGTGCTCCCGGCCATCGGGGCGGCGGTGCTCACCCACCGCATCCCGCAGGGCGTGCTGACCACCGCGTTCGCCCTCCTGGCCGCCGCCGCGGCCGCGGTGATGCTCCGCGGAGCCCGCGCGGCGCGCTCCGCCCGTCGCGACGCCGCGTCCCCGGCGGTCGTGTCCGGTGCGCGCCGCTCCGGCGTCGCGGACCCGCGACCCGCCGGGGGCACGATCCTGGCCGAGCGGGACGAGAACGGCGATGACCCGGACGGAGGCCGGGCGGAACCCGCGCACGGGAACGGACGCCTGCGCACCGCCGCCGCCGGAGCCGGCCTGGGCGCGGTGACCGGGCTGCTGGGGGTCGGCGGCGGCTTCCTCGTCGTCCCCGCGCTGGTCTCGGTGCTCCGCCTGCCGATGCGGAAGGCGGTCTGCACCAGCCTCGTGGTCATCCTCATCAACTCGGTGGTGTCCCTCACCACCCGCCTGGCGGTGGGGGGAGACTCCCTCGACTTCGCGATCTTCGTCCCGTTCGTGGGCGCCGCCATCCTCGGCGCCTGGGAGGGCAAGCGGCTGGCGGCCATGCTCTCGGGCGCCGCCCTGCAGCGGGCCTTCGCCGCCCTGCTGCTCGCGGTGGGGGTGTCGATGCTGGTCGGCGTCGTGGCCTGACGAACCTCGGGACGAGCCCGGGGTTCGTCCCGTTCCTGGAAGGTCGTACATTTACGCCGTGTCCCATGCCTTCTATCGGCCCCCCGCGTCCAGGAGGGTGCCGTGAGCGCGCAGCCCGGCCCGCGTCCGCTCGTCCGGTCCGCGGGCAAGCCGCTCTGGGCGCAACTGCGCGCCGACCTGCTGCGCCGTCTCGAGGAGGGCGAGTTCCACGACGTCTTCCCCGGCGAGCACGACCTCGTCGCGGAGTACCAGGTCAGCCGGCACACGGTCCGCGAGTCGCTCCGGCAGCTCCGGGCCGAGGGCCTCGTCACCGCCCAGCGCGGCAGGCCGTCCCGGTTCACCACGGGCCGTCCGCTGGAGCAGCCGTTCGGCGAGGCCTACAGCCTCTTCCGCTCGGTCGAGGAGGTCGGCGCCGTCCAGCGCAGCGTCGTCCGCGTGCTCGACCGCCGCGCGGACGGCGTCATCGCCGTCCGCATGGGCCTCGAGGAGTCCACGCCCCTCGTCTACCTCGAACGCCTCCGCCTGGCCGACGACGAACCCCTCGCCGTCGACCGGGTCTGGCTGCCCGCGGACGTCGCGGGCCCGCTCCTGAACGTCGACTTCACCCGCACCTCGCTCTACGACGAGCTCGAACGCCACTGCGGCACGCGTATCAGCAGCGGATGGGAGCGCATCCGCGCCGTCGTGCCCGGCCCGGCGGAACGCCTGCTGCTCGACTGCCCCCCGACGACCGCCCTGTTCGCGATCGACCGGCTCGGCCGCGACGGCGACAGGCGCCTCATCGAGTGGCGGCAGACGCTCGTCCGCGCGGACCGCTTCGCCGTCGCCGCCGCGTTCTCCAGCAGCGACTACCGCCTGGGCGCCCCGGCCCCCGCGCTCTGACGCGACCCGCCCCCGGCGCGGGACCGCCGCCCCGCCCCATATACTTGCGTCAATGCTTAAATGTCACTTGACCGGGTGGCGGACGAAGGGGGCGCGGTGTTCGACATCGGGCTGGTCAAGCTGGGAGTGCTCGCCCTCCTGGCCTTGCTGATCTTCGGCGAGCGGCTGCCGGAGGCCGCCCGGCAGGCGGGCCGGACGCTGCGTCAGGTCCGGGCCATGGCCGACGCGGCCCGGCAGGGGATGCGCGAATCGCTGGGCCCCGGGTTCGAGGACTTCGACCCCGCCGACCTGAACCCCAACACCTTCATCCGCAAACACCTGCTCGAGCCCCCGGTGCCCCGTCCGAGCCTTCCCGAGCCGACCCTGGCCACCGAACTGCCCCACGGCGCACGACCCCCCTTCGACCCCGAAGCCACCTGACCGGCCCGTCCACGCCACGCAGCCCACGGCCTCCGTCAGCCGAACACCTGGACCTGGGCGAGCGGCACGTGGCGGGACCCGCTCGACCGTCAGCGCATCAGCGCTGCGCCCAGCAGGCGGATCGTCTCGGCCTCGCCGGGGTCGATGTCGTCACCGGAGGGCGCGTGCTCGGTGATGGCCGCCCCGACGATGTCGTCCACCTGGGAGACAAGCTCGACCAGCTGCTGCGGTTGCACGCCGTTCGGCTCTGGGTAGCAGGTCGCGCCGAAGGCGGTGGGCTCCAGGACGTCGAGGTCGATGTGCACGTACACGGGGCCACGCAGACCTTCGAGCACGCGCTCCAGGTCGTCGACGCCGTACCTGCGCAGGCCGGTCTTCGCGATGTACTCGTGCTCGGATGCGTCGCCCGCCCGCTCCCCGGCGATGATCACCTGCCGTGGCGCCAAGGGCCGCTCCGGCGTGAGGCCGACCGGCCCGTCTCCGAGCAGCGCGCGCACCACCATCCCGTGGAAGGCGCCCGACCGCAGGGTCTGAGGGCTGTAGACGTCCGGGTGCGCGTCGATCCAGAGCACCGTCAAGGCGTCCCCGTAGCGGGCGTGGGCGGCGGCGATCGGCGGGATGTCGACCGCGCAGTCGCCGCCGATGGTGATCACCCGGTCATCGATGCCGGCCAGTGCCTTCCGCGTCGCCCGCTGGTTCTCCACGAGCGCGTCGTAGGCGCGGATCCCGGCGGCCTTGTCCCCGCCGGTTTCCATCACCGGCACGGTCACCACCGCGTCGGCAGGGACGAGCTCGGCGACGCGGCGGGCACCGGCCATCAGCCGCGGCGCCTTGCTCGACGCCGATCCTTGCCATTGCGGTACGCAGAGCACAGTCGTCATGCGGCGACGCTACGAGACGCCAGGATCAAGGTCTAGATCGTTTTCCTGCTCCACCACACCATGCGTCGTCCGGCAAGGCGCAACGGAACCGGATCGCGGGAGTGCTCTCGCAGCTCAGGCATCCCCGCTGTCTTGTCATGCGCTCGGTGAGGGCGGGTTCGGCGGCAGCGTGGCCCGCCACCGCTCCACCAGCTCAGAATCCTGTTCCTCGCCCAGCAGTGCTCCCCTGATCAGGATTTCGAGCAGGGTGAGGTCATGGGCATCCGAGCGGCGCCGGTATCGCTCCGGGTCGGATTCCACCCGTACTTCTGCGACGCGTCGGCCGCCCTCGACCTCGGTGAACGTCGCCTCGTAAACGCAGAAGCCGGTCCAGCTCCGATAGGCGAACAGGGTGTCGCCCTCGACGACCAGGTCCCATTTGTCGTCCATGTCGCGTGACGCATGCCCCTGCTGGATTCGCGCCCACTCCTCCGCCGTCCACACTCGGCTGGTGAACCCGCGAAGAGACAGGGGCACTGAGAACGGCAGGTGGGGCATGCGAAGGATGGTAGGCCCCTCGGCAGGGGACGTGCCCTCAGACGGCCGGGGCGGGGAGGAGGGCGGGGAGGAGGGGGTGGACGAGGTAGGCGGCGTCTTCTTCGGTGGGGTCGGGGCCGTCCGGGCCGGAGGTGAAGAAGAGGAGGAAGCCCTGCTGGAAGGTGGCGCCGATGAGGAGGGCGGCGATGGAGGCGGTGTCCGCGTCGGGGCGGATGCGGGCTCGGGTCTTCTCGGCGTCCAGGTAGCGCGCCACGGCGGTGACGGGTTCTCGCGGGCCCGCGTTGTACTTGCTCAGGGATTCGCGGGTGGCGGCCAGGACGCGGGGTCGGGTGAGCATTCCGGCCATCATCGGGAACGCCTTGCGGTAGAAGCGCAGGCCGCCCCGGGCGGTGGCGGTCAGGTTGCCCTGGACGGTGTCCTCGCCGGGGTTGAGGCGGTGGGTGAACGGGGGCATGCGTTCGCTCAGGACGCTCAGCATGAGTTCTTCCTTGTCGCGGAAGTGCTTGTAGAGGAGCGCCTCGGAGCAGCCGGCCAGGCGGGCGATCTCCTTGGTGGTGGCCTCGGCGAGTCCGCGGGTGCGCATGATCTCGGCGAGGGCGTCGAGCATGCGCTCGCGAGCGGTGGTCATCTCGGCGGGGCCCCCTTGACAGGTGAGTGAACGCTTACCCACACTCTAGGGGTGAGTGAGTGTTTACTAACCCCTGGGGAGGGATGATCGATGAAGCTCACGATCTTCGGTGCGTCCGGCGGGATCGGGACGGCCGCGTGCCGCGAGGCGATCCGGCGCGGCCATGAGGTCACCGCCGTCGTCCGGGACGCCTCCCGGCTGGCCGAGGACGTGCGCGCCGGCGTGGACGTGCTGGTCGGGGACGTCATGGACCCGGCCGCGGTCGAGTCCGCCGTCGAGGGGCGGGACGCGGTCCTGTCCTGCCTCGGGTCCCGGGAGGGACGCGCGGCGACCACCGTGCACACGCGCAGCGCCACGTCCATCATCGCGGGCATGCGCGCGGCGGGGACCCGGCGGCTCCTGACGGTCAGCGCCGCGGCGCCCTACTCCGACCCCGGTGACGGGTTCCTCGGCGGCCGCGTCATCAAGCCGCTGGTCAGCAAGATCCTCGAGAGGCCCTTCGAGGACCTCCTCCGGGCGGAGACCATGATCGAGAACGCGGACGGCATCGACTGGACGCTCGTCCGGCCGCCGATGCTCCAGGACGGCCCGCCGACCGGGACCTACCGCCTCGGGCTGGACCACGCGCCGCCCAAGACCCGCACGATCAGGCGCGCGGACGTGGCCGCCGCCATGCTCGACCTGGCCGGCGACCCGAAGTCGATCGGCCACGTGGCCTGGGTCGCGTCCTGACGCCAAAGCGCGTCCCGACCCCTAAAGGACGTCGCGGCGGCGGTGGCTCAGGGACGGCAGGGTCTCGCGGACCCTGGCCGTGAGGCCCGGGTCCAGGTCCAGGACGCGGACGGACGGGAACGGCCCCAGGTCGGTGACGACGTTGCCCATCGGGTCGACCAGCAGGCTCCGGCCGACGCCGCCGGGCAAGCCGCGCGGCGGGCGGGTGCGGTCGGGGGCCTTGTCGACGGCGACGACCCACGTGGTGTTCTCGATGGCCCGGGCGCGGACGAGGGTCGTCCAGTGCTCCTCTTTGAAGACGCCCTGGGCCCAGGCGGCGGGGATGACGAGGATGTCGGCGCCCTGGTCGACCAGGGCGCGGGCCAGCTCGGGGAAGCGGACGTCGTAGCAGGTGACGACGCCCAGGCGGTGGCCGGCCAGGTCGAGGACGACCGGCCGGTCGCCCGGCGCGACGCGCTCGGACTCGCGGTCGCCGAACGCGTCGAAGAGGTGCAGCTTGCGGTAGGAGCCGACCACCTCGCCGTCGGACGAGACGCCGACGACGGTGTTGTACACGCGTTCGGCCCCGGAGGGCTCGAAGGTGCCGATGACGACGTTGACGCCGTGGTCGCGGGCGGCCTCGCGGACGGCCGTGAGCCACGGCCCGTCGAGGGGTTCGGCGGCGGCCGCGAGGTCGTTGCCGAAGCGGAGGCACGACGCCTCCGGGAACACCGCGAGGTCGCAACCTCCCGGCGTGCCGGCGGCCTCGGCGAGCGCCGCGAGGACGCGGTCCAGGTTCTCCTTGGGGTCGTCGCCGACCTCGATCTGACACAGAGCCACGCGCATGCCCTCATTCTGCCCGTTCGGCGTGCGCATATGACAGCTGTCATCCGCCGGGCCTGACGGACGCCTGCGAGAGCGGTGATACCTGCGTCTACCGGCCCGGACGCGTTCTCGCGAGCCTTGGGGCATGACGAACACGGCGGTCCGGGTCAGGGAGTTGCGGCAGCGGTACGGGGAGTTCGAGGCCGTGGCCGGGGTGTCGTTCGAGGTGGCGCGCGGTGAGCTGTTCGCGCTGCTCGGGACGAACGGGGCGGGGAAGACGACGACGATGGAGACCGTCGAGGGGCACCGGGCGGCGCACTCCGGGGAGGTCCGGGTGCTGGGCCGGGACCCCTACCGGGAGCGCGGGGCCGTCCGCCCGCGCCTCGGGATCATGCTGCAGGAGGGCGGGTTCTTCGCCGACCTCACCACGGCCGAGACGATCGACCACTGGCGCGGGTTCGTCGAGGACCCCCGTCCCCGGGACGAGCTGCTCGAGCTCGTCGGCCTGCGCGAGCAGGCGCGGGTCCGGACACGGCAGCTGTCGGGCGGGCAGAAGCGCCGCCTCGACCTGGCCCTCGCCCTCACCGGACGTCCCGACGTCCTCTTCCTGGACGAGCCGACCACCGGCATGGACCCCGAGGCCAGGCACGCCACCCGGCGGACGGTCGCGGACCTCGTCGGGGAGGGGCTGACCGTCCTGCTCACCACGCACTACCTGGAGGAGGCCGAGCAGCTCGCGGACCGGCTGGCGATCATGCACCGGGGGCGGATCGTGGCGTCCGGGACGGTCGCGGAGGTGGTCGGCGGGCACGGCGACCGCGTCCGGTTCCGCGTCCCGTCCGGCCTGCCGGTCGCGGAGCTGCCCCGGCTGCGCGGGGTCGCCGCAGGGATCGAGGTGGACGCGGGGCACGCGACCGCCACCTACACCCTCCCGCCGGACGATCTCCAGTCCGGCCTCCACGGCCTGCTGCGCTGGGCGGACGAGCGGCACCTCACCCTGTCCGGCCTGCGCGTCGACAACGCGTCCCTGGAGGACGTCTTCCTCACCACGGCGGGAGCCGGATCATGATCGCGATCGGCCGGGACCACCTCGTCGGCGTCGCGCGGCTGGACGCCAGGCTCCTGTGGCGCAACCGGACGGCGCTGTTCATCAGCGTCGGCCTGCCGCTGCTGTTCGTCGGGATGCTGTTCCCGATGCGCGGCCAGAAGATCCAGGGCGTGGACGCGGCGCTCCTGCAGGGCACGGGCCATCTGGCGTTCTTCCTGCTCTTCGCCCTGTTCATGAACCTCGCGACGGTGTTCACCACGCGCCGCGAGGACGGCACGCTCAAGCGGATGCGCGGCACCGCGCTCAGCGACACCGAGATCCTCGGCGGCAGCGTCCTCACCGCGACCGTCCTGTACTTGGCGCAGGTGGTCGTCCTCGTGGTGGTGCTGGCGGCGGCGTTCGGCGGCCGGATGCCCGCCGACCCGCTGCTGATGCTCGCCGGGATCGCGGGCGGCGTCGTGGTGTTCGCGCTGCTCGCGTTCGTCGTCTCCGGGTTCACCCCGACCGCCGAGCTGACGCAGCTGACCGTCCTGCCCGTGATGTTCGCCTGCATGGCGGGCGCCGGGGTGATGTTCCCGCTGGGAGTGGTGCCGGAGGTCGTCCAGCAGCTGCTGCGCGCGCTGCCGCTGACGCCCGTCGTGGAGATCGTCCGTACCGGGTACTTCGGACGCGATTTCACCGCGCACGGCGTCCCGCCCGCGGTCGGGATCGGCGGCGGATGGCTCGCGTGCCTGCCGTCCTTCGCGATCCTGGCCGTCTGGACGGGCGTGGCCCACCGGCTCGCCGAGCGCCGCTTCCGCTGGGAACCGAGGCGCTCGTGACCGGGAACCGTCGTCTCGTGACCGGGAACCGCCGCCGAGCCGCGAAGTAGGGTGCCGCACATGGACGCCACCACATCCGCTGAGCTGGAACGACGCGCCGCGGCGCGGTTCGGGCGGTACCGCCGGGTCACCTACCGGTCGTTCCTGCTCGCGGGGGCCGGAGTCCTCGCGCCGACGTTCGTCGGACTGTTCCTCGGACACCGGGACGGGCGGCTGCCGATGCCGCTGCTGCTGCTCGCCCTCGCGGGTCTCGGCGTCCTGTTCTGGCTCTACACGCGGATCATCGCCCGCGGCCTGGACGGTCGGCCGGACCGCCGGGACGTCGTGGCGGGCGGCGTCCTCGCGGTCGTGCTGAGCCCGCTGCTCATCGCGCATCCGCTGGCGATCATGATCCCGTACTTCTGGCTGTCGGCCGTCGTACTGGCCCCGATGCGCGTCCGGACGGTCGTCCTGCTCTGCCTCGGGACGGCCGCGGTCGAGGTGCCGTCCATGATCGCGGCCTGGAAGGTGACCTCGGACCGGCCGATGTCCTGGTGGGCGGTGCCGTTCGCGTTCGCGATCCTCGCCGCGACCGGCGGGATCGTCGCGTTCGTCAACCGCTACCAGCGCCGCATCTGGGATCTGCACCTGGAGATGCACGCCGTCCGGCAGGCGCTCGCGCGGGCCGCGGTGTCGGAGGAGCGGCTGCGGTTCTCCCGCGACCTGCACGACCTGCTCGGCCACAGCCTGTCGCTGATCGCGGTGAAGAGCGAGCTGGCGACGCGGATGACCGAGGCCGACCCGGAGCGCGCCCGCGCCGAGATGGCGGACGTGCGGCGCGCGGCCCGGGACGCGCTCCGCGAGGTCCGCGCGGCGGTGCGCGGCTACCGGGCGATCGAGGTGGACGCCGAGCTCGCCGGGGTGCGGGCGGTGCTGGAGACGGCGGGCGTCCGGTGCGAGGTGGGCCCGGTGCCGGACGGACTGCCGCCGGAGGTCCGGGCCGCCCTCGCCTGGGTGATCCGGGAGGGGGCCACGAACGTGATCAAGCACAGCGACGCGCGGACCTGCCGGATCGGCCTGAGCGGATACGGTGACACGGTGGTGCTGGAGCTGACCAACGACGGCGTCCGCCGGGACGCGCGAGCGGGCGCGGAGGGGTCCGGGCTGGCGGGGCTGGGCGAGCGCGTGGCGCTGCTCGGCGGCGAGCTGACGGCCGGTCCGCACGGCCGCGACGGATTCCTGCTCCGGGCCGTCCTCCCCCTGGACGCGCCGGACCGCGTGACCGAGGCGGCGTCGTGATCACCGTCCTGCTCGCGGACGACGAGCACCTCATCCGCGGCGCGGTCGCGGCGCTGCTCGGCCTGGAGCCGGACCTCACGGTGGTCGCCGAGGTCGGCCGCGGGGACGAGGTCGCCGCCGCGGTCGCCGCGCACGACCCGGACGTGACCGTCCTCGACATCGACATGCCCGGAATGGACGGCCTGACCGTCGCCGAGCGCCTGAACGCCGACGGCGCGCGCAGCGCGGTGTGCGTCCTGACCAGCTTCGCCCGCCCCGGATACCTGCGCCGCGCGATGACCGCGGGCGTCCGGGGCTTCGTCGCCAAGGACGCCCCGACCGACGAGCTCGCCGCCGCGATCCGCAAGGTCCACGGAGGCGGCCGCTACCTGGACGCCGAACTCGCCGCGAGCGCGATGGCCGCCGGGGACAACCCGCTCACCGACCGCGAGCGCGAGATCCTCCGGCTGGTCGGCGCGGGCGCCGAGACCGCGCGCGTCGCCGAGTTGCTGCACCTCAGCGAGGGGACCGTCCGCAACTACCTCTCGACCGCGATGACCAAACTCGGCGAGCCGAACCGCGTCGCCGCCCTCCGCGCCGCCCGCGACATGGGCTGGATCTGACCCCTCCGGGCCCGACTCCTTTGGGGGAGAACGACCGGATCCACGAACATCCTTTGCCGGTTTGCGGGATGCCCCGGTAGGTGAGGGCGGTACCTCAATGGAGTGAATGACTACTCACGTCGGGTAATGCTGCGTTCTGGACTGGCCACGGGAGGCCTGGGCCTCGCCGCGCTGATTCCGTCGCTGGGCGCGTGCGGCTCCAGCCGCACGGGCTCGGCGGTCCCTGTCGCGCAGAACGCCACGCCCACGCCGACCACCACGCCCACGCAGACCACCGGTACCAAGACCGCGGAGAAACTCACCCCGACCCAGGCATGGAACAAGCTCGCGCAGGGGAACCAGACGTGGGCCGCCGGGAAACGCACGTGCCCGCAGGAGAGCGTGGAGCGGCGGCAGGAGGTCGCCCCGGCGCAGAACCCGTTCGCCGTGGTCGTGTCCTGCATCGACTCGCGGCTGCCGCCGGAGACGGTGTTCGACCAGGGCGTCGGAGCCCTGTTCGTCGTGCGCACCGGCGCACAGACCATCGACGACCTGGTCACCGGTTCCATCGAGTACGGGCCGCTCGAGCACGAGACGCCGCTCATCGTGGTCATGGGCCACCAGCGGTGCGGGGCGGTCAAGGCGACGGTGGAGTCGCTCCAGCACAACAAGCCGCTGCCGCCCCACCTGAACGCCATCGTGAACTCGGTCAAGCCCGCCTACGAAACGGCCAAGACCAAGGGCGGTGACGTGGTCGACGAGACCATCCGGGCCCAGACCCTGCGCACGGCCTCCACGCTGGCCGCCGATCCGGCGCTGTCGCCGAAGGTCGCCAAGGGCACCCTCGGCCTCGTGGCCGCCTACTACAGCCTCGACACCGGCAAGGTGTCCGTGCTTCAGACCCTCGGGTTCCGACCGGCCTGACGGCGCGATCGGCGCACAGGGCTCAGAGGGCGTCCCGCCAGATCGGGATGGACGGCGCGATCGACAGCGGCCCGTCCGAGATCTCGTCGTCCCAGACCCGGGCGATCCGTCCGGCGGACGCGTCGTACCGGGCCCACCCCGGATCGCCACCGGCGGCGAACGACGTCCACGCCTTCCGGACGGCGTCGGACAGCGCCGGGAACCCGTCCGGCGCGGGTGAGCCGAGGAGCCGGGCGGCGAACCGCGTGTCCGGGAGGCCGAACACGAACGGCACGTCGATCGAGTGCCGGTTGAGGCCCGCCGGGTTGCGCCAGGCGAAATCGAACAGCCACGTCCGTCCGCCGGCCGCCGCGTGCGCCTCGGCGGTGAGCGTGGTCGGCATGCGGAACATGGCGTCCGAGAGCAGCTCCACGGTCAGGTCGACGTCGCTGAGCTTCGGATATGCCGTTCGATAGCGCTCCGCCCCGGTCGCACCGACCTTGACCGCGCCCGCCACCATCTCAGGCGCCAGCTCCGGCGGCACCGGCGACGGCAGGAACGCCCGCGACTCCTCGTGGACGAACCCGCAGACCAGGTCGACGTCCGTGGCGTCCGCGATCCGCGACCACGGGGAACCGGTGACCAGGTCGCCGTCGACGACCGGCGCGAACGCCGTGACGGGACGCCTCCCCGCGTCGACCGGCGCGTCCTGGACGGCGAGGACGGCCTCCGGCGACAGCGCCGCGAACCCCTCCCACGTCGGCTCGACCCCGGCCGCGTCCGCGATGATCCCCGTGATCTCGGACGCCTCGGAAACGTCGTGATACCCGTCCGGAATGCTGTGCACGATCGCCCGCCGGAACAGCCCCCGGGCCTCGGGCGCACTCGCCAGCAGCACGATCGACGCGGCCCCGGCGGACTGCCCGAACGCCGTGACCTGGTCCGGGTCGCCGCCGAACGCGGCGATCTCGCGCCGCACCCACTCCAGCGCGGCGATCTGGTCGCGCAACCCGCGGTTGTCCGGGACTCCGGGCAGGTGACCGAAACCCTCGAAGCCCGTCCGGTAGTCGAACGTCACGACGACCACGCCCGCCCGCGCGATCCGCGCCGCGTCGTAGTGCGGCATGGGACTCGCGCCGATCCGCCAGGCCCCGCCGTAGAACCACACCATCACGGGCAGGCCGGAACCGCCCACGTCGGGCGTCCAGACGTTGACGTTGAGGCAGTCGAGACCGTCCCCGGGACGCCAGATAGGCGGCGTTCCCTGAGCCGCCGCGCGCTGCGGCGGGGCCGTGCCGAACCCGGTCGCGTCCCGCACGCCGTCCCATGCCTCGGCAGGGACGGGCGGCCGGAACCGCAGCCGGCCTTCCGGCGCGGCCGCGTACGGGATACCCCGGAAGATCGCCAGCCCGTCGGCCTCGGTCCCGCGCACCACGCCCCGGCCGGTCCGCGCCGGCACCTCGTCTGTCACGTCTCCCGACGCTACCGGGCCCGCCCTCCGCGCCGCCCATTGACCGCTTCATGACAATTTCACCCCGATGCCGCGGCCCCGGCGAAGATCACCGATACGCTGACCCGGCTTCCACCCCGGGGAGGACGACA
This sequence comes from Spirillospora sp. NPDC052269, assembly GCF_040679435.1. NCBI lineage: Bacteria > Bacillati > Actinomycetota > Actinomycetes > Streptosporangiales > Thermomonosporaceae > Spirillospora > Spirillospora sp. NPDC052269. The sequence goes on from NZ_JBFAUU010000017.1 coordinate 135,285, forward strand.
TGCCGCGCCGCACAGCGCTCCTGGCCACCGCCACCGCCGCCGTCACCACGGTCCTGGCCGCCCCGGCGACGGCCGCCACCCCCGCGAAAGCGGCCCTCCCGACCGTCGGCCCCTGGCAGGCGACCGGATCATCCCTGGTCAGCAGCCTGTTCCAGAACCAGGGCCTCGCGACGGTCCGCGCGTTCGGCGGCGCCCACCTCTGGTACACGGGGAACGTCGTCGCGCCGGACGCGCAGCTCAAGGGCTGGAACCACGTCGGCGACCCGGACTTCTCGCACGGCTACGTCGTCGAGCCGTACCAGTCGGGCGCGGCGTCCCCGACGTCCAAGATGTTCCGCGTGTACGACACGGCGCACGGGTTCCGGCCGTCCGATTTCGTGCACAAGCTCGTCCCCGGGGAGGCGATGAACAACTCGTTCGCCGCCGTCAGCCGGGACGGCCGGTGGCTCGTCTCCGGCGAGTGGGAGACCGAGAACCGCCTGCTCATCACCCCGATGCCCAAGGTCAACAAGGCCGCGGCGGACCCCGCCAAGGACCTTCCCCTGACCGGACGCGTCGTCCTCGACAAGCCCGTCCGGAACGTGCAGGGCTGCGTCTTCACCACCGCGACCCGCCTGGTCTGCTCCTCCGACGACGGGAACGGGACGGTCGACGGCGTCGTCCGCCCGCTGCTCCAGGTCGACCTGGCCCACGCCCCGGACGGCCACGACGTCGCAGGTCACGTCACCGCGCTAGGGCCGCTCCCCATGGAGAGCGCCTGCAAGCCCGACGCCACGCACAACTTCGAGGCCGAGGGCCTCGACTACGACGCGTCCACGGGCGTCCTGCGCGTCGAGGTCGTCCAGCCCGGCCTCTGCATCCCGCTGACGACCGTCTGGGAGTTCAAGAGCCGTACCGTGGGAGCGTGACGGACCAACTCCGCGAAAGCCCGCAAAAGACGCGCGCCCGGAAGCCGAGAACGCGCCTGCGGCGATGGTCGCGCCGCACGCTCCTGGTCCTGGTGACCCTCTGGGGCGTGGTCACGGCGGCGTCCATGGTGGTCGTCCTGTCCACGGAGCGACGCGCCGCCGTCCCGGCCGGGATGTCGTACGCGCAGGCCGGGGACGTGCGGACGCGGTACCGCGAGTGGGGGAGCGGCGGCAGCCCGGTCGTCCTGGTGCACGGCGCGTTCGAGTCCGCGGACGCCTGGACCCCGACCGCCGAGATCCTCGGACGCACCCACCACGTCTACGCGATCGACCTCACCGGCAACGGCTACAGCCAGCGCAAACCGCCCTACAACGCCGCGCACATGGCCGACCAGCTCACCGCGTTCATCGCCGCGACGCACCTGGCCAAGCCCGTCATCGTCGGCCACTCCAGCGGCGCGGCGGTCGTCGCCGAGGCCGCGATCCGCCGCCCCGACGCGATCGGGGCCCTCATGCTCCTCGACGGGGACGCCCTGCTCACCGGCGCTGGCCAGAAGAACCCCCTTCCGTACTTCCTCCTCGACCCGTACAAGACGGCCGTCCTGCGGCTGGGCGTCCGCTCCGACTGGCTCGTCCGCACGGCCTTCTCGCGCGCGTGCGGGCCGCGCTGCCCGCGCCTCGACAAGCAGGGCGTTGAGCAGTGGCGGCGTCCGTTCATGGTCCAAGGTGCGGAGAAGGGCGTCTGGGCGATGCTCCGGGAAGGCGTCGTCGGCATCCCGACGTCCCGTCTCGACCAGCTCCGCACCGTGAACATCCCGAAGTCGGTGGTCTTCGGCGCGAACGATTTCGTGTTCAGCAAGTCCACGCCCGCCGAGACCGCCGCCCGCATCGGCGCGCCGCCGCCCACCCTCATCCCGCGCGCCCAGCACATGGCCTTCATCTCCGACCCGGGCGTCGTCGCGACCGCGATCGACGACCTCTCGAGGAAACACTGAATCCACCGTGGCCACGGTCGGCCGCGAAGCCGGGACGTTCCGCCCACGGCGCCGCCGGTTAGAGTTTCGGGGTGAGTGAGCCATTGGTGCGCCGGATGCGCGAGTTCGGCGAGACGATCTTCGCGGAGATGTCGGGTCTGGCGGTCCGGACCGGCGCGATCAACCTCGGGCAGGGCTTCCCGGACGAGTCGGGCCCGGCCGCGATGCTCCGGCACGCGGCCGACGCCATCCTCGCCGGGGACAACCAGTACCCGCCCGGACCGGGCGTCCCCGAGCTGCGGGACGCGGTCGCCGAGCAGCGCCGGGCCCGGTACGGGCTGGAGTACGACCCGGCGACCGAGGTGTTCGTGACCGTCGGCGCTACCGAGGGTATCGCCGCCGCGCTGCTCGGCCTGGCCGAGCCCGGCGACGAGGTGATCGTCTTCGAGCCGTACTACGACTCCTACGCGGCGATGATCGCGATGGCCGGGGCGGTCCGCCGGACGGTCACGCTCCGCCCCGAGCACGGCCGCTTCACCTTCGACCCGGACGAGCTGCGCGCCGCCGTCACCCCGCGGACGAAGCTGATCATGGTGAACTCGCCGCACAACCCGACCGGGACGGTGTTCACCCGCGCCGAGCTGGAGCAGATCGCGGCGGTCTGCCGCGAGCACGACCTCGTCGCGATCACCGACGAGGTGTACGAGTACCTGACCTTCGACGACGTCGAGCACGTCAGCCTCGCGACCCTCGACGGCATGCGCGACCGGACGGTCGTGATCTCGTCCACGGGCAAGACGTTCTCGGTGACCGGCTGGAAGACCGGCTGGGTGTGCGCGCCGGCGCGGTACGTCAACGCCGTCCGGACGGTCGCGCAGTTCGTCACGTTCACCGCCAGCGCGCCCTACCAGCGGGCGACCGCGTACGCGCTGCGCGAGGAGTCCGCGTGGGTGGAGAACCTGCGCAAGTCGCTCCAGTCCAAGCGCGACCGCCTGATCAGCGGCCTGGAGGCGGCCGGATTCGCGACGCTCCGCCCGCAGGGCACCTACTTCGTGCAGGCCGACATCCGCCCGCTCGGCTTCGCGGACGGCCTCGAACTGGCCCGCGCGCTGCCCGAGCGCGCCGGGGTCGTCGCGATCCCGACCCAGGTGTTCTACGACCACGCCGAGGCCGGGGCGCACTTCGTCCGGTTCGCGTTCTGCAAGCGCGAGGACGTCATCGACGAGGCCGTCGAGCGCCTCCACCGCCTCGCCCGCTGATCCCTCGCGGGAGCCGGACACAGCGGAAGGGCACCATCGGATCGCCCGTCCGATGGTGCCCTCGCCGTCGGCGGGACGGGACGTGCCCGCGCTACGCCGCCTCGGAGACACGCTGTGGCTGGGGCATGGGGGCCGGCTCGGACGCGGCGGCCTCGCGGCGTTCGGGCAGGTGGATGAGACGCCAGGAGATCACGGCTCCGGCGACGTAGGCGGCGCCGATCAGGAGGAACGACAGGGCCGCTCCGGCGGTCCAGTCGGGGGCCGCGGCCAGGACGGCGCCGATGGAGGCGATCCCGACCAGGGAGCCGACCTGCCTGTTGGCGTTGAGGACCGAACCGGCGGTGTTGGCGTGCCGGGTTCCGGCCGCGTCCACGGTGGCGGCCGTCATGGCGGGGGAGATGAGGCCGCCCGCGATGCTGGTCAGGGCGAGGGCGACGGCCAGCACCCAGTACGGGGTGGCGGGCGACAGTGCGACCATGGCCAGTGAGGCGACGCCCGCGACCAGGAAGGACACGGCCAGCAGCGGACCGGCCGCGACGCGTCCGGAGACGCGGGCGAAGGCGATGTTGCTGACCGGGATGAAGATCGTCAGGGGCAGGATCTCCAGCCCGGCCCGGACCGGGCTCGCGCCGCGGGCGTGCTGGAGGTACAGGGCGATCATGAACAGCGAGCCGTAGAACGCGGCGTTGAACAGGAATCCCACGGCGTTGGCGCCGGCGAAGCGGGCGCCGCGGAACAGCGTCCAGGGCATCACCTGGTTGTCCGTGCGGCGCTCGTGGACGACGAGCAGGACGGCGGCGAGCACCGCCACGGTGACGGCGCCGAGCACCGGGGCCGAGCCCCAGCCGAGCTGCGGCCCCTCGATCAGCGCGTAGCTGACGCCGGCCAGCCCGGCGATGAGGGCGGCCTGCCCGGGAACCGCCAGCGGCCGGGCGTCCCCCTCCGCCGGGGCGATGTACCGGCGGGTCAGCAGCATGCCCGCGACGCCGATAGGAAGGTTGATCAGGAAGATGCTCGGCCAGCCGAACGCGCCGACCATGACGCCGCCGACCGTCGGCCCCAGCGCCATGGACGAGGAGACGATCGCCGACCAGATGCCCACGACCTTGGCGCGTTCGCGGGCGTCGGGGAAGGAGCGCACCAGCAGGGCGAGCGAGCTCGGCATGAACAGCGCCGCCCCCGCCCCCTGCAGGAGCCGCGCCGCGATCAGGACCTCGATGCCCGGGGCCAGCGCGGAGGCCAGCGACGCGACGGCGAAGATCCCCATGCCCCACATGTAGACCCGTCTGGCGCCCACCCGGTTCGCCAGGCCGCCGGCCAGCATCAGCAGCGCGGCGAAGGTGAGGACGTAGCCGTCCACGGCCCAGGTGAGCTGGGAGAGGGAGGCGTGCAGGCGCTCCTGGATCGTGGCCCCGGCGACCTGCATCACGGTGGTGTCCAGGCTCGCCATGACGAATCCGGCGGCCAGCGCCGTGATCTTCATCGGGCCTGAAGGAATCTTGGACATGGTCGACCTCACGCTTCCGAGACAAGTGGACGCCTGGCGTCCGGATAGGGACACTAGTGCAAACGGACGCCAGGCGTCCACTTAAATCGGACGCGTTCCGTCCGCTTGTGGATCGAGCCCGATGGCCGCGGCGGACTCGTGGCCGCGCCCTCCGGCCGGATCCCTGGTCCTCGCGTGTCTCTTGATCTTCATCGACTGCGCATTTACGCTCGGGATGCCTGTGAAACGCTCAGCTTCGAGCAGCCCTGTGAGGTGCCCGTGCCGCGTGAGTCCCGACGCAGCCGTCCTGTAACCCGCCGCAGAAGAAGCACCGCGACCGTCGCCGCCGCCGTTCTGGCGGCGCCGCTGGCCGCCGCCGTCACCCCGTCCGCCCAGGCCGCCCCCGCCCCGAACTCCGGAACGACCGTCCGGCAGGACGCCGGGACGGTCACCGTCACCACCCGCGACTACGAGATCGACATCGCCCGCAGCCCGTTCGCGATCACCACCCGCCGCGCCGGGAGGGTCGTCCTGGCGACCGCGGCGTCCGGCGCGTCCGGGAAGTCCGGCGCGTTCGACCTCACCCGCGCGGACGGCTCGCACATCACGCCGACCGACGTCCGCGCCGCCACCTGGGCGGACGGCACGCTGAACCTGGCCGTCGCGACGTCCGACCCCGCCGCGACCCTGACCCTGAAGATCACCCCGGACGCCGACCGCTACCGGATCCGGACCGGCGTCACCGGCGCGACCGCCACCGCGTCCGCGCTGCACCTGGACATGGCGTCCGGCGGCCACTGGTACGGCCACGGCGAGGCCAAGACCGACGCCGAGGGCGAGCCCGACACCCGCCAGCCCTGGCCCCTGGACGCCGCGACCGGCAAGGAGCAGGTCAACGACACCACGTTCGGCCCGGCGTCCTACCTGATGACCGAGCCGTTCTGGTTCACCGCGACGTCCGCCGGGTTGTACCTGAAGACGGGCGACCTCATGCACGTGTCGCTCGGCCGCCTCCACCAGGGCGTCGCCGACTTCGAGGTCACCGACACCGCGAGCCTGGACGCGACGTTCTTCGTCGAACGCACCCCGCGCGCCGTCTACCAGGACTACGTCGGCATCGCCGGGAAGCCGCAGACCGTCGGCGCGACCCCCGCGCAGTTCGAGAAGCCGCTCTGGAACACCTGGGCGCAGTTCTACTCCACCGTCGACCAGCAGGGATTCCTCGACTACGCGCGCTCCCTGCACGACGCGGGCGTCCTCGGGCACACCGTGCAGCTGGACGACGGCTGGATGACGCACTACGGCGACTACACGTGGAACTCCAAGTTCCCCGACCCCAAGGGCATGTCCGACCAGATCCACGCCATGGGCTACGACTTCGGCGTCTGGATCACCCAGTGGATCAACCTGGACGCCGACAACTACCAGGTCGCCAAGGACAAGGGATACCTCCTCAAATCCAAGGACGACCCGTCCCAGCCCTGCAACGTCACCTGGTGGAACGGCAAGGCCGGGCTCATCGACCTCGGCAACCCCGACGCCTACCAGTGGTACGAGGGCCAGCTCAAGAAGCTCCAGGCCGACTACGGCGTGGACGGCTTCAAGTTCGACACCAAGTTCTTCGACGAGCGCTGCGCCGCGTCCAACGGACTCGACGCCGCCGGCTACCGCAGGCTCGGCGCCGAACTCGCCCAGCAGTTCGACCTCCAGGGCGCGGGCATCCGCGTGCACTGGACGGGCGCGCAGAAGTACGGCTTCGTCACCCGGACCGTCGACAAGGGCACCGACTGGGCGTCGCTCAACGCGGCCGTCAAGCAGAACCTCGCCGTCTCGGTCATCGGGTACCCGTTCGTCGCGACCGACATGGTCGGCGGCTCGGACAGCATGCCGCCGCCCTCGAACGAGGTCCTGGTGCGCTGGGCGCAGGCCGCCGCCGCCATGCCGATCGAGTACGCGTCGACGTCCCCGCTGAAGGTGTACGACTTCGTGAACAAGACCTGGGTGACCTACCCGTCCGAGGTCACCCGCGCCTACGCCGCCGCGACCCGGCTGCACGCCGCGCTCGCCCCGTACATCCGCGACCAGGCCGACCGCGCCGTCCGGACGGGCGAACCGATCATGAAGCCGCTGTTCTTCGAGCACCCGGACGACGCCGCGTCCTACACCGTCTCGGACGAGTGGCTGCTCGGCGACTCACTGCTCGCCGCGCCCGTCCTCGCCTCCGGGACGAGCCGCGACGTCCACCTGCCGCCCGGCGCCTGGTACGACGTCGCCCGCCACCGCGCCGTGAAGGGCGGCGACCTGCACGGCTACAAGGCCGACCTCGGCACCCTGCCCCTGTTCATCCGCCTCGGCACCCCCGACACCCCGCGCCTCATGAAGGCGCTCAGGTAGAACGGACGGGCAGCCCGGTCCACGCGGACGCCGCCGAGGCGACCGCGTGGGCCGTGGTGTCGGTGTACCGGTCGGAGAACGAGACCGGCGTGCCGTACGCGCTCAGCGACCGTTGCGCCGCCTTCGCGTACGTCCCGCTCAGGCCGCTGACCAGCTGCTCCGGCGCGTCCACGGTGAGCGCGAGGATGTGCGGGCCGTCGGCGCCGCGCCGCGCGTCCGGCGTGACGACACGGATCCCGGTGACCCGCGCCCACGGCACCGACGTGCCCCAGCCCGCGATCGTCACCCCGTCCTCGGCCAGCCTCACCATCGGGTCGTGCCTCCGCGCACGCACCATGATCCACACCAGCAGCGCCAGGACGACCGCGGCGCCCGTCTCGCACACCACGATCGTGGACGTGCCGGCGCCGATCCCCGCCACCGCCGCGCCCACGAGCGCCAGCACGAGGGCGATCCCGCCGAACCGGACGATGACCCTGTTCAACACGATGCGCACGTCCAGCCGCTGACCGAGCCCCGGCGTCACCGGACCGGCCGCGGGCGCGGTCTCCGGCGCGGCCTCGTTCATCGTGATGATCCGGCTGAACGCGATCACCTGCCCGCGCGCCCAGGCGAACAGCGCCAGCACGACCGGGAGGCTGACCACGGTCGCGATCACCGCCGTCCCCACACCGCCGATCACCCCCGCCGAGCGCAGGAGCCCGAGCGCCACCCCGAGGACGACGACGAAGACGAGGATCACGAGCCACAGCCGCCGCCGGACCCGTCCCAGCTCCATCCGGGCGTAGTGCACCGCGATCCAGTTCGCCTCGGCCTCGCCGCAGCGTCCCGTCCTGATGATCTCTTCGCGGATGAACGGAGCGAGCGAGCGCCAGCGTGTGCGCAGCTCAGAAGCCTGATCGGACACGGGGAACTCCCAAGGGACGGCGGGGGCCGCCACCTGGCCGGACGCGCCGCGCGCCCGCCGCCGGACGGCTGAAACGCGCGGATTACATCACATCCGCCCATCCGAGGCGAGCCCGTCGTGACGCCCGTCACGGGACGTGCCGACCCCAAGTCCCTAAGTGGCCGCCCGACGCAGTAACCTTCCTGCCGTGCCCGACCTGACCATTCCCGAGCCCCAGTTCCCCGACGACGACGGCAGCGCCGACCCGCGCCTGCGGGACGCGCTCGCGTCGTACGCCGCCGGACGGGCCGGCGGGCACGTGGTCCTCGAGGCGCTCGCGGGCAAGCGCCTGCTCGTCCCCATCGTCGCCGTCCTCACCGAAGAAGAGGACGTCGCGCCCGGCGAGCTGCGCCGCGAGAAGAACAGCGAGATGGCCCTGCCCACCCTCATGGGCGAGGACGGCCGCCGCGGCGTCCTCGGGTTCACCTCCACCGAGTCCATGGCCGCGTGGCGCGCCGACGCCCGGCCCGTCGCCGTCAGCGCCCAGCAGGCCGCGTCCGCCGCGCTCGACGAGGGCGCGCACGCCCTGGTCGTGGACGTCGCGGGCCCCGTCCCGTTCGCCATCGACGGCCTCCGCCTGCACCTGCTCGCCGAGGGCCGTCCCGTCCCGCCCCCGCACGAGGACCCCGAGGTCCTCGCCGCGATCGACGCCGCGTTCGGCGCGGAGCCGGGCGTCCAGGGCGTCCGGGTGGGCCGGGGCGAGCAGGCCGAACTGGCCGTCCGGTTCGCGATCGCGCCGGGCCACGACGAGCGCGTCACCGTCCAGCGCGTGTCCGACCGCCTCGCCGAGGCCCTGCGCGGACGCGTCGTCGGCGGCGTCGAGCTGAGCCTCTTCCGCCGCTAGGCTGCGGCGCATGAGCGCCCCCGTGTGGTCGGTCCGAGCCGACTGGACCGAGCCCCTGCGCAACGCGTGGACGCTCCCGGGCTGCGCCGCGCTCGCCGCGCTCCTGGCGTTCCGCGCCTCCGGCGACGCGATCCCGGCGTTCGCTTTCCTGGGCGTCCTGTCCGTGCTGCTCGGCGTCGTGGACGTCGCGCTGAAACGCCTTCCCGACCCGCTGACCCTGCCGTCCATCCCCATCGCCGGGGTGCTGCTGGCCGTCGCCGACCCGTCCCGCTGGTTCGGCATGCTCGTGGGCGCGGGCCTGCTGTTCCTGCTGTTCGCCGTCCAGTGGTTCATCGTCCCGAACGCCATCGGCCTCGGCGACGTGAAACTCGCCCCGGTCCTCGGCCTCTACCTGGGGTGGCTGGGACGTCCCGCCTGGATCACCGGCCTCTTCGGCATGTTCCTCCTGGGCGGCCTCTTCGCCATCACCCTCCTGCTTCTGAGGCGCGCGAACCGCAAGGACCAGATGCCCTACGGCCCGTTCATGCTGGCCGGGACGATCCTGGCCGTCCTCCTCTACGCCTGAAGGGCGCGTCCGTTCACGCCTGAACCGCCGATCCGGCCTTGTGCAGTCCGAGGACGCGGCCGAGCAACCGGTCGCGCGTCCGCAGCGGCAGCGCGGCCAGCACGCCGAGCCCCCGCGTGTCCGCGCCGACCGAGTACCGGGGACGCGGCTTCGAAGCGGTGAGCGCGCGCACCACGGCGTCCGCCGCGAGGGACGGCGGAGCGGGCTTCCCCGACGCGAGCGCCGCGCCGACGGCGTCCAGCCGCGCCCGGTACAGCTCCCGCAACTCGGACGGCACCGCACCCGCCACCTCGGCCTCGGCGGCGTCCGCCTTCGTGAAGACCGGAGTGTCCATCAGCCCGGGTTCGACCACGATCACCGAGACGCCCCAGGGCGCGACCTCCAGGCGCAGCGCGTCCGACATCGACGCGAGCGCCGCCTTGCTCGCCGAGAGCGCGGCCAGGTAGGGCGCGGCGATCCGCGCGGTCGGAGCCGTGATGTTGACGATCCGTCCCCGACTGGCCCGCAGCAGCGGCAGCAACTCCCGGGTGAGAGCGGCCGGGCCGAAGACGTTGACGGCGAACTGCCGCCGCCACTCCTCGTCCGGGACGAGCTCGACCGGCCCCCGGACGATGATCCCCGCGTTGTTGACCACCGCGTACAGGTCGTCGCCCGCATGCTCGCGCACCAGGCCGACGGCGTCCCGGACGCTCGCGGGGTCGGTCACGTCCAGCCGGACGACCCGGACCCCGCGGACCTCGGCGACCCGTCCCGCCTCACCGCGCACACCCGCCAGGACCCGGAAACCCTTCTCGGCCAGCGCCCGCGCGGTGGCCAGCCCCACCCCGCCGTTCGCTCCCGTCAGCAGGACCGTTCGGGAGTCGTTCGCGTGCGCCATGGAATCCCCTCACATGTAAGGAAGAACATGTTCGTCTGTACATGTCATGAAAGGCGTGAGGTTCGCCGTGTGTCAAGATGATTCGGGAAAACCGACCGTGGAGGGGGAGTGGATGTCGCTGCGGCACGGCCTGCTCGGGCTGCTGGCCGAGGGCCCGGCGAGCGGGTACGACCTGGCGCGCCGTTTCACCGAGGCGCTGGGCCTGGTGTGGCCCGCCCGCCATCCGCAGATCTACATCGAGCTGTCCCGCCTGGAGGAGGCCGGCCTCATCGAGGTCGAGAGCCACGGCCCGCGCGGACGCAAGGCGTACCGCATCACCGACGAGGGGCTCGCCGAGGTCCGCCGCTGGCTGGCCGACGTCGACGTCGACCACACCTTCCGCATGGAGACCCTGTTCCGCGCGTACTTCTTCTGGCTGATGGACCCGGACGACCTGAAAGAACACCTCGCCAAGGAGGAGCGGTTCTACCAGGAGACCGCCGAGCGGCTCCGCGTCTACGCCGACGCCAAGGACAGGGGCGAATGGGGCACCGGCCCTCATGCGCGCGCGATGCGCATCGCCCTGGAAGCGGGCGTCCGGATCAACGAGGCCCTCACCGAGTGGGCACGCTGGGCGCAGGAGACCGACCTCATGGCGTCCGAGGAGTTCGGCACCGCCGACGAGCGAAAATAGCTGGACCGGGCGACGCCGCGGGCGGCACGCTGCTGCCGGTGGACATCGATATCGAAGGCTTCATTCAGTACGGTTTCGTCCGCGTGCCCGAGGCGTTCCCGCGCGAGGTCGCCGACGAAGGCCGCGCGCTCCTCTGGGAGGCATCCGGTTGCTCGCCGGACGACCCGTCCACCTGGACACAGCCCGTCGTCCGCCTGTACGACCAGGGCCAGACGCCGTTCCGCGAGGCCGCCCAGAGCGCACGCCTGCACGAGGCGTACGACGCGCTCGTCGGCGAAGGCCGCTGGGTGCCCAGGGCGACGGTCGGTGGCAGCTACGCCGTCCGGTTCCCCTCAGAGGACGACCCCGGAGACGACGGCTGGCACATCGAGTCGAGCTTCACGGACTCCGACCCGAACGACTACATGAGCTACCGCGTGAACCTGAACTCGCGCGGGCGTGCGCTGCTCGTCCTGTTCCTGTTCTCGGACGTGGGGGAGGACGACGCCCCGACGCGCGTGCGCGTGGGCTCGCACCTGGACGTCCCGCCCCTCCTGGAACCCGCAGGCGAAGACGGACTCGCCTTTATGGAAATTGCCAAACCGGCTGCAGCCGCGAGTGAGTACCGGGAAGTAGCTTTCGCCACCGGCCGCGCGGGCGACGTCTACCTGTGCCACCCGTTCCTGGTTCACGCGGCCCAGAAGCACCACGGCGGGAACGTCAAGTTCATGGCGCAGCCGGGCCTCGAACCAGCCGTCCCGCTTTCGCCGGACGGGCCGTCCCCGGTCGAACGCGCCATCCAACTCGGCCTTTCCGCACGCTAGAACGCAGTCGGCGGCGCGACCGGCGGAGGGGGATGTCCGCCGGTCGCGCCGCCTTTTCCAAGCGGGACGCGCCGTCACACGCCGGACGAGGTCACCGGGAGCCCTCCAACTTCCGGGGACCCCACCCGTCCGCGATCAGCGCGGCCCGCAGCTCATCGGCGGTATCGCAGTCGAACGCGTCCTTCTCCTGCAATCGATCCATGGGCAACGGCCCCCGCAACGCCCACCAGCGCTTCTTGCTACTGAGGATGAACCCCCATGCGGGGAAGTCCGCCTCCAGTGCGGCGAGCAGGGATTCTTCCGAGGGAGAGCACGCGTCCATGGCGAGAGGAACCTTCGTTTCGAGGAGCTGTCCGCTTTCGTGTGACCAGCTTCACAGGAGTGGGTTACTCTCAGCTACGGCCCCATCACACCCCAGGCGGCCCCCCACCTCCCCGAGGGGACACCCCGATGGCAGACGACCCGAGCTACACCCGCGACCCGCTGCTCCGCTCGTTCGGACGGGTCATGCGCTCCCACCGCGAGGCCGCGGGCCTGTCCAGGCCGCAGCTCGCCGGTGAACTCGGCTGCGGCACGACCTGGATCGAGAAGCTGGAGACGGGCCGCAAACCGCCCTCCGAAGCCACCGCCGACGACTGCGACTTCCGCTTCGGCACGTCCAGAACCCGCACGTTCTGGACCATGTGGGACGAGATCAAACGCGAGGGCAAACACGTCGCCGTCCCACCCGGCTTCGACAAGTACTTGGGCGTGGAGCGGGAGGCGCTGGTCGTGAGGGAGTTCGACACCATGGTGGTGCCGGGCATTCTCCAGACGCCCGCGTACGCGAGGGCGGTCCTGAGCCTCAGCGAGCAGTCGGACGTGCTGGAGGATCGTGTAGCCGCGCGCCTGGCGCGGCAGGAGATCTTCTCGCGCAAGCCAGCGCCCCACCTGTGGGTCGTTCTCGAAGAAGCCGTGTTCAGGCGACCCGTGGGCGAAGCGGCTGTGATGCGGGAACAGTTCGAATGGCTGGTCAAACTCTCCTCGACGAAGCAGAACATCAACGTCCGAGTCTTGCCGTTCTGCTCGATCAACGCGGGCGCGATCGAGGGCCCCTTCACCATCCTCACGATGCCGAACGGTGACGAGATCGGCTACCACGAGGGGCCGGAGATCAGCCAGGTGATCGAAGACCCTGCCGTCGTTTCGGACTACGCACTACGCTGGGATGAGGTCATGAGCGAGGCCATGTCCAGCAGTCAGTCCCACAAGTTCATCTTGGCAGCGGCGGAGGAGTACAAGTGAGCATTCTTGACCTGTCCACCGTCCAGTGGCGCAAGAGCAGTCGTAGCGGCAGCCAAGGTGGGCAGTGCATCGAGATCGCCGGTCTTTCTGCTGCTGTGTGGCACAAGAGCAGTCACAGCGGTGCCCAGGGCGGCGACTGCGTCGAAGTGGCTGGCCTCTCGCCGGTCGTGGCCGTCCGGGACTCGAAGGATCCCGAGGGGCCGAAGCTGATCCTCGGCGCAGCCGCCTGGCGTTCCCTCACACACCACGTTCGGACGACGTTGGGCTGAAGGTCAGGACGACCTTGCCCACGAGGCCGCCGGCCTCGAAGAGTTCGTGAGCCTCACGAACCTGCTCGACCGGGAAGTCGGCGGCCACCCGCATTTGCAGGACGCCACCGTCGACAAGCGCTGCAAGCTCCGCGAGCTGCTCGCCGCTCTGCTCGACGTACGACTTGGACGCCCCGGGGACGTCCGGAAGCGGAACGTCCGCGATCGACACGTACCGCCCACCAGTAGCGAGCACGTGCGTCACGTGGGGTCCAGCCGTGTGGAGGACGACCTCATAGGCCCCCTCCGCCAGGGTCGCCGGATCGACCGCGACCTCTATGGCCCCCAGCTCGCGCGCGGCGTCCACATGGCCCGGCCGTGACACCAGCCCGCCCACCTGAGCCGCCCCAAGGTGCCGAGCGAGCTGGACGGCCAGCCCACCAACCCCACCCACGGCCCCGACGACCAGAACCCGATCGCCCGCCCCCACCTTGGCCAGTTGCAGGGCCTGGAGCGCGGTAAGCCCGGCCAGCGGAAGCGTCGAGGCCTCCTCAAGACTCACTCCACGGGGTGCTGCCGCCAGCAGATCGCCGGGCAGCGACACCACATCAGCCCAGGTCCCGCGCCCGGTCGCGATCTGCGCCGACATCGCGATGACCTTCTCGCCGGGCTGGAACCGCTCGTCCTTGCTGGCCACGACGACCCCGGCCAGGTCCCAGCCCAGGTTCGCGGGCAGGTTCCCGACCTCCCACTCCCGGGTCTTGGCGTCCACGGGGTTCAGGCTGCTGGCGACCGTCCGCACCAGCACCTCGCCCGCCCCGATCTCCGGCTCGGGCACCCGCCGCACCTGAAGGACATCCGTCCCGCCGTGCTCATCAATCCCAACGGCTCGCATCGAGGTAGCGCTCATGCCGAGGACGATAGACACTCACACCAATGTGAGAGTCAACCTGGGCAAGCGAGGTCACAGAAGCGGAGGACCGCACGTGAGCACCTTCGGCCTGTCCACCGTCCACTGGCGCACGAGCACCCACAGCAGCAGCCAAGGCGGTCAATGCATCGAGATCGCCGACCTCTCTGCCGCGGAGTGGCGTAAGAGCACCCGCAGCACTTCGCAACGCGATGCTCACGCAGTTGCTCAGGCACGTGACGTTGACGCGTCCCAAGCCGGGCGGCCCCCGGGTATCGAAGTCACTCCGGTCTGGGAGGTCTGTCTTCGTCCTTGCTGCGCCGAACGCCGACCTGCGCTTTCTTTGCCTACAAAGATCGTTTGATATAGGCAGGACCCTATTGAGGGTCTTGCCTATATGAAAGATCATCGTGTCGACAAGGGGAACGCCCCGCCGGATCACCGGCGGGGCACTCGATCGTGTGGTGCACGCACTTCCGAAGCTAGCCGCCGAGGAACGACTCAGCCAGCGGATCCCATCGATACAAGCGGCCGACTCTCTCTTGACTGACCAGGCGCACCGACCGCACCGTGAACCGGCGCTCGGCGGGCGGTTCCGCCAGTGCGTCCAGAACCGGGGCCGCTGGCCGGATCGAGTTGCTGTAGGCGACCGAGACGTGCGGCGTCCATGCCGGCTCGTCGGCGAGTTGGTGGAGTGTGACGGTCTCGGCGACCGCCGTGCGTACGGCCTGCCGGACGGGGTCGAGGGCGCGGCCGGGCCGGGCACCGAGCATCACGGCCTCACCGTGGAACCACAACCTCCCGAGGTCGACGCTGATCGGGGCAAGACACTCCAGCCGGGCTCGGGCAGCCGCGGTCATGGCGGCCACCTCAGGGCCAGGGATCTCGTCCGCGAACCCCACGATCTGCGTCGTCATATGAAGCCATGCCTCGGGCACTAGATCGAGCCCGTCGAGGCCCGCCAGAAGGCGCTGGCATTGGGCAACCAGCGCGCGGGCGTCTGGTTGGTCATCGAGGAGGACGTGCCAGACCAGCAGACGGCGGCCGGGGCGCACACCCGGACGCCACCACCAGTGATCGGTCATCCGGTCGGGAAGCGGACTCAAGACTCCTCCGCAGCGCCGATGGCCTTGTGCTCCAGTGATCCGGTCTGGAAGAGGTGGATGCGTTCGCGGAGCGCTTCGGCGCGGCGGTCGCTCTTGTAGCGGCTGTGGGCCAGGCGCTGCCGGACCTCACCCATCCGGCCCACGATCGTCACCACCCGGAAGTGGTCTTCCAGGTCGAACACCGGCTCCAGCTCGGACTCCGCCCGGTCAGGGTCGCCGGTCATCACATAGGCGAGCGCTGCGCCGATGCGTACCTGCGCCCATGTCCCGTAGACCCACTCGTCTCCCTCAGCCCAAGCGTCATCGGCGGCCTCCGCGGAGGCGAGCATCGCGGTGGGCTCGCGGGCACCGAGGCCAACCTGGAGGGCGTAGGTGTGCTGCCGGGCCCGGGTGCAGCTCCAAGCGTCGGCAGTCTGGTCGGCAGCGTCACCGACCTCGCGTGCCCGCTCAGCGAGCACCAGGGCGTCGCGGGCGCCGGCGATATCGCCACGGGACTGAAGCGCGGTTGCCGCGGAGGCGGCCAGTAGGACGCGCCCGCGAGCCGACGTCGGGGCCAGCTCATAACCCCGCCGTGCCAGCTCCGCCGCCTCCCGGTAGCGGCCTTCCCAGCGGGCGGTCTTGGTCTGGGCGCAGAGCACGAGGGCCCGAGCAGCATCGGAGTCGGCCTCGTGGGCGCAGGTCCACGCGGCGTATCCGTAGGCGTCGGCCTCCCGGTAGCGGCCGACGTCCCCCGCGAGGAGGTTGATCAGCGCGAACAGCTCGGCTGAGGTCGCCAGGAGTTCGCGGCGTTGGGCCAGGCGAAGCCGGTGGTCTCGCAGGATGGTGGTGATTCTGTGTTGGAGGCCATGGGCCTCTCCGAGCACGGTCAGCGGCGGCTGGCGTGCGTAGTCGTAGGTGAGGCGGCGCGTAGCCACGTCGAGGTAGTGCAGCTCGCCATCTCCGATGTCTGAGCGCTCCAGTGACGCGGCCATCTCAAGCACTTCGACGATGGCTGAATCGACGACGTCGGGTGGCTGCGGGTGTTGGGCTTCGCCGAACAGGTCAGTGGGGGTGGAGCCGAAGGCGGCGGCGTAGTGCTCGGTCCAGTCCCGGGGGAAGTGCTCGCCCGACTCGTAGCCCCGGATCTGCCGGGCCAGTGAATCGACGTTCCCGTTGGGGATCTTGGCAGTAAGGAAGAGCCGCCTGGCCATCTCGCGCTTGTTCCAGCCGCGCTGCTCGCGCGCGGCCTGGAGGCGTGCAGCCCAAGCAGGGCGTACGTCGGTCATCCGCGTGCACCATTCGCCGGATCATCCGATGCGGACACTCGGGTGTCCGCCTGCCTATCCGCAGTATCCGCCTATCGCACTGCGTGTACATGGCGTTTCACTCGTTGATGCGGGCGCGCACCCACCGCTGAAGATTCCAAGCGTGTTCCGACACGCACCATCCAAGGCCGGGGTGCGCGCCCGCTCAACCCGACCAGGGGGTGATGGACGTGGGTGTGGTGCTCTCGCGCGGGGTCACCACGCCCACCTGGTCGACCGCGTGGACCGTCCACTCCATCCCGAAAAGGCAGGACGGCCCGCGGTCACCGGCACGGCACGACGCGGCTGGGAGACCACTTCGTGCTGAGCCGGCCCCGGGACGTGACTGAGAGTTCAGCTTCCCCACTCTCGGCGTCCCATCGAGTGCGTGTCGGCTGCGGTGACCCACCGTCCCGGGCCTTGTGTCCTGCGGCCGGCACGCCCTCACAACAAAAGAGCGGCCCCGGCCCGCTGCGTGAACAGCGGGGCTCCGGGGCCTTGATCGGACACAGGAGGTCCGACCCGTGGCAGATCTTAGGCGCAACTCCGGCACATCGGGACCGACTGATCAGGAACGCAGAGAACTGGCGCTCCTGGGTGAGGATTTCCCCTCCTGGTGGGTCCGTTTCTCCTCCGGACTTCCCCCGTTGCAGTGGGGCGCACAGCGCAAGACCGACACAGATTGGAACGCGAGCGCGGGAGGAGTCCGGACGCTCAACGCCTCCAGCGCCCGTGACCTTCGGTGGATGCTCACCCGAGCGGCCATCTGGGACGACGAGGTCGCCCAGGCGTGCGCGCCTGGCTGCACTCGCGGATGGCCGGGCGAGCTGACCGCCCGGCAGTACCTCTCAGCGCTGGCGGCGCACCTGCGCGGACTGAAGATGGCGGTCCAGGAGAACGACACCAATGTCCTGGTCGCCGACTCGGAGTGCTCCGGCGTCGAGGTCCGGGTCCTGTGCCGTCCGCGGCCCAGCGACTGGGACCGGCTCTGGTACTGGGACGCGGAGGGCGCGCCGCTGGCTGAGGCCGAACACGCACACGACGCGGTGACCGAGATCCGGCGGCGCCTCGCGCAGCCTCCGGCGAAGGCCGCGTCGTGAGCGACTACCTTCTCCGCCGGACCGAAGTGGGCATGTACGTCGTCCACGCGGGCGACGACCCGAAGGCGTGGCTGTGCCCCGCGGAGAACCCGAACTGGTGGTACGGCCGCCAGATCGACGCGCCCGCCACACGGCAGATCTGCATGCCCCACGACGGGTCGATCGAGGCCGAGGGCGAGGCGGCCAAGCGGGTTGCCGCGATCCTCCTCCGGCCCCTGTGGACACCGTGGCCCCGCGGGCTGACGGCGCACGCCCCGGGGCCACGGCTCCAACTCTGCAAGAGGGGATCCACATGACAGAAATCGCGGTATCCAGCAAGAACACATCCGCAGTCCTATCCCGCGCGCAGGACGCGGCCCCCTACTTTGAGCAGGTGCTGAGAGAACGCCGCATCCGCCTGGGCTCCCGCAAGTCGCCGATGGCCATGGCGCAGGCCCACCACGTCCAGGCGCTCCTCACCGGCCTGGTGGACGGGCTCGAGGTCGAGATCGTCGGAATCCAGACCTCCGGCGACGCCTGGCAGGGCGACCTCGCCGAGCTGGGCGGCAAGGGCGCGTTCCTGAAGGAGATCGACAAGGCCCTGGTGACCGGACAGGTCGACTTCGCGGTCAACTGCCTGAAAGACGTGCCCGGCGACGTCCCGCTGCCGCCCGGCACCACCATCGCCGCCTACCTCGAGCGCGACGACGTCCACGACGTGGTCGTCTTCCCCGCCGGGTCGAAGTACTCCTCCCTCGAGGAACTGCCGCCCGGCGCGCGGGTGGCGACCTCGGCGGTGCGCCGCAAGGCGCAGCTCCTGCGGATGCGCCCGGACCTGCACGTCGACCGGATCCGCGGCAACGTCAACAGCCGCCTCGCCCGCCTGGACTCCGACGGCCGGTTCGAGGCGATGATCCTGGCCTGCGCCGGCCTGGAACGCATCGGCATGTCCGACCGGGTCGGGGAGGTCCTCCCGCTCGAAGACGTGTGCCCGGCCGTCGGCGCAGGCATCCTGTGCCTGCACGCCCGCGAGGCCGACCGCGACCTGATCGAGCTGCTGCGGCTCCTGGACCACCCCGAGACCCACGTCCACGCGACCGCCGAGCGCACGATGCTCCACGGTCTTCAGGGCCACTGCAACAGCCCGATCGCCGGGCACTGCACCACCACCCCGGACGGGCAGCTTTCGCTGATCGGGATGGTGTTCACGCGCGAGGGCGGACAGTTCGCCTACGCCCACGAATGGGACACCCCAACCCGCGCGCCCGAACTCGGCGCGTACGTCGCCGCCGTCCTGGCACGCAAGGGCGCGCGGGGCATCATCTCCGGCATCCCGCACTGATTTGGAGGTGGCCATGTCGACCAAGGTCGCGGCTCCTCAGACCGCTGCGCACGCCGTCCTCCTCGACGTGCACGGCCGTGTCCTGCTCGTACGGCCGTCCTACAAGCGCCACCACCACCTGCCCGGCGGGTACGTCGAGCAGGGTGAGATGCCCTCGCAAGCCGTCGCGCGCGAGATCCTGGAGGAACTCTCCATCCAGCCCACGCTCAATAGCGGGCCCGCCGTCATCGCGTGGGCGCCGCGCGATGCTGAGCGGCTGATCTTCCTGTACGTCGGGCAACTGGAGCCCGAGGAGGCTGCCGCCGTTCGGGTCGACGGTGGCGAGATCATTGACCATCTCTGGGCGCCCGTCGCAGATCTGGACACGTGGTTGCACAGGCGCGTCGCCGACCGGGTCCGCCGGGCGCTGCTCGTCGCCGAATCGGGAGACGGTCCGTTGTTCCTTGAGCAGCCGGATCCCTGAGTGAAGAAAGCGGCGTCCCGCTCGCCGCAGTCGGCGGGCGGGGCGCCCTTTCGCGTCCCTTGAGCACGGTGAGTGGTCAATGTGTGTGGGGCCGACGGATTCTCACCAGGCGAAAGCCTGCTCTCGTCGGCTCACCCCTTTTGTCGAAGTGGAGGGTGGCGGGCCCGCGGTGGGCGATGCGTGGGCGCAGCCGATCCCGGCAGTTGGCTTCTCGTGGGGGCCGACGAGTGGGCGGCAACCGCAGGCTGCGGTCCGAGTGGAGCCCGCCGGGCAGATCCACGTGCAGGACGGCCGGGACGGAGGCCAGGCGGGTGCCACCGTAACCGGTATCCAGGACGCAGCCACGGGCCGACATCGACGCCCGTGACGGATCGCCTACCGCTCGCGTGAGGCAGCGGCAGACCACGCGCGCACCGAACTGGGACCGCGGTGGGACCTCGGCCCCGAAGGTGTTCAGCGGCCTCGGCACGGACTCGGCGCCGCGCCACCTGCACCGGCTCTCACTGAAGGCGGAGGACGCCGAGCGGACGGCGGATGCCGCGCACGCCGCCGAGCCCTCGGTCGACTCCTTCGACCTCGCCGTCATCCTCGGCGCGCTCGCCGACCCCGGCAAGGTCCTTCCGGGCAAGGGTTCTGACGACTCGTCGGTCTTGAAGGTGTTCGATGACTCACGTACACTCCGGGCGAGTGTTCGCGTTTGGTCGAACACTCTGAGCCCTCTTCGGGCGTCCCTACCGGAAAGCGGTAAGAATCCTTGTTCAGTCCTGCGAAACAAGTCGGCGGGTCGGGCGTCGCCGCGCCCGCCGCCGACGCCCCCTACGCCCGGCGCTGGGTGATGCTGCCCGTGCTGCTCGCGGCCATGTTCATGGTGCAGTTCGACCTGTTCGTCGTGAACGTCGCGGCCCCGTCGCTGGCGCAGGACCTCCACGCCGGCCAGGCCGCCCTTGAACTCATCGTCGCCGGGTACGGCTTCACGTACGCCGCCGGCCTCGTCACCGGCGGTCGGCTCGGCGACCTTCTCAGTCCGCGTGTGATGTTCCTCGGCGGAACCGTCGCCTTCACCGCCGCCTCTCTGCTGTGCGGCCTCGCCCAGAACTCCGGCGAACTCGTCGCGGCCCGGCTCCTGCAGGGCCTGACCGGTGCGGCGATGGTGCCGCAGGTGCTCGCGCTGATCACCGCGGTCTTCCCGCCGGCCGAGCGCGCCCGCGCGATGGGCTGGTTCGGGGTCGCCATGGGTCTCGGCGGCGTGGCCGGCCAGGTGCTCGGCGGCGCCCTGCTCGAGGGCAACGTGCTGGACCTGGGCTGGCGGATCATCTTCCTGGTGAACGTGCCGATCGGCCTCGTCGCGATGATCCTCGCCCTGAACCTGCTGCCGAGGACGGCCTCGGGCGCACGGCCCAAGCTGGATCCGATCGGCGCCATCGGCGTCTCCGGTTCGCTGGCGCTGGCACTGATCCCGCTGGTCCTCGGCCGCGCCGAGGGCTGGCCGCTGTGGGGCTGGATCATGCTGATCGCGTCGGTACCCGCGATGGTGCTCAGTCTGCGCTGGGAATCGGTGCTCTCCCGCCGCGGCGGTCAGCCGCTGCTGGACCTCGTCCTGTTCCGCAACGCCGTCTTCAACCGCGGCCTGATCGTGAGCCTCGGCGTCTTCGCCGCGTTCTACAGCTTCATGTTCGCCCTGACGCTGGTCCTGCAGTCCGGACTGGGCCTGACTCCCCTCGAGGCCGGCTACACCTTCGCTCCGCTGGCCATCGCCTTCGCGGGCGCTTCCCTCGTGGCGCCGCGCAAGGTGGCCACCTACGGCAGCCGACTCGTCACCACCGGCATCGTCATCGCCGCCGTCGGCATGCTGGCCGCCATCGTCGTCCTCCAGGCCTCCGGATCCGACACCAGCGCCCGGCTGCTGATCGGACCGATGATCCTGATCGGCTTCGGCAACGGTCTGGCCGTCCCGGTCCTGGCCGGTGTGGTGCTCGCTGGTGCCCGTCCTGCCAACGCGGGCGCTGCGGCGGGTGTGCTCACCACCATCCAGCAGTTCGCCAGCGCGGCGGGCGTGGCCTCGATCGGCGCCGTCTTCTTCACCGTTCTGGGCGACCACCGGGATGTCGCCAAGTTCGCCCAGTCGCTCGAGTGGGTCCTCGGCATCGGCCTCGTCCTCATCCTGGTCGCCGGCGTCACCAGCCTGAAGCTGCCCCGGCCGCCCAAACCCACCGGCTGATGCGCAAGCACCTTCCGGACGATCGATTACACTGTTCGAGAAACGACGAACAGGCGGGTAGCCGCCGACCGGGCTTCGCCGGGATGGGTCCTGGTGCCCGGCGAAATCGAGTCCGGGAGGGCCGCGTGACTCACCCAGGCCGTGTTGCGCCCAATCACACACACCCGCGAGACGTGCCGTTGATCGTGGCGCTGGCCGCTCTGGCGGACCCGATTCGCCTGGCGATGGTCCGCGAGCTGAGCGGCATGGAGGAGTGGCAGCTCACCTGTGGCGCCTTCGACGTGCCGGTCGGCAAGGCTGCGCGCAGCCACCATTTCGCGGTGCTCCGGGAGGCCGGGGTGATCGAGCAGCGTGACGAAGGCCCCTGCCGCGTCAACAGGCTGCGCCGCCCGGAGTTCGACGAGCGCTTCCCCGGCCTGCTCGATCTGGTGCTCCGCCCGGAGTTCGACCAGCCGGGGACTTCACGCGAAGCGTCCTAGACACGATCAGTCGAAGTCGACTGGACAACTGAACAGATAGAAGCGCCGAAGCGAGACAGCGGGCGGCTGAGTAAGGGGTCGCCGACCCTCGAGACACAGCGCCCGATGATCTGTACGCCACCCATGATCTGCCCTTCTTTGACGTGGAGAAAATGATGGCCGCTGACACAACGGGTCTGAAGGCCCGTGCCGAGACGCTCCGCAAGCTGCACGACGGAGAGATGCTCGTCCTGCCCAACGCGTGGGACGTGGCCAGCGCGAAGGTCGTGGTCGAAGCGGGATTTCCCGTAGTCGCCACGACCAGCGCCGCAATCGCGGCGATGCTCGGCCATCCCGACGGCGAGGGCGCTCCGTGGGAGGAGATGTTCGCCGCCGCCGGACGGATCGCCCGGGCCGTGCCGGTCCCGGTCACGGTGGATGCCGAGGCGGGATACGGCATGGAGCCGCGTGAACTGGTGGACCGCCTGCTGGAGATCGGAGCGGTCGGCTGCAACCTGGAGGACACCGATCACCGGGCGGGCGGCCTGCTCGAGGCCGGCGCGCACGCACAGTGGCTGGCGGACGTCCGCGCCGCGGCCGACGACGCCGGAGTCCCGATCGTCATCAACGCCCGCATCGACACCTTCCTCCCCGCGGGCAAGGTCCCGGAAGCTGATCGGATCGCGGAGACGATCCGACGGGGCCGTCTCTACCGGGACGCCGGCTCCGACTGCATCTACCCGATCGGCGTGCGCCAGAAGAGCGACATCGCCACCCTCGTGGCCGAAGTGCCCGGCCCGGTCAACGGCAACGTCGGTGAACAGCTGACCCTGGCCACGCTCAAGGAGCTGGGCGTGGCGCGAGTGTCCTTCGGGCCCCGCTTCCACCGCGCGGCCATGAGCGGCCTGCAGTCCACCGTCCAGGCGCTGTTGGCCTGATCTGCGAAGCCACCGCCACAACCGGGCATCTCGAACGCTTTCCACCGGATGCTGTTGGCGGAGTCAGCCCGGTTCCGGGACGAGTGTGAGCTCGCCCCGGAACCGGGCCGATGCGCTGTGGGGGGCGGCACGGCCCGGAGTGCGGCGATGCCGTCGGGCGCCGAGTCGATGTCCGTCCGCGCCGTGGTGTCGGCTATTCGGCGTGGGGTCGTCCGGGCGGATCCGGGTCGCGAGAGGGTTCGTGACCTGGCGAAAACGCCGCGGGTGAATATGATCACGTCATGCCTTTGATGCTGGATGACGTCGACCGGTTCGAGCTGTCGAGGCCCCGTCTGGAGGCCATCGCCTACCGTCTCCTCGGCTCCGCGGACGAGGCGCAGGACATCGTCCAGGAGACGTTCCTGCGCTGGCAGGCCGCCGACGTCGAACGCGTCGAGGTTCCCGAGGCATGGCTGACGAAGGTGCTCACCAATCTGTGCCTCAACCAGCTCACCTCCGCGCGGGCGCGCCGCGAGACCTATGTGGGCCGGTGGCTCCCCGAACCGTTGCTCGCGGGGGACCCGATGCTCGGTCCGGCCGACACCGCCGAGCAGCGCGATTCGGTCTCATATGCGGTCCTCACCCTGATGGAGCGGCTGCCTCCCAACGAACGGGCCGTGTACGTGCTGCGCGAGGCGTTCGACTACCCGCACCGGGAGATCGCCGAGATCCTCGACATCACCGAGTCGGCCAGCCAGCAGCTCTTCCACCGCGCCAAGAAGCATGTCGCGTACGGGAAGGCCCGCGCCGACATCGACAAGGCCGAGGCCCAGCGGATCGTCGAGGAGTTCCTCGCGGCCGCCACCAGCGGCCAGACCGATGAGCTCGTCCGCCTGCTCACCCAGGACGTCGTCGCCGTCGGGGACGGCGGAGGGAAGGCCCCCGCGCGCACCAAGGCGTTCGAGGGTGCGGCCGCGGTCGCCAAGTTCATGTGGGGCCTGTTCAAGCCCGGCGAGGCCAAGCGCACCGTCGTGGGCGGCACGCCCGAGATCTACGCCTGGGCCGCCAACGGCGAACCCGCCGTGCTGGCCGTCGTGGACGGCCGGGTCGTCGCCATCGTGTGCCTGGAGGTCACCGCCGAGGGCATCGCCGCCTGCCGCACCCAGGCCAACCCCGACAAGCTCGAACGCGCGACCGAGCAGTGGGCGGCGTCCGACCACGGAGAGCCCCTCCTCGTGATGTGACCCAGGTCACGATCGAATCCTGTCAGGGATCGGCGGGCCGTCCGGTTCAGGTAGCGAATCCGAACCGGACGGCAAGGGAGTCGATGATGAGGATCCTGGTGGCAGGAGCGACCGGAGCGATGGGCAACGAGCTGCTTCCGCGTCTGACCAAGGCGGGGCACGAGGTGTTCGCGATGGTCCGCAGTGAATCCAGCAAGGCGCGGGCGGCGGCGCTCGGCGCGGTGCCGGTGATCGCCGACGCGCTCGATCGCGCTCAGGTCGAGGCGGCCGTGCGGGAGGCGGCCCCGGAGGTGATCATCAACCAGCTGACCGCCATCGGGCACATCGACACCCGCAAGTTCGAGCAGAGCTTCGCCGCCACCGACAAGCTGCGGACCGAGGGCAACGACAACCTGCTCGCGGCCGCGCAGGCCGTGGGTGGCGTCCGGCGGTTCATCGCCCAGAGCAACGGCGCGTTCACCTACGCCCGGACGGGCGGACCGGTCAAGACCGAGAAGGACCCCCAGGACCCCTCGCCGATCGCCCCGATGGCCTCGATGATCGGTGCGGTCGGGTACCTGGAGAAGGCCGTCCTGGGGGCCAAGTGGACCGAAGGCATCGTGCTGCGTTACGGCGCGTTCTACGGACCGGGGACGTCCATGGCGCCGGGCTCTGACCAGCTCGAGATGATTCGCAAGCGCAAGTTCCCGGTCGTCGGTGACGGCGGTGGGGTGTGGTCGTTCATCCACGTCGCCGACGCCGCTGAGGCCACCGTCGCAGCGGTGGAGAACGGCGGCCGGGGCGCCTACAACATCGTCGACGACGAGCCCGCCACGGTCGCCGAATGGCTGCCCGCGCTGGCGGAGATGCTGGGTGCCAAGAAGCCGATGCGCGTCCCGCGGTTCGTCGGACGACTGGCCGCCGGAACTGCTGGCGTCGTCCTCATGACCGAACTGCGCGGCGCGTCCAACGCCAAGGCCAAGCGCGAACTGGGCTGGAAGCCGACCCACCCCACCTGGCGCAAGGGCCTCAAGGTTGAGGCGTGAGGCGCCGAGCATCGTCCTCTCCGCCTCGATAGGCGTTCGAGACCCCGCCCCCTCGTCGAAGGGCAGCCCCACAGCAGCGAAGGCTGCCCTTCGACCCACCCCCTACGAGGTTCGGCCCGTTGGGAATCCGCCCCTGCCACGGGGCCTCGTGGGCGAGGCGGGAGCATCCCGAGCGGTGCCATCGCGGCCGGGGAGGAAGCGCGGGTGCACGTGGACATCCCGCTCAAGCTCGCCATCGCCGACGGGGCGACCGCGATCCTGCCGTTCAGCAGCGACGAGCGGGAGATGGTGGACAGCGCGTTCGTCATCCACGCCGGTAACCTGCTGGACGCGCTGGTCCGCCTGTTCGAACTGCTCTGGCCCAGCTCGATTCCCCTCCCCGGCCAGGACGCCCCGGTCGAGACCGACCTCGATCGGCAGCTGCTCACCCTGCTGGCCGCGGGCCTGAAGGACGACGCGGCCGCGCGGCAGCTCGGCATCAGCGTCCGGACCCTCAACCGCCGGGTCAGCGACCTGATGCAGCGCCTCGGCGCCCGGACCCGCTTCCAGGCCGCCCGCGACCTCAACGAAGACTCCTGAACCAGCGCCGCCGACCTCAGCAACCCGAACGTCACCGATCGAGACCGTCTCCAGATATCGGACCATGACCGGCAGCATCGCGACCTGCCGCCGCTCAGGTGTTCGCTCCCGCTTGGGTCGGCCGGTCGCTGGTCGGCCCGATCGGGTGCGTGGCTTGCGGTTTCTGGCTTGGTGGCCGTTTCGCGGAGCATCTCGGCGTGAGCGCCCGCACGCTTGGAAGGAGCGTTCCCGTTCTCAGCCGGTGAGTGGGGTGTTTGCTTTGAACAGCTCGGTTCCGCGGCGGGCGATCTCTTCGGATGTCAGGTCCTCGGTGTGGGTGAGGAAGACCCAGAGGTGTCCGAACGGGTCCCGGAGCATGGCCTGCCGGGCTCCGTAGAACATGTCGGTGGGGGGCTGGAGTACCTCGGCGCCGGCATCGGCGGCCTGGGCGGTGAAGGTGTCCACGTCATCGACGTAGACATGGATCCCCACGGTCGAGCCACCCGAGGCGCTGGGTGCCCGGAACGGGCCATCGGCGTCGCCGACCATGATGACCGAGTCCTGGACGGCGACCTCGGCGTGAATGATCTGGCCTTCCGGGGTGGCGATGCGGAACAGCTCCTCGCCGCCGAACGCCTCGGCGTAGAACCGGATGGCCTCCGCGGCACCGTCCACCATGACATGCGGAACAGCGGCGTACCGGTAGCGATCGGGAACAGACGTCATCACAGTGCCTTTCTGAAAAGTTCTTGCTGTTGAGAACACTAGAAGCTCAACCAAACTTGAGGTCAACTTGCCGGGGTATCGAGGCCTGCTGCGAGGTCGCCCAGGTCGTCGCGAACGCGACCGGGCTTGAGCGGCAACCGAACGGTCGGTCACGATCAGGGGCCCGGCGGGTGGCTCCTACCATCGCCGGCTGTTCCGATGGGGATGGTCTGCGGGGTCTTGCTCAGGTGGTGAGGGGTTGGTCGGTGGGGTTGCCCTCGGGTGTCGTGAGGGTCTTGTGGACGACGCCGACCGAGACGCCCACTCCGGTGGCGATGGTGCGGATGGACCCGCCGCGCCTGCGGCGGTCGAGGATGGCGGCGCGTTTGTCGGCGTCGACCACGGGTCGGCGGCCGCCGAGCCGTTCGACCTCCTGGACGGTGATCGAACGGAATCCGGCGCTGACCACCCCGCCACACCCGGCCGAGTCCGGCTCGCTGGTTTCGGGACGGCCGGGGGACGAACTCAGGCTTGGGGTGAGGTGTTCCAGAGGTCGAGGGCGGCGTAGCTGGGGCGCCATTGGTCCTGGTATGCCTGACGAGCGGGTTCGGGGAGGGGCGCCAGCATCGCGGCGACGGTGGCGTCGCCGGCACCGTCCAGTAGCCAGGGCAACAGCCGGGGGCCGTTGGGGCCGATCCGCTGGGCGTGGGTCTGGCCGAAGGCCGCCCACTGCTGCGGGGTGGCGGTCGCCTGGATCAGCGGCAGGGCCTGGTCCTCTTCATGCTTGAGGTGGCCGGTGAGGCCGGTGACCAGGGAGTCGCTGAGGTCGCCGAGCCGCTCCAGCCCGACCTCGGGGTCGGTGAGAGCCGTGTCGATCGCCTCGATGATCTGGTCGATGGCGGCGTGTTCGGCCTCCATCGCCTCCAGCAGCGCCAGGTCATCGCTCCTGCCCGCCAAGGTCTGACGCAGCACCGGCCACAGCGCGTCGTCTTCTGCGGTGTGGTGGATGTGCAGCGACATCTTGAACAGCTCCCATCCTGCGGCGGTCCGCAGGATGGTGCGGGGGTCGCCGTCGAGGCGGGCGGTTGCTGTGGCCAGGTGCTCGGCCTCGCGCCGTAGCGCGTCGTGCATGGCGTACATCGCGGTCATGTCGAGCAGGTCGCTCATGGAATCCTCCAGATAGGTGTGCAGGACGGTCCGGGTCAGCCCCAGCTGGTGCCGGCGGGTTCCCTGATGGTGGCGTTGATCCGGTTGAACAGGTTGGTGACCGAGATCAGCAGGATCAGCGCCGCCAGCTGGTTCTCGTCGAAGTGGTCGGCGGCGGTGTCCCACAGCTGGTCGCTGACCGCGTCGCCGCAGCGGTCGGCCACTCGGGTGGCGGCCTCGGCCAGCTCCAGCGCGGCGCGTTCGGCGTCGCTGTAGAACGGGGCCTCCCGCCAGGCGGCGACCGAGGCGATCCGCTCGGCGCTCTGTCCGGCCTTGACCAGGTTGGCGCTGTGGGCGTGCACACACGCCGAGCAGCCGTTGATCTGGCTGACCCGCAACCCCACGATCTCCTGCAGTTCGTGGGACAGGCCGCCCTGGTTGACGGCCTTGAAGATGGCGCCGATGCCCTTCATGGCATCCGGCAGAACGAAAGCCGGATTCTTCATCCGAGCCTGCACGATCACACTCCTCTCCGGGGCGGCGAAACTCCCCGGACGGACGTCGGTCTCAGGAACGCCTCCACCTTGCCGAGGCCCGCTTCGTGCATCAACGCCCGATTCCGTATGATCTCGATAACCTGTGCCTTATGGATCGGAACGGAACGCGGTGGAACTGCGGGACATCGAAATCTTCCTGACCCTCGCCGAAGAGCTACATTTCGGCCGGGCCGCCGCCCGGCTCCACGTCTCCCAGGCGCGGGTCAGCCAGGCCATCGCAGCGCAGGAGCGCCGCCTCGGCGGAGCCTTGTTCGACCGTTCCAACCGCCGCCAGATCCGCCTCACCCACCTCGGCCGCCAACTCCGTGACGACCTGCGCCCCGTCTACAAGGGACTGCGGGACAGCCTGGAACGCGCCCACCTGGCCGCCCGCGGCATCACCGCCCAACTCCGCGTCGGCATGTTCCCCCAGAACGTCGCCGACCTGCACCGGTACTGGCAGGCCTTCCGCTCCCGCCACCCGCAGTGGGAACTACGGCTACGCCGGGCCCCCTTCGTCGGACCGTTCGACCGACTCCGCGACGGCGACATCGACGTCCTGGTGGCGTGGCTGCCCGTGGAGGAGCCAGGCCTGACGGTCGGCCCGACCCTGCTCACCGATCACAGGGTCCTCGCCGTCTCCACAGGACATGAACTGGCCGGGCGCTCCTCGGCGCCCGCCGAAGTGCTCGGCGACTTCCCCACCGCCACCGGGCCCAACCTGCCCGACTACTGGGAGGACAGCTACCTCCCCTTCTACACCCCCCAAGGCCGGGTCATCGAGCGGGTCGAGCCGGCCACCAATGTCGACGATCTGATCCACCTGGTCGGCACCGGCGAGATCATCCACAGCTTCCCCGCCCACGTCACCCGCCTCTGGTCGATGGCCCACATCGCCTGGCTCCCCATCCCCGACCTGCCGCGCCTGTCGTTCGCCCTGGTGTGGCGGACCGAATCCGAGAACGACCTCATCCGAGCCCTCGCCCAGACCGTCCGCGACCTCGGCCCCACCACCTGCTGAAGGGCCCACCGCCTACCCCCGAACCCCGGCGGGAGCTGACCGGGAACCTCCACCGCAGCGTCCGCAGGTACCCGTGAGTGAGCCGCGCCGCTGTCCGGCCGCTGTCCAACTTCGCCGCCCCGTCCGCCGACGACTCCATCACCCGCCCTGATCATCAACGTCATCACCGCCGTCGGCCGGTTCCAGCGACCTGCGAAACGAACTCACCACCGAAGGCATCGCCGCCGGCGGGGGCGAAGGTGAGCATGTCGTCGTCGATCACCTTCGGCCTGCCGCTGTGGTTGCCGCGCGGCCGCAGCAGCGCCCGGCACCCCGACGTCCTGGCCGGACAGCGCCGCGAACGGGCCCGTATCCGCAGCGAACGCCACCAGCGTTGGGGACGGCCCCGAACACGAGCCGCGTGACCAAACCCGGCGAACCTTTCGGGGCAGCGCACTAGGTCCGGTAGATCTGGGCAGGGCCAGGTTTCTCCGTCGTACCGGCAGTGGTTCCGGTTGCCCCGGGACAGCTTTGCGCTTGGGCTGAGTGAGTGGCGGTCCAGCGTGCGTCGCCTGGCCGCGACCTCGCGGAGCACCCGCTCAGGATCATGTCGTGCGACGTGCTCGGCGATGGTCGGGTGGAAACCGGAGATGTCGCTCTGGCAGAAATCCACTGTCCGGCCGTTCGCCATCCATTTTCCGCAATCTCTGCTCCGTTGGAGAGGGGACTGGTCGCCGGTGGGACGGCCCACGTTCTCGCGCTGACGTCGGACGGTCGCGCGCTGGTCTGGGGAGGCAACGGCCAAGGGCGTCTGGGAGACGGCACCACCACCAACCACTGCATCCAGATGTCCGGGGTGCCGCCCGAAATACACCGCAGCGACTGCGGTCTCCGGGGCAGCCACTCGCGGGTTCTCGTGATCGACGCTTCGCGTGGCCGTATGCGGTCGGACGTCGAACCGCCGGCGGACGCCGATCCGTGCACAACGGTGAAGGAAGCTCTCAGCAATAGCCCGGGCACATGTGGGAGTACCCGCCACGGTAGGCACGGAGATCCCGTGCGAGAACGGAGGCGTCACATGAGCATGAGAACGCGTGTCACGCGAACGCAGGGCGCGATGCTGCTCCTGGGGCTTGGCGGCGCTTTGCTGGCGGCGGCGCCCGCCGCCGGCGCCACAGATGACCCGGCCGTCCCGGGCCCGCCTCACCTGATCAGCGCAGTCGTCACGGGATGCCACGCGCCATGCCCGCTGGGGACGTCCGGGCAGGTCGCCGTGACCTTCAAGCAGCCGACGGTCCCGGACGGGCAGTGGGCCAGCACCACGGTCTCCTTCAACGGCGAACCCCAGCAGTGGATCGCCGAGACCCTCAGTTCCGTTCCCACCAAGACGTATTGGTTCACCATCTGCGCGGGCCCCCGTGACCCTTCCGTGGAATGTCTCTACCCGACTCGGATCAACGCGATTCGGGGGACCGAGACGATCACCGCGACGTCGGTGGCCGTCATCCCCGGGAAGGATCCGAACATCGACCCTCCGCTCGTCAGTGGTCCGTCGGTGCCCAGCGACCCGATCGTGCCGACGCAGGGCTGAACGAAGCCCGCATGCATGAAGGATGTCGGCGTTCCCGCGGACTGTCCGGCATGGCAACGGTCCGGCACCCGAACCTGGGACCGGACCGTTGCTTGCCTTCGGCGACCGACCGAGGGAGCCGCCGGGGAGTTGCCGAGTCGGAGCGGGAGCCGTGCTCAGCGCAGGTTCTCGTTGGCGCGGGCGCTCCAGACGGCGAGGGTGGCCGCGAGGGCGAAGGCGCCGCCGAGCCACAGGACGGCCTGGAGGGCGAGCGAGTCCACGATGACGCCGCCCGCGAGCGCGCCGAGACCGATCGACAGGTTGAACACCGCCACCCACAGCGAGGACGCCGCCTCCACGGCCTGCGGCGCGGACTTGATCATCCAGGTCTGCAGGCCGACCGACACGCCGCCGAAGGCCAGGCCCCAGACGATGAGCAGCGCGGCCCCGGCGACCGGACCCCGTCCCAGCAGGACGAAGAGGGGCATCGCGATCGCGAGGGTCAGGGAGATGACCAGGACGGACCGGTGCGCGTTGCGCGACAGCGCCGCACCGGCGGCGAAGTTGCCGACCATGCCCGCCAGGCCGAACCCGAACAGCAGCGGGCCGACGAGTCATTCGTCGATCCCCGACAGCTTCTGCAGTGCCGGGCTCACGAACGTGTAGGCCGCGAAGTGCCCGGTCACGATGAGGAACGTCGCGAGGATGCCGACGCGCACACCCGGGTTGCGAAGCTGCGCCGCCAGCAGGCGCAGACGGATGGGCTCAGACGCGGCCAGCGACGGCAGCACGGCCAGCAGTGCGAACAGCGCGACGAGTGCCAGGGCGCTCAGTGTCGCGAACGCGATGCGCCAGCCGGAGAACTCGCCGAGCAGCGTGCCGAGCGGCACACCGAACACGTTCGCGGCCCCGACGCCGCCGAAGATGATCGCGGTTGCCCGTGGCACGTTCGCCGGGGCCACGAGCCGGACGGCCAGGCCGCTGGCGACGGCCCAGAAGCCACCGACCGCCACCCCGACCAGCACCCGGGACGCCACCAGGACGGCGAAGTTCGGCGCCAGGGCCGAGGCCACGTTGGCGAGCGTCATCAGCGCCATCAGGCCGAGCAGCAGCAACCGCCGGTTCATCCCGCCGACGAGCACCGGCACCAGCGGCGCCGCGACCGCGGCGACCAGGCTGGGCACCGTCACCATCAGCCCGGCCGTCCCCTCGGAGACCGACAGCGCCGACCCCACCGAGGTCAACAGCCCGATCGGCAACTGCTCGGCCGTGACCAGCAGGAACGTCCCCAAGGCCACCGCGGAGACCGCCGCCCAGCGGCTCCTCGCCGAGCCCTTCTCCTCGGCCGCCTGAGCGACGCCGACGTGTTCGGTGGTCGTCACCGAAACCTCCTCCAACTTATTTGGGAACGATCGCTCCCGTATGTCTGGTGGACCCTAGTATGGGAACGATCGCTCCACAAGGCGGATAGTGTGACGGCATGGCACGCCCTCGGCAGTTCGACGAGCAGGACGCGGTGGTCACGGCGACCGATCTCTTCTGGCGTCGCGGCTACAACGCCACCTCGGTCCGGGACCTGGGCGCCGAACTCAAACTCACGCCCAGCAGCCTGTACCGGACGTTCACCGACAAGCACACGCTGTTCCTGCGCGCGCTCGACCACTACCGCGCCACCGACTCCGCCGAGGCCGAACGGCGCTTGGACGCCGCGGGCCGTCCGGTCCGCGAAGTGCTGCGGGACTGGATGCTGTGGCTGGTCTCCTGCCCGTCCGACGGCGAGCCCGGACGAGGCTGCTTCGTGGTGAACACCGCGACCGAACTCGGCACCGCTGACGCCGAGATCCGCGAGCGGACCGAGGCCGCCTTCGAGGTCACCCGTCAGGCCGTCCGCTCACTGCTGCTCGAAGGTCGAGGCTCCGGCGAACTGCCCGCCGACCTCGACGTCGACGCGTCCGTGGAACTCCTCTTCACCACGGTCCTCGGCCTCCGGGTCCGCGAACGCGCCGGCCACGCCCCCGAACGCCTGGCCACCACGATCGACGCCGCCATCAAAACCCTGGACCCCGCGTCCGTCCAACCGTCCTGACGGAGATCCAGATCTCGGCCACTTCGTGGCAGGGAGGGGAGCGGGCATGACCACACCGGAGACGGCGCGGTTCATCGTGGTGACCGGAGGGCCGGGCTCAGGGAAGAGCACCCTGATCGACGCCCTGCAACGCGAGGGTTTCGCGCGCTCACACGAGGCCGGACGGGGAGTCATCCAAGACCAGGTGGCCATCGGCGGCCGGGCACTGCCCTGGGACGACGTCGACCTGTTCGCCGAGCTGATGCTCGGCTGGGAACTGCGCTCCTACCGCGACATGTCGGCGCGGACGGAACCGGTGTTCTTCGACCGCGGCATCCCCGACATCGTCGGCTACCTCCGCCTCGAGGGACGACCCGTCCCCGCGCACGTCCACAAGGCAGCCGAAGCGTTCCGCTACCACCCGCGCGTGTTCATAGCCCCGCCCTGGCCCGAGATCTACGAACAGGACGCCGAGCGGAAACAGTCCCACGCCGAAGCCGAACGAACCTACGAGTCAATGGTCGCCACCTACACCAAATACGGCTACGACCTGCTGGAACTCCCACGCGCGCCCGTGGAGGCCCGCGTCCGCTTCGTCACCGCCCACCTCCCCTGAGCCGCCCTGCCGCACCGAAGCCCATCGGCCCGCTGAGCTCGTCATTCCGACGGCCCGAAGAGGGTGGCGCACAAGCTCGGGACGATGGAGACTCACGCCGACGCCAGAGCCGGGCCCGGCGGGCGTTGTCGCAGACACGGAGGATCGGACGTGCTGACGGTCGGTCGATTTCAGCGGATCGGGATGGTCATCTGCGCCTGCGTTCCCTGTCTGTTTCTGCAGGGCTGTGGCCCTGCGCAAGTGGGGTTCACTGGAATATCGAAGTCGAGCAATGGAGAACTGCTCGGAGTCGTCCAGGTTTGCCGGAGCGGCGTGGACAAGGCTGTCCTCAGAGCCGCCGATGCCGGCGTCAAGGTCCAGTGGCGTCGTTCGAGCCCGGTACGGGGGGTCAGCGTGTGGCCCCTCGAAGCCGGTGGCGACTGGTGGGAGCGAAGTGGAGACCCGGGCATTCTTCGCCAAAATCACACGTTCCGCCTCACCGCATATCGCGGGGATTCTTCGATCACGGTCCGCGTCGAGTCCGACCAAAACAAGCTGGCACTGCTCACTGCTGGTCAGGTGCTTTTCCGCTACAGCGCCCCCGGTGCGAGTGGATACGGCAAGGACCGCATCGCCTCTTTGGCGAAATTCCGTCGGCTGGCGTGCAGTAAATAGATGTACGAGTGGTCGATATGCCATCGAGTGCCGTACGGATCAGGTAAATGCGACAACCGTCTCCGGGGCCTTGGGGGGCTGTTGGCCGCTTCCTCAGTGCAGGTGAAGGATGCGGTATTGCGCGAAGTGCGATGCCGGAGTCAAAGGTGAGGCACTTGTTTCAAGTAGCGTTTGGTGTCGGTATCGCGGCGGCGCTTTTCCTGTTCGCGCGCTGGCGGAACCGTGGCGATCGTGTGGCCGGAGCCTTCCTTGTCGTTGCCGCGGCGTTCTGGGGGGTGAACCTGCTCCTTCTGATGGCCCCTCAGCGGTGGGGATACGGCATCGGGCAGCCTCCTTTCTATATGGCGATGGCCGCAATGGTATTTTGTGTTGCGGGAGCTGTTGTTTCGCTACTTCTCGCGTGGCTCGGACGGCGTTAATGGATGTGGCTCATGTGGTGAGGCGTGTGGTAGGGTCCGGTATGTATCGGCGTTGCCGGTATGTGATGTGGACCGAGGATGAAGGGAGGCGAGAGTTGATGACCGCGAAGGTGGCCGCTGTTGCATGCGGCGTTCGGACCAACCTCGTTTCCCGGGTCTCGGCTGCACTGAGCTGAGTCGATCCGCTCAGCGGGATCGTTCATCCTTCGGCGGGATTCTTCTCCTGTCTGCCGAGGCCCCTTATTCAAGGGTCTCCTTCGTTGTTTTCATCGATCTTCCTTTCGGATTCGTCCGACGACGTCCTGCGCGACTACGGGTGGGACGAGGCGTGTGAGCACGCCTTCTCCGCGCATCGCTCCGCAGATCTGACGCCTGGACGCGTCGCCCGTGTCGACCGCGGCCACGCCACCGTCGTCACGGCGGACGGGTGGGTGCGCGCGGCCTGGTCCGCGGCCACCGGAACACCCTGCACGGGAGACTGGGCCGCGGTGCGGCTCGGCGAACGGCCGGAGTTGGCGGCCTTGCTGCCCCGCCGGACCGCCATCGTGCGCTCCTCGGCGTCCCGTACCTCCCATGCCCAGGTCCTGGCCGCGAACGTCGACACCGTCGTGGTCGCCGAGTCGCTCGCCGGTTCCGCACCCGCGGGACGGATCGAGCGCATGGTCGCCCTGGCCTGGGAGAGCGGCGCCGTCCCGGTCATCGTCCTGACCAAGGCCGACCGGGCGGAGCGGCCCGTCCCCGAGGTGCGGGACGAGGTGGCCGCGCTCGCGCCCGGCGTCGAAACCCTGGCGGTCAGCTCCGTCACCGGCGAGGGCATGGACGTCCTGGCGGCCGTCCTCACGGGGACGATCGTGCTGCTGGGGCCGTCCGGCGCGGGCAAGTCCACCCTGGGCAACGCCCTGCTCGGCGACGATCTGCTCGCGACCGGAGAGGTCCGGGCGAACGACGGCAAGGGCCGCCACACGACCGTCCATCGCGAACTGATCCGGCTGCCGGGCGGGGGCGTCCTCATCGACACCCCGGGCCTGCGGGCCGTCGGCGTCCACGACAGTGAGAGCGGCATCCAGCAGGTCTTCGCCGAGATCGAGGAGCTCGCCGCCGACTGCCGGTTCTCCGACTGCGCCCACGAGAGCGAACCCGGCTGCGCGGTGCGCGCCGCGATCGCCGACGGGAGCCTGCAGCAGCGGCGACTGGACAGCTACCGCAAGCTGCTCCGCGAATCCGCCTGGGCCGCGTCCCGCGAGGACGCGCGCCTGCGGGCGGACCGCGACAACCAGCGCAAGAACATCACGCGCCACCTGCGCGCGACCTACAAGTTCCGGGACCAGCGGTCATGAACGCCCAGCGTTCCGACGCGTTCCCCGGATTTCCTGACATTGAGGAATCGAACACCGACATGACCACCACCTGGACCACCCGCCTCGAGACCGACGACGACCGCCGCGTGATCCGAGAGATCAACCTCGCGGCGTTCCCGACCGCGTTGGAGGCCGACCTCGTCGACGCGCTGCGCCAGGACCCGGACGCGTGGCTGCCCTGGGGCTCCTGGATCGCCGAGGGGCCGGACGGCGCCGCCACCGGCTTCGCGCTCCTGACCCGCTGCCACGTCGACGACGTCCCGGCCCTCGCGCTCGGGCCCTGCGCCGTGCCTCCGGAACACCAGGGGACGGGCGCGGGCTCGGCCGCCATCCACGCCGCGCTCGAAGCGGCCCGAAAGGCGGGCGAGAACCTGGTCCTCGTCCTCGGTCACGCCTCGTACTATCCGCGGTTCGGGTTCGTCCCGGCCTCCCGATACGGCATCCGTCCGCCCTTTGAGGTCCCGGACGAGAACATGATGGCGCTGAGCCTCGACCCGGCCCGTCCCGTGCCGTCCGGCACCATCCGCTACGCCGCCGCCTTCGGCGTCTAGCACCGGTTGATGCCTGTGGGCGAGAGATCACCCGCTCGCCCACAGGCGACCGTGCCGGACCCTGAGCCGTGAGGGCTCACCGAAAGTGCTATGCGGTAAGCCCGCAGCCGCACTCCAAGGGCTGAGGGCGCTGACTATCCTGCCCGGATGTCTATGACGAACCAGGGAACGGACGCGGAGTTGGCCGTCGCCGCGGCTTCGGCCGGAGCGGCCGTCGTGCGCGCCAGGTACGGGGCTCCGCTGGAGCGGCTGGAGAAGTCCGCGGGCGACTTCGCCACGGTCGCCGATCTGGAGGCGGAGCAGGCCATCCGGGACATCATCCGGGCGGCGCGGCCGGATGACGCCGTGTTGGGCGAGGAGAACGGACGCACCGGCGCGGACGACGCGTCCCGCACCTGGATGGTCGACCCCCTGTGCGGGACGCTGAACTACGCCGTCCGCAACATGCTGGTCGCGGTCAACGTGGCACTGCGGACAGGGGCGACGACCACCGCGGCGGCGTCGGCGGACCCGTTCAACGACGAGGTCTTCTGGACGGACGGCACCACCGCCCACGTCCGCCACGACGGGACGGACCGACCGCTCGCGCCCTCGGCCGAGTCGTCGCTGGTGGACCTGAACCTCGACCCGCCGTTCCCGAACGCGCCGGGCATCCGGGTCGCCCGCCTGCTGACCGATCCCGAGTTCACCGGCGCCTTCCGGCCGCGCGTCGTCTCCACCACCCTGGCGGTGGCCTGGGTCGCCGCAGGCCGGCGCGCCGCCTACGTCACCGACGGGCACCTGGACGACAGCGTGCACTTCGCCGCCGGGATCGCCCTGTGCCAGGCCGCCGGATGCGTCGTGACCGGCATCCTCGGGCAGCCGCTGCACACCGGCGCGGGCGGACTGATCGTCGCCGCCGACGAGCTGACGCACAAGGCACTGGTGAAGATGATCGCCGACCAGGCGGCCGCGGCCGCCTGACCCGACGGGCGGCCAAGGCGCGTCCGCGCGGTGTTCGGCCGTGGATGGGCTGCTCGGCTATTCATGCACGCATGGCCGACCGGCCGTGGATGAGCTGCCCGGCTATTCACGCACGCGTGGCCGACCGGCCGTGGATGAGCTACTCCGGCCATTCACGGACGCGTGGACGACCGGCCGTGGTCGTGCAGGCCGGTCAGCATCGTGTCCACGAAGTCCCGTCGGTCGGCTTCGTGGTCGCGGAACCACATGCCCAGCTGGTGCTGTGCGTCCGGAAGGTCGAACCGCGTATACCGGGAGCGTGCGGCCAGCGCGTCCTGGACGGATTCGGTCACCGCGGGCGGGATCACCGCGTCGGTGCCCGGCACGGCGAGCACCGCCCGGCCCTCGTACGTCCGCAACACCTGGAGCGCGGGCGCCTCCCGCCAGCTGTCCGGCCGCCGGATGATCCCGCTGAACCGGCCGTTCCCGTTCTCGAACGGCACGTCCCACGCCTCGGCGGCGTACACGGCGGGCGCGCACAGTCCCAGCGTTGCCACCCGATCCCCGTAGTGCCGGACGAGATCGGCCACCGTCTGGCCGCTCATGCTGAAACCCACCAGGGCCAGCGGCCCGTCCGTCCCCGCGTGAGCGTCGATCACCGCGACCGCCTGCTCGAACCGTCGCCGCAGGCTCAGCTCACCGAGCTCTCCGGAGCTCTCGCCGTGCCCGGAGAAGTCGAAGGCGATCC
Organism: Spirillospora sp. NPDC052269; assembly: GCF_040679435.1. Taxonomy (NCBI): domain Bacteria; kingdom Bacillati; phylum Actinomycetota; class Actinomycetes; order Streptosporangiales; family Thermomonosporaceae; genus Spirillospora; species Spirillospora sp. NPDC052269. The sequence goes on from NZ_JBFAUU010000017.1 coordinate 173,459, forward strand.
CTCGGCAGCCGCGCGCCACGAACTCCCGCACCAGCGGGAGCAGCCGCTGCCTGCTGCTGGCGCCCGCGCCGTGCAGCACCACGGCGGTGACCCCGGAAGGGTCACCGCCGCACACACCGCTGAGCCGTTCACCGTCATGGTCGTGCGTGAAGTCGATGAGCATGTCCCCATTCACTCACGCCCGCGGCCTTTGTCCTTCGGCTGGCGCCCGGCCCCGGCCGTCACCTGTTCGGGGATGGGACGGGCCGTGGCGACGCCGCTGGGACGGACGCGCTGCCCAGGAGGCGCAGAGCCGCCTCGGACGGGGAGCCGGGCTCGGCCGTGTAGGCGATCAGGTGCTGGCCCGAACTGCCGGGGATGACGAGGTTCTCGAAGCTGAGCTCCATCGCGCCGACCAGTGGGTGACGCAGGTGCTTCACCCCGGACGTGCAGGTGCGCACCGGATGCCGGGCCCAGAGCGACGCGAACTCGTCGCAGTTCATGGTGAGTTGGCCGACGAGCTCGGCCAGGGAGCGGTCGTCGGGGTGGCGGCCCGCGACCAGGCGCAGGGCGGCCACGGCGAGTTCCGCCTGGTCGTCCCAGTTCGCGTACAACGCCCGGTACCGCTCGTCCAGGAAGAGCATGCGGGTCATGTTGGGACGGGTTTCCGGTGTTCCGGGGCCCTCGGGCGACAGGTGCCCGGCGAGCAGCGCGTGGCCCAGCCGGTTCCATGCGAGGACGTCGTTGCGCCGGTCCAGGACGAGGGCCGGGACGTCCGCCATGGCCGCCAGCAGCTGCCGGGCCGAGGCGCTGACCTGCGCCAACGGGGGACGCGTGAGGCGGGACGACGCGGCCCCGGGCGGTCGCGGACGGGCGAGGTCCTTCATGTGGCCGGTCTCGTCGTCCGACAGGCGCAGGGTGCGCGCGATCGACTCGAGCAGGCCGTCGGAGGCGCCGGTCGTGCGGCCCTGCTCGAGCCGGGTGTAGTGCGTGATGCTGACGTTCGCGAGCGCCGCCAGCTCCTCGCGGCGCAGCCCGGCGACACGGCGCCGGGTCGGATGCGGGGTGATGCCGAACTCCTCGGGCCGCACCGCGGCGCGGCGCGACTTGAGGAACTCTCCCAGCTCGGACGACGCGTCCATCCATTCCTCCAGGTCGGCGCGGAAGTGCGGCAGGCACGGCCGCCGACGTCCCATGATGCCCGTCCGTCCCGAGGGCCGGCAGTGGTGAGGGGGGTGCTGCCATGACCACCCTCGCCCCGACCGCTCAAAGCAGGGTTCTGGCTGGGAATCCGGGCGCGGGCGAGCCTTCTCTCCGTGACCGCGGGTGACGCGACCGAGCGCACCGCGCGTCGGGAACCGAGAGGAAGGGACGTCATGTCCACCACTGAAACGGAGGCGGCGGTCGGTACCGCGCCGGGGCCCGGGAGCGCCGTCGGCGCGGCGGCGGCCGTGCTCACGCCCCGGCTCCGGCTGGTGCTGGTGCTGCTGCTCGCGACGCAGTTCATGCTGGCCGTGGACTTCGCCATCCTGAACGTGGCGCTGCCGGTGATCGGCAAGGGCCTGGGCTTCCCGATGGCGCACCTGCAGTGGATCGCCACCTCGTTCGCGCTGTGCGCGGCGGGCTTCACCCTGCTCTTCGGCCGGGTCGCGGACCTGTTCGGACGCCGCCGGATCTTCCTCGGCGGCCTGGTGGTCCTGGGCGCGGCCTCGCTCGTGGGCGGGCTGGCCCGGAACCCGGAGACGCTCATCGCGGCCCGCGTCCTCCAGGGGCTGGCCACCGCCGCCGTGACACCCGCCGGACTGTCGCTGATGACGACCTCGTTCCCGGAGGGCCCGCTGCGGGAGAAGGCGCTCGGCCTGAACGGGGCCTTGATGTCCACCGGCTTCACCACCGGAGCCGTCCTCGGCGGCCTGCTGACCGACCTGCTGTCGTGGCGATGGGCGTTCTTCGTCAACGTGCCCGTCGCCCTGGCCGTCCTGCTCATCGCCCCGAGGGTCATCAAGGAGTCCCGTCCGGACGAGCGCCCGAAGCTGGACGTGCCGGGCGCCGTCAGCGTCACGCTCGGCCTGCTCGCCATCGTCTTCGGGCTCACGCGGGCGGGGGAGAAGGGCTGGGGCTCGGCGGGCGCCCTGACGTCGCTGGCGGCGGGCGTGGTGCTGCTGCTGGTGTTCCACGCCGTCGAACGCAGGGTGCCCGCGCCGCTGGTGCCGCTCGCCGTGCTCGGCAAGCGGTCGGTGGCCTGGGGGAACGTCGCCGGCCTGATCGCGTTCCTCACCGAGACGTCCCTGGTCTTCCCTCTGACCCTCTACCTCCAGAACGTGCTCGGCTTCTCCCCGCTCACCGCCGGCCTGTCCTTCGGCGTCCTCGGCCTGGGGACGGTCCTGGGCGGCACCACGGCCCCGAAGGTCATCGGACGGATCGGCAGCAAGCGGACGCTCATCGTGGGCGGCATCGCGCAGACCGTCTTCACCGCGGCCCTGCTCGGCCTCGGCGACGACCGCTCGTGGATGTGGCTCATGCTGCCCGCCAGCTTCGCCGGCGGCGTCGGCAACATGCTCGTCATCGTCGCCTTCATGGTCACCGCCACCTCGGGACTCGCCGACCGCGAACAGGGCCTGGCCACCGGCCTCGCCACCATGACCCAGCAGGTCGGCATCACGATGGGCACCCCGATCATGAGCGCCGTCGCCACCGCCGCAGGGGCCTCCGCCATCCTCGGCGGCCTGAAGGCCGCGATAGCCGTGAACGCCGCGATCGTCCTCGTCGGCGTCCTGACCAGCGCCCTCTTCCTACGCGGTCCTCGACCGGGCGTCCGCTGACGACAGCGTTCCGCTCGTCCGGTCGGACGGTGGACGACGCCCTCGGAACCGGCGCGACCCGGATCGCGCACCGGCCTTCAAGGGCGTCGTCCGGCGGAAGGTCAGTGGTGGCCCTGGCGGCCGAGGGTCGTCTCGGGGGTCGCGCCCGGGCGGGTCCACTGGGGGACGGGGCGGCTGGTCGGGCCCCAGGTGGGGACCCCGTCGGAGCCCGAGCGCCAGTACCAGCACGGGTGGCTGCCCTTGGGCCAGCCCTCCGGCTTGTCCTCCCAGGCCTCGCCGCGTCCGTACGGCGTCCTGTCGAGCAGGGCGAAGGACCCGTCGACCGGCTCGATGCCGCGTCCCGTCGTCGAGTAGGTGAGGAACGTCCGGTCCCCGTCCCGCAGGTAGGCGGTGAGGTAACCCATGTCGCCGCCGATCGGCTCGTCCAGGTCACGCACCGAGTACCAGGGCTGCGTGTAGCCCATGAACTCGACGAAGGGGGCCACCTCGTCCCACCGGCCCGTGGTCACGATGGCGGTCGAGACCCCGCGGGCGTTGGGGTACGCGGCGTCCCTCATGTGCCACGCCGTGACGGTGCAGCCCTCGCACTGCCCCTGGTGAGGCGCGCCGTCGTGCCACATGTGCTTGTAGACGACGAGCTCGTCCCGGCCCTGGAACAGGTCGAGGAACGGGACCGGGCCGTCGGGCCCGACGACCTCGACCTTCCCGTCGAACTCCACCATCGGCAGCCGCCGCCGGGCCGCGGCGAGCGCGTCCCCCTCACGGGTGTGGGCCTTCTCCCGGACCAGCAGCTCGTCGCGGGCGGCCTGCCAGGCGGCCATGTCGACGACGGGCGGGCGTCCGGGCAGCGCGGTGTTCGTTTCGTCCGTCATGGTTCCTCCGTGGTGTCTCGTACCGAGCCCCGTCCTACGACGGTCACCACTGAGACCCGCCCCCCACCCAAAACTCATCGCGGCGGAGCAAGGACGAACCACGCCGACCGCGCCCCGCCTGATGGGCGTTGATCAGACGGCGTCTGAGTCTTCGTCGGCCAGCTCGTGGGCACGTTCCAGGATGACGACGGGGATTTCTCGGGCGGTCTGCTGCTGGTATCCGCCGTACTCCGGCCTCTGCGACACCATCAGCTCCCAGAGGTGTGGACACTCCTCCGCGGTGGTGGTCCGGGCCCGCGCCGTGAAGGTCTCGCGTCCGACCTGGACGGTGACGAGCGGCTCGGCGAGCAGGTTGAGGTACCAGGCCGGGTGGCGGTCCGCGCCCCGGTTGGACGCCGCCAGGACGTAGCGGTCACCGTCCGGCGCGTAGACGAGCGCGGTGCGCTGCAGCTCGCCGCTCCGGCGCCCGCGGGTCGTCAGGAGCAGGTCGTTCACCCCGGGCCGCGGCGTTCCACCGGTCTCCTCGAAACGCCGGATGTGCTCGGCGATCCACGCGTTGGGACTGTCGTGGACCTCAGCCCCCACGCTCCGACCGCCCGCCGGACACTACCGAGCCCTCCGGTATCCCCACGGATACCAACCACCCGGCACCGGCCTACGAGCAGAACAAGCGCCGTCAGCGCACGCTCCATTCCTCCCCGGACAGGCCATGCCAGGCATCCTCGGCAATCTGCGGAGTCGTCAGGACAGGACGAGTGAGCAGCACATCCTGTCTTTCCCCGGTGTCCGGTGGACGTTTCGGGGGTGTGTTTTCGTGAGGTCATCTTGCGATCACCGGGGGGACTGCTCTTTGTGTCTCTGCAGGTAAATCCGGTGACGGCGATCCGGGGTGCGCCAAGATGGCCGCCGGACGGACTCACGGGGGGATCGCTGATGGACGCACGGACGGCCGCTCTTGACGGAAAGCCGAGGCGCGACGCGGCCCGGAGGCGCCTCTGCGGTCTGACCGCCGTGCTGGTGGTCGCCGCGGGCATGGCCGTCCTTCGCCCGGCGGACGCGGCGGCTCCCAGCGAACTCGCCCTCGGCACGGGCGGCAACGACTCGGGCGTCCTCGGGGACGGCAGCACGACCGAACGCGACGCCCCGGTCAGGACCCGTCTGCCGCGCGGCGTCTCCCTCGTCCAGGAGTCCGGCGGCGACGCCCACACTCTCGGTCTGACCTCGGACGGACGTGTCCTGGCGTGGGGGCGCAACGACGTCGGCCAGCTTGGCGACGCCACGTCCACCCTGCGGACGACGCCCGTGTTCACGCGCATGCCCGAAGGCGTGAGGATCACCCAGGTCGCCGCCGGAGGCGACCACAGCCTCGCGTTGACGTCGGACGGACGCGTCCTGGCGTGGGGGCGCAACACGAGCGGGCAGCTCGGCGACGGATCGTCCACCTCGCGAATCACGCCCGTGTTCGTCCGCCTTCCTCGGGGAGTGACCGTCGCCCACGTCGCGGGCGGGAACTATCACAGCCTCGCGTTGACGTCGGACGGACGTGTCCTGGCCTGGGGCGACAACATGTTCGGGGAACTGGGGGACGGCAGCGGCGTCGGCCACGTGATACCGAGCTTCGTCCCGTTGCCCGCGGGGATCACCGCGTCCGCCATCGACGCGGGCCGGAACTCGCAGAGCTTCGCCGTGACCCCGGACGGTCGCCTTCTGGCGTGGGGACGCAACGACCTCGGCCAGCTCGGCGACGGCACCACCAAGAACCGGACCACCCCCGTGTGGGCGGGCGTGCCGACGGACGAGTCCGTCACCCAGATCGCCGCCGGGGACGACCACACCCTCGGCCTGACCACGGAGGGCCACGTCCTGGTGTGGGGGGCGAACAAGTCCGGCCAGCTGGGGCCGGGACCGGCCGACATCCAGAAGATCCCGATCGAGAACGACATGCCGACCGGCGTCACGTTCACACAGGTCGCCGCGGGCTCGTCCCACAGCCTCGCCCTGACGTCCGATGGGCGCGTCCTGGCCTGGGGAGCGAACCACACCGGACAGATCGGGGACGGCGCGGTCTCCATGCGCTCGTCCCTCACGTTCATGCCGCTGCCCAAGGCGGCGGGACCCGCCACCGGGGTCGCCGCGACCAGCGACTCGTCCCTCGTCCTGGCCAACACGCGAAGCGGCAGCACCACGTCCCTGGCCGCGATCGCCGGCAGGGGCGGACGAACCCGCCTGAAGGCGAAGGTGACCTGCGGCGCCGCCACCACCCTGACCGGACCCGTCACCTTCCTGGAGGGCGCCACGGTCGTCGGGGCCACCGACCTGAACGCCGCCGCCACCGCGACCCTCACCCCGTCCCACCTGGGCAAAGGCCCTCACCGCATCATCGCCCGCTACGAGGGCAACGCCGTTTGCTCGCGATCCGCCTCGCCCGCGCTCACGGTCATTTTGGCGCCTCGGAGGCGCGGCGGGACGAGCTGACGCGTCGACCCTCGCCCGAGCTCGATCGCACCCGCGACTAGCACCGGAAACTACGTTTGGTAGTCACGTGACTGCGAAAAGTAGTGAGGAGGTTGTCGGGCCTGCTTCGCCGGCCCGCCTCACAGATCACAAGGGAGCTCCGCAATGCGTCGACTCGCCGCACTGCTGACCACGACCGCGCTCGCCGGTGCGCTCGCCACCGGCATCGCCGGTCCCGCCGCGCACGCGGCGGCCCCGACGGCGCCGACCGCCCGGTCCGCGCCGTCCAACGGGCGCGTCTGCCCGAAGGCCGAGGCCGCCATGGCCCACCTGCCCGTCCACGCCCCGCGCCACCTCGCCGCGCACCGCGCCTACTTCGAGATGACCGACACCAACGGGCGCAACCGCTTCGTCATCGAGCTCAGGGACAGGGACAAGATCGAGCACGCCCGGCGGCTCGTCAGGGGCGAGACGAGGGAGAGGCCCCACGTCCTCGGCCGGATCATCAAGAGGACCGCCCTCTACAATCCCCGCTGGAACTTCCACCTGGACCCCGACAGCATCGAGTTCTTCGACTCGGCCATCGAGGTCTGCGACGCCAGCATCTCCTACACCGAAGAGCACCTCGACGAGGCCTGCGGCGCCTTCCTGCCCGGCTGCGTGTGGTGCCCCTGGAGCTCCAGGCTCGTCCGCGAGATCCCCTTCTACCGCTTCAATGCCCGCACCCGAACCCACGCCGTGTCCTGACCGTCCAGGGGTGAAGCCGGAACCGTCCCCGCCTTCGGCGCCCGTGCGCTCTCCGGCTGACGTTCATCACGCGAGGACGGTCACGACTGATCTCGGCCGGGCGGAGCGAAAACCCGCCCGGCCTCTCTGTTCCCTCCCGCACCAAGGCGCACTTCTCCGATGTCTCACACCAATCCACTAAACCCTCCGAGAGCGATGATTAGGACACGCTCCAACAGGTAAGGGACGGGTTCTCGGGGAAGCGTTCATATGCCTAAATGGAACGTATGACTCGACCGCCGGAACAACCGCCGCCTGAGGACGGACCGTCCGGAATCGATCCCTACGCAGGGCAGCCGCCGCCCCAGCAGCAGAGTTGGGGCGCCCCGCCGGGGCAAGGTCAAGGCGGGTGGGGGCAGCAGTACGGGGAGGTGTACGGCGGTCCGCCCGGCCAGCCACAGCCACAGCCACAGCCGTACACGTATGGCCAACAAAACCCGTATGGCCAGCAAGCCCCGTACGGTCAGCAGGTGCCGTTCGGCCCCTACGGAGTGCCGCCCGGCGCGGCTCCGGGCAACCCCAACGGGATGGCGATCACCGCATTCATCACCGGTGCCTTCGGACTCTTCTGCCTCCTCGCCTCGCTCGTCCTCGTTTTCGTCGGGCTGTTCGGCATCATCTCCTCGGTTCTGGCGATCGTGTTCGGCCATATCGCGCTCAGCCGCATCAAACGAACCGGCGAGACCGGACGTGGCATGGCCATCGCCGGGCTCGTCACGGGCTACATCGGGGTGAGCCTGTGGATCGTCGCGGTGGTCATCGCCGTGATCGCCTTCGTCGTCCTCAGCAACTGAACTCCACCGGATCCGCCAGGCACGCCCGACGCGACCGAGCGACCACCCTGAGGAGTTCCACTACGCGTCCGCGAGGGCAGATTCGGCCACCCCGACGGCGCCTACCACCAGCTTTGTCGGTGCCGCCGACACGGCGTCCCGGCTATTGGTTCTGCCGGTATGCCGCCCATTGGCCGGTGAGCTTGGCGTGGCGGCTGATCCACCCCTCAGGGCGGGCCTTCCCGGCGCGGCGCCAGTGTGCGGCGAACCCGACGGTGAAGAGGTCGAGGACGTCCGCCGGGGCCTGAGCCCAGGACGGGAACCGGGCGGCCCAGGCGTCGGCGCTCGCGGGTTCGTGTCCGGCTCCGATCAGCCAGGGCATCAGCATCATCAGCTCCAGCCAGGGTGCGCCGCGCGTGACGAACGCCCAGTCCACCACGTAGGCACCACCGTCCTCGGTGATGATCAGGTTGTCCTCGTTCAGGTCGGTGTGCAGCAGCGCGCCACCGCTGAACGCTGTGGGATCGCCGGCGTACTTCTGCCAGCGTCGTTCGGCCGTCGGCATCGGGGCCGCAGGACACGGTGTGTCCTGGACAGCGTGGATGGTCTCCGCCAGGACGTCCAGGTCGGGCGATCCCGGGGTGAAGTCGGCATGGCGGCCCTCCACATGGTCGAAGCCCAGTACGAGCCACCCCTCGGTCTCCGCCTGCCAACGCAACCGGGGGGCGAACTCGCGCACGGCCGGATTGACGGCGGCCTCACGGCGCAGCGACACGACCTCGGGGCCGTCCCGGTCTTCCAGTTTGCGTGCGGCCTTCACGAACACCCGCCCGTTCTCGGTGGTGAGGCTGGACGCGATATCCGCGTGATCGCCCTTGGAGGCCGGAACGATCTCCCGGACCGAGCCGGTCTCGACCTCGATCAGGGCACGCAGATCCTCGGGCAGTTCGGTCCGGTCACTTCGCACGTGAGGCCCTTCCTGGATCACTCGATCAGACGCGGATGGTGTTCGCGTCCGAGGGCAGGAACCCGCGCCAGTCCTCCCCGGACTCCCGGAACCCGCCTTGGTCGTTGCACTCGGGCGGGCAGCAGCTCGACCCGGCTTCTCCCTCCCAGAACTCCGGGTCCACGAAGTAGCCCGTGGCGTGCAGGTGGGGGATGGTCCGTGCCAGCGCCGCTCCCGAGCGGATGTCGTCGTCCATGACCGGATGGTGGTGGATGAACGACCCGGCGAGTGCCAGGCTCATCGGAACGTACACCTCGGTCCGCTGAAGGCTCAGGTGCCATGCCTGATCCACCGGTGGTGTCGGCACGCCCCGGATGTAGTTGCGAGGGTCCTGACGCTCGTCCCGGGCGTCTGGGCAACAAACAGTCAAACCGAAGTCGGCTCCTTAATCTGCGCAGCTGTCATATGCGATGCCAGGCCATGGTTCGGGTCTCGCTGCGGGAGCCCTCGCCGACCGGTTGTGCGGGCCTCTCGGCGTAGGCATCATCAGGCGATGAGTCGTCACTCGGTAAGGGCGCGCACGATCCCACCGCAGCCGCGTTCCGACGAAGGCACGGAGCACGACTTCGCCTGCTCCTACGAAGTCGCCATCGCGACCGGCGACCAGCGGACGTCGGAGCAATGGGCGCGGGAAATCTGGGAAGGCGCAGCGGCCCCGCTGCGATGGTTCATGATCATCGGCTGGCGGTTCGTCCTCGGACTGCGGCTGGGGCCGCTGACCTCGTCGCCGGAACACATCCTGGGATGGCGGATCGTCACGAACGGTGCCGATGAGGTCGTCTGCCGGCTCGGATCGGGATCCCTCGACGCGGACAACGTCTTCCAACGGCTCGACGACACCTTCGTCTGGTCGACGTTCGTCACCTACAAGCGCCGCAGAGCCCGGGTCGTCTGGCCGCCGGTCTCGCTGATCCACCGCCTCCTGGTCCGGATCTCACTCCAGCGCGCCGCTGAGGCCGCATCCCGCCGGTGACCAGGCACCCGGGAAGCCGGTGTCGTCACCGATGGCGACCAGGGGTGGATCCTCCCGACCGCGCCGGATTCGTGGCCACTCCAGGCGCGGCGCGCGATCGTTCGGAGAGGGTCAGCCGTGTTGGGGGGACGGTCGGCAGTTCTGGCCTCTGACCCAGAGGGAGCCGTCGGCTCGTCCTGTATGGCAGAGGAACCTTTGCTGGCGGTCGTCGCGGTAGGTGATGAGGAAGTCGCGGAGTCCGCCCCGTCGACGGGTGTCGCAGTGCTGTCCGAGGATGTTGGGCAGCTGTATGTCCATCTGGTCGCAGATGGTGGCCTCGCCTTTGGGGGCCTGCTCGGCCTGGGCGGGACCGGCGACGGAGACCGCCTGGGCGAGTGCGGCGGCCGCGAGAGCGCCGAACAGGACGGCTGATCGACGTGCCATGAACATCACTCCTTGAGTGTGATCGATGGCTTTAAGTTACTTGCCGAGGTGTGGCGCGGTGCTCTCCGGGGCCCTGGTTGCTGAGGCGGGCGCGGCGCTCCGCCGGGGGAGGGTGGGGAGGCGGGACCTGGGGCGGCGGGGGTTGTGGGGGAGCCGTTACGATCGGGGGCCATTGTTGACGGAGGGAAGGGGGAATTCTCATGTCCGAGAAGTTCGAGGCGGTGTTCGCGCAGTACGACACCGACGGGGACGGTCAGCTCACCGTGGACGAGGTGACCGCGGCGATCGCGGGGATGTTCCCGGCCGCCGAGGTGGCCGACCTGTCCGGGCTGGTCAAGGCGCTGTTCGCCGAGTTCGACACCGACGGGAACGGGTTCCTGTCGGCGGACGAGTTCGTGCCGCTGGCCGAGAACCTTCCGGAGCTCGGCGGCGACGCCTGAACCCGGGACCCGGCCCCGCGGGCCCCGGGCGGACGGTCAGCGGCGGCGGGCGGTCAGCCAGGAGAAGGACTGGGACGCGCCCGCGGGGGTGTGGTGGACCTGGGTGCGGGCGTCCAGGGTCGTGAAGTCGTCGCCGAGTTCGGCGGCGAGCTCGTCGGTGCTGCGGCGGGCCACGGGCAGGCCGGAGCAGTGGGTGGGGCCCTCGGGGCCGAAGCCGCCCAGGACGACCGTGCCGCCGGGGGCGAGCGCGGCGCGCAGGGTGGCCAGGTAGGCGGCGCGGTCGGACGGGTCGGTCAGGAAGTGGAAGACCGCCCGGTCGTGCCAGAGGTCGAAGGTCCGGTCCGGACGCCAGGCCAGCAGGTCGGCGTGGAGCCAGCGGATCGCGTCCGCGCCCGGGGCGTCCTTGACGGCTTCACGGGCGGTCTCGAGGGCCTCGGCGGAGAGGTCCAGCACCGTGACGTGGTCGAACCCGTCCCGGACGAGGTGGGCGGCCAGGGACGAGGCGCCGCCGCCGACGTCGATGGCCGAGCCCCGGACGGACGCCGCGCGGATCAGGTCCAGGGACGGCTGGGGCTCGGCCTGGAACCAGCTGACCTCGTCGGCGGAGCGCGTCTTGTAGACGTCCTGCCAGTGCGACGCGGCGGGGCCGGTGGGGTCCGTGTCGATGATCGCGGACGGGCGGGACTCGGGACGGTCGTTCATGGTGACCTTCTTACCCGGGGTGACGGGCGGACCGTCCACCGGCCTCCCCTCCCGCGGTGGCGCGGAAGGTGGAAAGCCCTGTGACATAAGGGCTTTCGGGGCGTCCGATACCGGCAGAATGGGCCCTTTGTCCCGCCGGTGGCGGCGGGGCCCGAGGCCCTCGTGGAGGAGTGCCGGATGGCGAGCATCACCCAGGTTCTGCGCGACCTGACGCCCGCGGAACGCCAGGAGCGGATCGTCGACGTCCTGGCGGAGGCGTACCGCGACCTGATGCGGAGGAGCCCGGCCGAGTTCCGCCGGCGGTTCCGCCGCATGGCCGCCGACCCGTTCGCCTTCTATCGCGGCAGCGCCCCGCTGTTCTACGCCGACGTCGCGTCCGACGACGACCCGTGGGCGGACGAGCGGACCTCCCGCGTCTGGATCCAGGGCGACCTGCACGCGCAGAACTTCGGCACCTACATGAGCGCCGACGGCCTGTTCGTCTTCGACGTGAACGACTTCGACGAGGCCTACCTCGGGCCGTTCACCTGGGACGTCAAGCGGTTCGTGGCGAGCCTGGCGCTGCTGGCGTGGGGGAAGGCGATCTCCGACGCGTCCATCCGGCGGCTGATCGAGACCTACGTCCGCGCGTACGTGGACCAGGTGCGGCACTTCGCCACGCACGACGGCGACGAGAAGTTCGCGATCACCCTCGACACCGCCACCGGGTACGTGAGGGACGTCCTGATCGACGCGCTCGGCTCGACGCGCGTCGCGCTGCTGGACTCGATGACGCTGGTCGAGCGGCACGAGCGCCGGTTCGCGGACGGTCCCGGCGTCCGGCGGCTGGACGGCGAGGAGCGCGCGAAGGTCGAGAAGGCCTACGCCGCCTACCTGGAGACCATCCCGAAGGACCGCCGCTTCGGCAGCCTCACCTACACCCTGAAGGATGTCGTCGGATCGTCCGGTTTCGGGATCGGCTCGGCCGGGCTGTCGGCGTACACGATCCTGGTCGAGGGGCACACGCAGGCGCTGGAGAACGACGTCATCCTGTCGATGAAGCAGGGCAACATCGCCGCGCCGTCCCGCGTCGTGGACGACCCGCGCATCCGCGACTACTTCCAGCACCACGGCCACCGGACGGCCGTGTCGCGCCGCGCCCTCCAGGCCGCCACCGACCCGTGGCTCGGCCACACCGAGATCGACGGCACCGGTTTCGTCGTCCAGGAGCTCTCCCCGTACGAGGCCGACCTCGACTGGGCCGCCCTCACCGAGCCGGACGAGATGCTGCCCGTCCTGGAGCACCTCGGCCGCGCCACCGCGAAGATCCATTGCGTGTCCGACAGCGACTCCGACCACACCCTGGTCGGCTTCCAGGTCGAGGACGCCGTGACCGCCGCGATCACCGACGAGGACGCCTTCGTCGAGGCCATGGTCGCCTTCGGCACCGGCTACGCCGCGATCGTCCGGGACGACCACCGCCTGTTCGTGGACGCCTTCCGCTCCCGCCAGGGCCCGCTCTCGGTGCTCTGGGAGTCCTGACTCAGCAGGTCACGGGGGCGGGGAGCCGTCCGGCGAAGAACGCCCCGGGCGGCACGCCCAGCAGGCTGCGGAACTCCGCGGACATGTGCGCCTGGTCGTAGTACCCGCTGACCGCCGCCAACTCCGCCAGCCCACCGGCCCCGCGTTCCCCACGCGCGCCGGTGGGCGCCGTGCGCCGCGCATCGTTGCTCGCGCGCCGCGCGCCGATGTCCGTACGCCGCGCGCCGATGTCCGTACGCCGCGCATCGGCGTTCGTGCATGGCCTGTCGGCACTTGTGCATGGCGCGTCGGCGTTCGTGCGTGGCGCACCGGCGGACGCAATGTGCCGCGCCTCGACGCGTGGCGTGCGGCGGTCGCCGCTGGTCACGGCGGTGTGGAGGCGGGCGATACGGGCGAACGCCTTGGGCGGCAGCCCGGCGCCGTCGGTGAACAGGCTGCGGAGGCGGCGCTCGCTCACGGCCAGCCGATGCGCGAGGGCGGGCAGCCGCGCCGGACGCGCGGACGCCAGTTCCCGGGCCGCCGCGTGGACGAGCCGCACGTTGTCGTCCGCGCGGAGCGTCCCGGTCTTCGACCGGAGCGCCGTCTCGAGCCGCACGGCGATCAGGTCCCGATCGCCGTCGAGGTCGGCGAGGCGCTGTTCGAGGCGCGACGCGTCCGCGCCCCAGAACTCGGTGAGCGGGACGACCCGGTCGACCAGCTCGGAGATCGGCACGCCCAGCGCCGACCGCGCCGCGCCCGGACGAAGCCGCGCGCGAACGCAGAGCGGCAGCTCCTTGCCGGTGAAGTACGCGGCGCGCGTGCGCGGCCCGACGACGAGCAGATCGGCGCGTCCGCCGGCCGCGCTCCGGAAGACCAGGGACGTGGCGGTGTCCGGCAGATGCGCGAGCCGGTTCGCGGCCGTGCCGCTCAGGTCCTGAACCGCCTCGATCAGCCTGTCCGCCGCCATGCCTTCACGCTACCGCCGCGCCCGCCCGCCACGACGTGCCGAATTTTCCAAGAGGACCCGGGCGCCCGCTCGCGATGCTGAGGTTCATGATCCTCGTAACGGGTGCGACCGGAACCGTCGGTCGAGAACTGGTCAGAATCCTCGCGGCGCGCGGCGAGCAGGTCCGCGCGATCACCCGCGACCCCGCGAAGGCGGAGAGTCTTTCGGACGGCGTGGAGGTCGTCCGCGCCGACTTCACCGACCCCGCGTCCCTCCTGGACGCGGCGAAGGGCGCCGACGCCGTCTTCATGCTCAGTGCGCCGGGCCCCTGGATCCCTCAACACGACGAGGCGATCCTCGCCGCCGCGCGGTCGGCGGGCGTGTCCAGGGCGGTGAAACTCTCCGCGATCGGCACGGGCGACAAGCAGCACGGCACGGACTGGCACCTGCCGGGGGAAAAGGCGCTGAAGTCCAGCGGCCTCGCCTGGACGGTCCTGCGGCCGTCGAGCTTCGCGTCCAACGCGCTGAGCTGGGCGAACGCGATCAGCGCGGGCCACCCCGTCCCGAATCCGACGGGCGACGGCGCCCAGGGCGTCATCGACCCGGCGGACATCGCCGAAGTTTCCGCGGCCGCCCTCACCACGTCCGACCACGACGCCGCGACGTACACGCTGACCGGCCCTGAGCTGCTCAGTACCCCGAGCATGGCGGAGATCCTGGGCCGCGTCATCGGCCGGAAAATCGAACTCGTCTCCCTCACCCCGGACGACTACCGCGAAGCTCTCACCGCCGCCGGGCTCGACGCCGACTTCGTCACGACGGCCGCCGAGGGCGCGCGCATGGTCGCGTCCGGCGGCAACGCCGTCGTGACCGGCGACGTCGAACGCGCCCTGGGCCGCCCCGCCCGCACCTTCGCCGACTGGGCCACCGCGAACCGCGCCGCCTTCACCGCCTGACCGCCGCCGCGGCCTCCTCTCCGACCGTCGCCGCGCGGGTCCGAAGACCTGCCGCCGCCCGCGCGCCACCCGGCGCGCGGTGGTCCGCGGCCCCGTGGGAGGGCCTGGGACGCACCCGCCGGCGTGCCCCGGCGCCGCGTGCCCGTGCCCGCCGTCCTCCTGCGTGGCCGCATGCCGGCAAGCGAGGGAAACTGCCATGAGGACGACCATCCTGGGATATCCGCGCATCGGCGCGAACCGGGAGCTGAAGTTCGCCACCGAGAAATACTGGGCCGGACGCGCCGACGCCGCCGACGCGCCGAGTTCGCCGCCCAGGCTGCCCACCAGAAGGAAGGGGCGCCCGAGCCGACCCCGGGCCGGAACGTCGTGAGCACTGGCCGATGGAAGTACGCGGGATCAGGCACTCCGCCCCCGAACGTGTCCCCAGCCGCCAAGTAGCTGATCATCGGTGTCGGGATGAGGAGGGGCGGCTGGGGATGTTCCACCCGCAGGTGAGGTGGTTGCGGCCTGCGGGTACCGGATTACATCTCGGCTGCGCCAGCGAACGCCTCGAGTTCGCTGGGGATGTCTGGGCCGGCCGGGACGTACACGATCTCGGTCACTCCGGCGGCGCCTGCCTCGTCGAACCGGGCGGCGATGGAGGCGGCGTCACCCGTCCAGCCGGACTCCAGGATCGCTGGGCCGGCGGCGGTCACGACGCCGTGGTCGCGTTCGGTCAGCTGGGAGAGATGCCCCTGGTGGGCAGCGAGGTGCCGTTGGTCCTCGGGGCGTTCGGCTTCGATCGCGCTACGCCATTCCTTGCCGCCGGGCAGCGCATCGACCGCGTCACCGGCGTTCTGCCACACGGCGTGAACGATGCTGGCGTAACCGGGGCCGGCTGCCTCGATGACCCGCGGGCTGGCGTGATCCTCACCCGCCCTGATGACGGTGCCGAACCTGAGCAGCGCGCACTGTGCCCATCCTCGATCACTTTCGGCCGGGATGCTGGTCATGACGACGCCGGGCGCGTCGAGCTCTCGCGCCGTTGTCAACCCTTTCGGTCCGGCGGCTGCCACCCATAGCGGCACGTTGATCGGACGCGAGGGCCCAAAGCCGGGCAGCTGCATCATCTGGCACGGCCGGCCGTCGATCTCAACGACTTCGCCATCGAGAAGCGCCCGCACCTGCCGGACATAGCGGGCGGTATCGGCCCATGGGATGGGCTTGTGCCCCAGAGCGTGCCGCGACGTGTAGCCGGTCCCGACGGCGACGGTGAGCCGATCGGGCGCCAGTTCATGGATGGAGCCGATGGCTGATGCGGTCACCATCGGGTGACGCAGGCTCGGGACGGCTACCCCGGTGGCGAGCCCGATCCGGTCGGTCCCGGACGCGATGCGAGCCAGCGCCACCCACATGTCGCCGTGAAGCGCTGGTGAGTCGAACAGCCAGACGCGCTGGTAACCGAGCCGCTCGGCGAGTTTGGCCTTGTCGAGCACATCGGCGGTCGGCGCAAGCGCGCAGGAGTAGCTGGGGCGAGCCGTCATGAGGTGCTCGCGGTGGCGGGCTCCCACAGGGCGATCGTTGCGCCTTTCGGGTCCTGGATGACGATCACGGAGCCGGCGGGGAAGTCCACGCGCGGCCGCACGATGGTGGCACCGAGTTCCGTCGCTCGCTTCGCCGCATCCTCCAGGCCGGTCACCGGCGCGTAAGGGATCCACTGCGGCTGGCGGGTGTCGCCTTCGGCGAGCTGCGTGAAGCCGCCCCACGGGCCGTCGCCGTCAACGAACATCGGGACGGTCGCGGGTCCGGCGGGCACGTCGGCGACGGTCCAGCCGAACAGCTCGGTGTAGAAGCGTCGTGAGAGCTCAAGGTCAGCGGTTCGAAGGTCCATGAAGACGAACGGTGGGGTCATGATTGCCTTCTCTTCGTCGAGGTGGTTGCCTGCGCACCCGAGATTAGGACGCGCGTCCCGAACATTAGGACGGATGTCCCGACAGTGCAACCGAACAGGTACGCTCCTCCCTATGGGGTCATCGTCGGAGAGCCGGGCAAGGCAGTGGTCGCCGAATCAGCGTGCCAAGCAGGAGCAGATCATCGAGGCGGCGAAGGAGATCCTCGCCCGTGAGGGCCTGGCCGCGTGCACGGCGCGCGCGGTGGCCGATGCCAGCCCGCTGACCAAGAGTGCGATCCACTACTACTTCGATGACATGGACGAGATCATCGACGGCGCGATGGCACGTCACATGAGCGGGTGTCTGGATCGCATCGCCGACGCGGCGAACCAGCACGAGTGTCCTCTCGATCGCTTCTGGGCCGCCGTCGAGACGTACCTGGAGATCTTCACAGAGCGGCCGAACGCAGCACTGCTGTGGTTCAGCTACTGGGTGGACGTAGGACAAAAGTCCCGTCTAGAGCCGATCGATCGGATGCACCAAGCGATGATCGGTGTCCTGCAGGACCTGCTGGCCGCGATCCCTGTCGACGACCCACCTGCACGAGCCCACGCGTTGTTCTCCTACCTGCTTGGCACCCTCATGCAGCAGGCCGTACGTCCATTGCCCTTCGCGAAGTTGAGGCTGGAGATCGCCACCGTGTGCCACCTGGACTCCACCCTCTCCTAGTACAGCGATACGCCTACCAGTTGAAGGACCTGTACGGAGTGCCAGATCCGGAGTAGCCGTACAGCAGACGAGTACAGCAACAACAGCTCACGGATCCCCACCGGAGCTTCTAGTGGCACATGCCAAGAGGGCGTGGTCCCATGATCGCCGATAGTTCGGGACGAAGGGGTTCATCCGGTCAGGGACTGGCCGCTGATGTGGACCGCACGGCGATCCGGGCCATTGTGATCAGCCCCTCCGCAGCGCGACGGCCGCAGCGGGCTTCGGAAGGCTGTGGACGGCCCCGCCCGTGCCGCACCGCGCAAGCTGAGCCAGGCCCCCGCGCAGAACATCCCGCACGTCGTCGCCGAGACCGTCAGGCCAGGTGATTCGGCTCAGGTGTAGGAGTCGCCGAAGTCGCCCATGGCCTTGCGGAACTCCGGTGAGCGGATCCGGTCGGCCACGTCCAGCAGATCTTGCACCGCGGATGCTTCGATCCAGATCCGGCGTCCGTCCAGGCGGCCCCCGAGTCCGAGTAGAGCGACCCACAGCGAGACGCCCATGTATCCCTCGACGCGGTGAGGGTGGGCGTTGAGGACCCAGCCCGCCGTCACGGGGGATTCGGTCATCGCGTCATGTGCGCGCCGCACGTGGGCTTCCCCGTCTTCGCAGGCGTCAGGTTCCAGCATCCAGCCCAGGTCCGGGCCCGAGGCGCTCCGCCGGGATGTCCTCTTGGTGTACGGCCACCTCATACCGGACCCCTGATCAGAGCTATCGCAGCACACATCGGCCTCACCTTCCGTCCTCCCTGATGCCGTGGGTCTCGTCCTCGGGTGTGGGAATCGGGCCCATGCGGTGGATGGCCTCTCTGACGATCTCCAGGTACTCGGTGTGCGCGAGTGCGGTGATGATCCGGATGCGCGCGGGGAAGTAGCCGAACGCCGCCAAGCGGCCGGTGAACGCCGTCTTGACTTCCTCCCACGCCGCGTCCAGCGCGAGCAGGACCGAGAGCGTTTCCGCGCCCTCCAGGACGTCTGCCGCGTCAGTGCTCGCGAGCACGGAGATCAGTTCGCGCATGCGGGGCGATGACCGTCCGTCCGCCCACGCGACATCCCACACGCGACCCCACGCACCGACGACCACGGGCACCAGGACGGCGGGGTCCGCGAAACGAGTCGTGCGGTTCTTGTACGAGCCCTTCGCGCTCACCGCACGCCGCCCGTGTTCAGCGTCCAGGCGATGAGGCGGAGCACGTCGTGCAGGTCGTCCACGGGACCGAGCCACTCCCGTCCGGTGTTTCGCGTCGTCCACGCGTAGCACCACGCGCCGTGCTCGTAGTCGACACAGACCTTGATGGGCAGGACGCCGACGACCGACAGCACGACGGCGTCAAGCTCGCGGGCCGCACGCATCCCATAGCGCGGGGCCGTGTTCTCCAGGGCATCGAGCGCCTGCGCCCGAGGATGAAGCGGACGCGGAACAGGTGACGTGACTGAGGTTGCGGCTTCGGGCTGGACGGTCCGCGCGATCCCTGCCGCGTGCCGTCCACCGCGCCGCCGTGCGAGGCGCATACGAGACCTCCGGTGACGGAATGTGTGATGCGAGCTACAGAGTGCGCCCCCGAGAGTTACTCTCGCTACGTTCCGCATCACACTTGGAACCCCCCGGAGGCGCGATGCCAGCGCGTGACAACCTGGACCCGATGGGCTCGTTGTGGGACGTCATCGCCCTTGAGGTGAGGGCATGGCGTATCGCCAAGCACATGTCCGAAGTTCAAGTTGCGGCCCTACTCAAGTGCGACCGTTCCACCGTTTCCAGGATCGAAAACGGGCTTCGGAAACTGAACGACGCATACGCCCACTCCCTGGATGAAGCATGGAAAACGGGCGGGCTGTTCGCTGCGCTCGTGTTCCACGCGAGCACGTTCGCCGAGCAGGACTGGCGGACCGGGCTGCGTCAGTACGAGCGCGAAGCATCGCGTATGCGGATGTGGGACGTCTCGCTCGTGCCGGGGTTGCTCCAGCACCCCGAGTACGCGCGAGCCGTGATCGCCAAGGCTTACGAAGCGGGGCTGATCAAGAGCATCGACCAGGCGCTGGAAGACCGGCTGGAGCGTCAGCGGGCCGTGTTCGAGCGCGACGATCCGCCCCAGATCTCAGCTGTGATCAACTGGCCGATTCTTCGCCACACGTACGGCGGCTCCGCCGTCATGCGTGCCCAGATCGAACTGCTCATGGAGCACGCGGGGCGGCCGAACGTCTCTCTTCGCTTCGTCGAATCCGACGCCATGGGCCATGTCGGCCTGGACGGCTCGTTCAAGCTCCTGACGGTCAAGAACCGCGAATACGCGTTCTGCGAGGCCCCACACGAGGGACGCATCTTGTACGTCCCTGCTGACGTTCACAAGATCTCGGTACGGTGGGAGCAGGTAAGCGACCACGCCTCGCCAGTACGGCGTACCGGCGCGGTACTACAGGAAGCGATGGAGTACTACCGATGACTGAGTGGCGCAAGTCGTCCCACAGCAGCTCAACGGGGGGCGACTGCGTAGAAGTCGCCCGCCTCGCCTCTGACGCCGTGGGTCTCCGCGACAGCAAGAACCCGACCGGCCCCGCGTTTGCGCTCCCCAAGTCGGCGGGGCGAGACATGTTGACCCGGATCAAGGCGGGCGAGCACGACTTGGCGTGACCCCCGACGAGCGGGCCCCCGAAGCCGTCTCTCCGGGGGCTCTTCGTGCGTCAAGCGGAGGCCGGATCAGTCTGTGCGCCAGACCGGTTCGAGGAGATCGGGGTTGAAGGCCGCCCGTCCCTTGCCCACCGGGCGCACGATCACTGCGTGGAACGCCCCGCGGACGTAGGTCCGCTTCGTGGACATGGGCAGTCCACCGTTTTCCTCGGGCAGGTACCAGCGAGACGGATGTCCGCGACATCGGTGGCCGCGCGCTCCGCGCCGTTCCGGCTGACCGGCTGTGGGTGAATCCGGACTGCGGCCTGAAGACTCGCGCCTACCCGGAGACCACGGCGGCGCTGGCCAACATGGTGAGCGCCGCGCGCCGTCCGGGCGACGCTCTGACCCTCCGCGGGACGGCCTCAACCGGCCACCTCACAACCCTCTGACCAGGCGATCCGCGACCCCGTGCCCACCGGTGCGGGGTCGCGGGGCCCTGCGCGCCGACCCTTCCGACGAGTAGGGCGTAGCCGCGCACGGCCTCCGGGGTACCTACTGGCTGCCGGAAATGCCGTGCTGGCGCGGCATGGTGAGGATGGAGGGCGATTGGAACGCCGGATGAGGATGTTCAGGCGGGGGTCGCGACGGCCGGACGGCGACGATCCGGGCAACGACAAGCCGGGCGAAGTGCCGGAAGTCGGCGAGGCGGAGCAGGAGCGAAGCGCCGAGAACGGCCGGCCCGAGCACGACGGCCACAGCGAGCAGCGCGGCACACGAACGAAGCGCGACGAGCGAGAAGAGCAAGACGAGCGAGACGGGCAGGACGGGCAGGACGGGCCGATGCTCGGGCCGAAGCTGTCCGAGCCCACGGGCTGGTACGGGCGCGCGGAGGAGATGGCGCGGACGGACATGCTCACCATGACCCGGCGGCTGCCGCGCCTGATCGGGCAGGTCGGACGGCTCGGCTGGCAGGCCAACCGGCGCGACCTGACGATCACGGTCGTGTTCAACGCGGTCGCCGGGGTGTTCACCGCGTTCGGGCTGCTCGCGACGACACGCGTGCTGACCGCGCTGTTCGCGGCCGGGCCGACGCCGGACCGGGTGCGCGCGGCGGTGCCGGCGCTCGTGCTGGTCGGGGCGGCGATCACCGTGCGCGCGTCGTGCACGCTGCTCGCGCAGTGGTCGCAGCAGCGGCTGCGGCCGCAGGTCGAGAGGATCGTGGAGCAGCGGCTCTACGACGCGACGACGGCGATCGACCTGGCCTGGTTCGACGACGCCGACCACCAGGACGCGCTGCACCGGGCGCGGCTGCGCGGGCTGGACTCCGCCTCGTCCATGGTGGACAACGCCGTGGACCTGGGGACGGCCGTGGTCGGGGTCGCGGCGGCGGCCGGGGCGCTCGGCGTCCTGCATCCGGTGCTGCTGCCGCTGCTGGTGCTGACCGCGCTGCCGGAGGCGTGGGCGGCCGTCCGGTCGGCGCGCCTGGGCTACCTGGCGCAGCTGTCGCTGGTCGAGGTGCGGCGGCGCAGCTGGATCATGACGGACCTGATGACCGGCCGCGACCACGCCGCCGAGGTCCGGTCGTTCACCGTCCGGCCGCACCTGCTGCGCCAGTACGGGGCGCTCGCCGACCAGGTCAGGCGGGTGCTCGTCGCGGTGGCGCGGCGGCGGACGGTCACCCAGATGTACGGGGACGTGCTGCGCGGCCTCGCGACGGCCGTCCTGTACGCGGTGCTCGGCGTGCTGCTCTGGCAGGGCATGATGCCGCTGGCCGTCGCAGGGACGGCCGTGCTGGCGATCCGCACCGGCCAGCAGTCGCTGCTCAACCTCGTCCACGCCCTGAACAGGACCTATGAGGACGGCCTGTACTTCGCGGACTACCTCTCCTACATCGAGCTGGCCGAGAAGTCGATCAAGCGGGAGCACCAGGCGGTCGCGCACTCCGTCGACGGCGCGCCGCTGCGCGAGTTCCGGGAGATCACGGTCGACGGCATCACCTTCACCTATCCCGGCGCGGACGAACCGGCCCTCCGGGACGTGTCGGTGCGGCTCGAACGGGGCGAGGTCATCGCGCTGGTGGGGGAGAACGGGTCGGGCAAGACCACGCTCGCGAAGATCCTCGCCGGGCTGTACTCGCCCGAGAACGGCCAGGTCCGCTGGGACGACGTCATCGTCACCCACCTCGACCCCGAGGTGCTGCGCCGCGACATCGCGGTCGTCGCGCAGGACCACACGCACTGGCCGATGACCGCCGCCGACAACATCGCGATGGGCGACGACATCCGCGTCCCGGCGGCGCGCGACGCCGTGCGCGTCGCCGCGTCCGACTCGGGCGCGGACGAGGTGATCGACGCGCTGCCGTTCGGCTACGACACCCTGCTCGACAAGCGCTTCGACCAGGGCCAGGAGCTGTCCGGCGGCCAGTGGCAGCGCCTCGCCGCCGCACGCGGCTTCTACCGGGACGCGCCCCTGCTGATCTGCGACGAGCCGACCGCCGCCCTCGACGCACGCGCGGAGCACCGGCTGTTCGAGCAGATCCGCGCCCACGCCGCCCAGCAGGGCCGGACGGTCCTGCTCATCACCCACCGCCTGGCCAGCGTCCGCCACGCCGACCGGATCTACGTCCTGGAGAACGGCCGCGTCACCGAACACGGCACCCACTCCGACCTGATGACGCTCAACGGCCTCTACGCCGACCTCTACGGCCTCCAGGCGTCCGCCTACAACCTCACCCCCGACCACCCGTCCCCGGAGGCCCGCCCCGCCACGACCTAGTCCGGAAGGGAAAGGGGCCGCGCCCAGAAGGCGCGGCCCCTTTCGGCGGATCAGCGGTCGGTGCCGGACCAGTTCTGGTCCGTGAAGGCGTTGCAGGTCTGGATCTGCGCGCGCAGTCCCCAGTCGAGGTTGAAGCTCTCGATCTGGACGCACTTGTGCGAGTTCGGGTTCACCAGCTTCACCCCGGGGGCCTGCACGAGGAGCGAGCTGACCGGACGTTCCACGTGCCAGAGCTGCCTCGGTGATCCGTCGCAGTCCCAGAGCTGGACCTTGGCGCCGTCGGCGGTTCCGCCGGAGCCGACGTCCAGGCACTTGCCCAGCGCGCGGACGGGCGCGGCCGGGGCGAAGACCTCCCACTTGGCGAACTGGGCGGCGCGGTCGGAGTCGTCCAGCGGCATCTTCTTCTGGACCATCAGGTCGTTGAACATGGCCGCGTAGGAGCCGTAGTCCTTCGCCGGGAGGGTCCAGGTCTGCGGCGGGCTCTGGTTGCAGCCCCACTGCTGGACGGCCGTGCCGTTCGCGGTCCCGCCGTGGTCCACGTCCAGGCAGAGCGGGTCGCCGCCGCCGACGGTGTTCCCCCGGACGAGCTGGGTCGGGGACGCGGCGGGCTGGGCCCGGTCGGTCGCCGGGATCGGCGCGCCGTTGGCGGTGTAGGTGACGTTGAAGGACGCGTTGCCGCCCTCGTCGCACAGCGTCTGCCCGGCGAACTGGTTCGTCGTCCAGAACGCGCCGTCCTTGTACGTCATGCATCCCGGATGGGTGCGGTCGAAGTACTTCGGCGGACGCTCGTCGGTCGGCGGGTCGATCCGCATGTACGACATCGTCGTCAGCGCGGTGAGGTCGACGAGCTGGGCGTCGGTGGTGACGTTGTCGCGCGGGACCCACACGTTCTCGTCCCGGCCCGTCATGATCGCCACATCGTGGTTCGGGCTGGTGTCGGACGTGATGAGGCCGAGGTCCTGCTCGAGGAAGCGGCCGGGGTTGGCCTCGGCCTCGAAGCTGTAGCCGTGCCGTCCGTTCGGGGCCGTGGCCGTCCGCACCAGCCAGCGGGTCGCGGTGCCGGATGTCGTCATGGCGCTGACCTTGTCACCGCCGTTGGCGTGGTCCTTGCCCAGGACGGGCGTGGAGGCGACCTTCTGCCCGGCGTTGCCGCCCCGGGTCACGGTCATCTCGACGCGTGGGACGGGCGGCGGCAGCGGGACGTCGACGGGGTTCCCGGTCGTGGCGTCGAGCACCTTGTAGGCGCGTGACCCGGTGTTGACGCCCTTCTCGTGGTAGTCGCATCCGCCCTGGAGGACGAGCCGCCCGAACTCCGCGCCGGTCTTCTGGGTGAGGCAGACGTCGCCGATCATCAGGTGGTCGCCGTTGTCGGGGCCGTCGAAGGTCCACAGCGTCTTGGTCTTCGTGACCGTCGGGCCGTCCTGGCCCTTGCCGAGGTAGTGGCCGGGCCGGACGACCGACTCCAGCGACACCGACAGCCCGCCCTCGCGGTGGACGAGCCACTGCGTGGCGAACCTGTTCACCGGCTTGAACGCGGTCCCGTTGCCGCTGTCGAGCGGCAGGTACCAGCCGGTGGCGTCGCTGCCGTCCTGTCCGTTTCCGCCGCCTCCGAGCCCGTACGCGGACGTGTCGCCGACATCGGCGATCGCGATCTTCTTGCCGGTGTAGGACGGGTAGATGCCCTGGGTGAAGAGCTGCACCGCGCCCGCCGGGGTCTGCGTGACCACGGGAAGCGGACCCGGGTCGGGAGCGGCCGGAAGCGGGTTGAACACCTGGTCGGGGCCCTGTGCGCACGGACGCGCCCTCAGGAGGCGGTCACCCGTCATGGCGTCGTCGACGGGGGCGAGGCAGGTGCCGGGCTCGGCGGCGAACTCCAGCCCGCCCCACGAGTTCTGGACGAACCAGATCGGCCCGCGTCCGGAGATCCCGCCCGCGGCCGTGCCGGAGTGGCCGAGGTAGGTGCCGGGCGTGAAGTCCGCCTCGAACGACACGTGCCCGCGTCCGTCCGAACGCTCGATCCAGGTCTGCGCGAGGCCGGCGTCCGCGCGGACGGTCAGGGGGAGGTTCCCGGCCCCGCCGAGGTATCCGCCCGCGACCAGGCTCAGCTTGGTCTGGACTCCTTCGTTGGTGCCGTCGGCGATCGGGCCCGGCAGGGGCCCGTCGTCCGACGCCGTCCGCACGAGCGTGCGGACCTTGCCGACCTTGAGGTCGCCGGTCTTCGGCGTGGTGAAGCGCTTGGCCTTCGGATGGGCCGTCGGCAGCGCGTCGTAGCGGCTCGGCGCACCCTTGGCAGAGGGCGTGCTCTTGGCAGAGGGCGAGGCGTCCGCCGCGACGGCGGGGCTCACGGTGAGCCCCGCCGTCAGGACGGCCGCGGCCGCCAGTTTTCTGGTTGATGTCACGGGCCGCATGCTCCGGCCCGCCGATCAACAGTGGATCATCGTGGCGGCAGCGCCGTCTTCAGGTAGGCCATGGCGTCGTCGATCGTCTTGCCGTTCATCGGGGTCAGGTCCACCTTGCCCACCTCCTGCTTCAGCCGTTCGGCGACGCCGGGCTGGTCAGCGGCGATGGCGGCGGTCTCGTAGTCCCGGGCCACCGAGTTGAGCCGGTCGGAGAAGTTCGCGGGCACCTGAACGGCTCCCCAGCCCGTTCGGTGGAAGAGCGTCAGCGTCCGCACCAGGTTGGAGAGTTCGGCCGTCTTCGACGCCAGTGCGGGATCGGCCTCGGTGAGGAAGGACATCGCGGGCGAGACCGCGTAGAAGGCGTCCTCGATCTGCGCGCCCTTGTAGGACGGCGCGAGGAGGTTGTCCCGCAGCCAGGTCATCTCGATCTGGAGGTCGTCGATGTCGTCCTTGTACTTGGGGTCCATCGACATGGCCACGTGGGCGAAGCAGCCGCCCTTCTTGCAGTCCGGGTCCGCCGGGGGCTCCCAGTCCGCGGAGACGTCCACATTCCACCACGCGTTCTGCACCGCGTCGGCACTGTTGTTCCCGTACAGGGTCCGGGCCATCTGGACGGTGGCCACCATGGCGTCCTTGATCTGCGAATTGGCCGTGAGGAGCTCGGTGAACGCGTGGTAGAACACCGCCGTGGCCGTCCAGTCGGACATTTTCTGGGTCGCGTAGTAGTAGGCGTGGTTGATGATGCCGCTGTTGTAGTGGACGCCGCCGTTGTCCATGCACGTCGATCCGTACTGGGCCGACCTCCCCGCGCTGCCCCACTTGGTGGGGTTCCGCATGTCTCGGAGGGGGGTCTCACTGATGGACGTGTGCGCGCCGATCTCCCAGTCGTCCGGGTCACCGCCGGTCAGGTGCCGTTCGGCGACCGCCATGATGTCGGAGAACGCCTCGTTGAGCGCTCCCGACTGGTTCAGGTACTTCAACTTGGACGTGCTGTCGGTGACGGCGTGGGTCCACTCGTGGACCACGATGTCGTCCTTCACCGTGCCGGGCGCGTAGACGGTCTTGACGCCGTCCCAGAAGGCGTTGGGCTTCTCCATACTGTATTTCGCGAGACGGGCCATCATCAGCGCCCCGTGGCCGTCGTAGCCGTCCCGGTCGAAGTAGTGCTGGTAGAAGTCGTAGGCATGGCCGGTGTAGTCGTAGAGGTCGTCCAGCTCCTTTTCCCCGGTCGGGGCCTGCCCCTCCTTGCGCCGCAGGTTGGTGTTGATCGAGTGATCCTCGGAATCCAGCTCCTCGTCCCAGATCTGCCGGTACAGCGCGTCCGAGCTCTTCTGCTCCCGCGTCACGACCGTGCCGGGCCGCCGCGCGTCGACCAGGTAGTCCCAGGCGCCGGCTCCTCCGAGGACGCGCACCGACCACACCAGGGTGCCCGGCACCGAGGCACGGCCCGCGACCGGGTCCGGAGCGTAGATCTGCAGTTCGGGACGTCCGACGGCCTTCCCGCCGCGCACCTGCTTGACCGCGGTCGCCGTCGCCGTGCCCGCCGGGACGGTCGGGGTCGTCGGCGGGACGGCGATGTCGGGACGCATCCCGTTGCCGACCGCGACGACCTTGCTCCTGTCGTTGCTCAGCGCGACGTTCACCTGCGCGTCACGGACCGAAACACCGCCGATGACCTGCTGGAAGTGCTGGAACCGGCCCTTGTCGTTGTCGTCGGTGCGGATCGGCTTCAACTGCGCCGCCGGGTCGGCGACGCCGAAGACGGCCGCGTTCGCCCGCATCCACTTCGGCACGTCGCCGCCGGCGGCCGGGCTGTTCACGGCCAGCATCGATGGCGTGCCGCGCTGCTTGTCCCGGACGACGGTGAACGACTTCCCGCTCTCCGACCGCAGCCGGTCGAGTGCGCCCGGCACCCCGGCCCGCTCGAACGTCCCCTTGCCGGACGGACTCGGCGGGGGCGTCGGCGCGGCGTCCGCGACACCGGCCGAGGCCACCATGACGCCGACGACCCCGGCCGCGCCCAACGCGAGCCCGCGCCGTCCGCCGAACCGCCGTCGCACAACACTCGCCACCCGCGTGGCGGGGGAGCGCAGCATCCGTCCGACCACGAGCGCCAGAGCACCCGCGACGATCGTCCACCCGAACCCCAGCAGGAAGGACGGCCCGACCTCCGGCCGGACCGCGAACATCCCCGAGGGCTCGACGACCGCCGCGGCCGCCGCGCACAGCGCGCCGTAGGTCAGCGCCGCCCACGCCAGCGCGATCGACGTCCGCCACCGTCCGCCCGCCTGACGCGCGGACACGCCCGCGGCGACCGCCGCGACCATCACGGGCAGCAGGCCCACGACCAGCGGCGCGAACCCGTGGGACGACAGCAATGCCAGCGGACGCACCGTCCCGCTGAACCCGATGGCCTCCGTCCGCCAGCGCAGCGGGACCCCCATCGCCCCGGCCTGCGACGCCACCGCCCCGGCCAGGCCCGGCGGCAGCTCCCGCACCGGCGCGCTCATCGCCTTGGGCAGCTCCCGCGCGACGGCCCCGCCGACCCACGAGAGCCCCAGCCCCACGGCGTAGGCGGTGACGCCCGCCCCGGCCCCCCGCGACAGGAGCCGTACCGAAGTCCTTCTCATCCGACCCGTTCCTCTCGTCCCGCCGGAGCCGGAAGAACCGCCCGGCAGGACCACCGGCCTCGCGGCACGCCGAACGCGCGCCGTCACAAGGCGGTGCGAGTCAAGGCCAGGCTGATCAACAACCCCTCATCGCCCGATCAGCACGCCGAGCGAACCGGCCGACACGCGGATGGGCAGGGTGGACGCGGAGCGGCATGCCCGAGCATGATCCGGTCCATGACCGACACGAGCGGGCGGGCGCTGCTGAGCGCGCCCGGCGAGGGCGAAGTGATCGAGGTCGCGGGGGTCGCGCACCTGTTCCGGCTGACCGGAGAGCAGACGGGCGGACGGTTCGCCTTCGAGGAGTTCCGGCTCGCGCCGGGCATCGTCGGAGCGCGCCCGCACGTCCACGAGCGGCACGACGAGTACTTCTACGTCCTGGACGGCGAACTCACCCTGCACGACGGTGACGGCGAGACGAGCGTCGGGCCCGGACACCTGCTCGCCGCGTTGCGCGGCACCCCGCACGGCTACCGGAACGCCGGAACCGCCCCCGTCCACGCCCTCTGCCTCTACACGCCCGCCGGCTACGAGGGCTACTTCCGCGAAGTCCACGCGGCGGTCGCGGCGGGCGCGACCGTCACCGACGAGCTGCTCGCCGAGTTCCGAGCCCGCCACCACACCCGCTCGTCCTGACAAGCAGCCGACCCACGCCGGCTGCTGCCACCACCTTCGGGTAGATGCCATCTACGTAGATGGCATCTACCCAGACCACTTCGGGGGACGGGGGCCGGTGAACGCCGAGCGCCAAGGGCGATCCCGGTCGGATGGGTTTAGCCGGGGTAGGGGCGGAGGCTCTGGAAGATCTTGGTGAGGGTCTCGGGCGGGGCGTCCCGGATGTTCGGGCCCCCGAAGACGACGAACCCGAGGGGGAGGCCGTTCTCGCCGGGCTTCTTCGGCGTGGCGGTGAGGACGCTGACCCGCGCGCCCGGACGGACCGCGTTGCACTTGTCGTGCGCCGTCGGGACCGACAGGATGGTGTAGGTGACGGCCTGGGCCTGGATCCCGCCGTGCAGGGTGATCGTCCACTTCTTGCCGGCGTCCAGGACCGGGGCCTTGGTCTCCGCGCCGAACACCCAGCGCGCCCACGTCCGGGCCTCCGTGTCGGCCTCCTTCGCCAGCGCCGCCGTCTTCGTCGGGTCGGTCGGCGCCAGCCCGCTGCCGCCACGGACGCCTGCGTACGACAGGTCGCAGCCGTTCCCAGTGCCGTTCTCCTGCTTGACGTGGGCGACTGAGAACGCGCCGATGACCGGGTCGCCGTTTTCGCGCGTGTAGGCGATCACCGTGCCGGGAGCCTCGAGCTGCCACCCGTACGGCACGTCGTACATCACCCCGTGCTCCTGCGAGACGACGACCTGCCAGTACGGATCGGCGATCGGCTTCGGTGGGCCGGGAGGGGCGGGGGCCGTGGTGGCGGAGGTCCGGGTGGTCGGTTTCGCGGCCGTCCGGTGGCCACCCTTGTTGGACGTCAGCGCCACCGTCCCGGCGACCGCCGCGGCCGCCACGGCGACCGTCGCGGCGATGGCCACGAGCGCGGGTTTCTTGCGCGAGCGCTTCGGACCTGTCAGACCTGTCGGACCGGTAGGACTGGTCGGGCCGGGCGGGAACGCCGGGGCCGTCATGGCCCGGTCGGTGATGGTCGGCTGGGAGAACGACGGGGTGCCCGGGGCGGTCATGACGCCCTGCTGCGGCCCCGCCGCGTACATGCCGAGCTGGGCGGCGACGTTCGCCGCCGAACCGGGACGCGCCGACGGGTCCTTCGCCAGCAGCTCGTGGACGATGCGTGCCAGCCCGTCCGGGACGTTCGGCGGAAGCGGCGGCGGAGGCTCGTGCAGGTGCTGGTACATGAGCTGCGCGCCCGTCCCGGTGAACGGCGGGTTCCCGGTCAGCAGCTCGTAGAGGACGCAGCCCAGCGCGTACAGGTCGGAGCGCGGCCCGATCTCGCCGCCCATGAACTGCTCCGGCGCCATGTAGCGGGGCGTGCCGATCGACCCGCCCTCGACGGTCAGCCGCGTCGCCGCCGCGTCCGCCAGGTGCGCGATGCCGAAGTCGCAGATCTTCACCCGGTCGCCGGGGAGCAGGAACAGGTTCGCGGGCTTGACGTCCCGGTGGACGACGCCGCGCGCGTGCGCCGCCGCCAGCGCTTCCGCGACCTGGGCGGTCAGGGACGCGGCGCGCGGCGCCGGCATCCCGCCCGGCGAGGCGTCCAGGACGACCCGCAGGTCCTGTCCCTCCAGCAGCTCCATCACCAGGTACAGGACGCGGCCGTCCGCCGCCCGGTGCTCGCCGACGTCGTGCACGACGGTGATGCCGGGATGCTGCAGCGTTCCCGCGGTCTCCGCCTCGCGCAGCAGCCGCGCGCTCGTCCGTTCGTCGTCCCCCGCCTCGGCGCGGATCAGCTTCACCGCGACGGGCCGGCGCAGGCGCTCGTCGGTCGCGCGCCACACCTCGCCCATCCCACCGCGCCCGAGCGGCACGTCCAGCCGGTAGCGGGCCCCCAGTAGCGTCCCCTGTTCCATGAATGGTCATCTCACCAGAAACCGCCCCCGAGATCCACGCGGGCGGATCCCGAGGGCGGCGCTTT
The DNA here is from genome assembly GCF_040679435.1 of Spirillospora sp. NPDC052269. NCBI lineage: Bacteria > Bacillati > Actinomycetota > Actinomycetes > Streptosporangiales > Thermomonosporaceae > Spirillospora > Spirillospora sp. NPDC052269. Next base: position 203,764 of record NZ_JBFAUU010000017.1, read on the forward strand.
CGGGGGACGGCGCGGTGTGCGCCCTGGCGTCCCGGACCACAGGCAGGCCCCCTGACCTGTGGTGTTCGCGTCCGAGGGCGCGAGCGGCCTAGCCCGCGGCGGCCGTCTCGGCCTTCGCGGATTCCGGCGCGTCGTCCTCGGCCCAGACGCGGCCCATGGCGTCCAGCAGCGTCGGACGGTTGCGGACGATCCAGGCGAGGTAGCCGAGACCGACGACCATCCACACCACGATCAGGACGAGCGCGACCCGGTTCGGCCCGGTCGGCAGCGGGACGAGCTGCCCGTACATCGGCAGCAGGAGCAGCAGCGCGGCCAGCACCGGCACCACGCCGTGCCGCACCGCGGAGAACTCCGCGCGGTGCTCGCGCAGGTAGTACCGGACGAGCGCGACGCTGATCGAGATGTAGACCAGCACCATCGCGACGCCGACGATCTGCCCGGCGAACCCGTACATGCCGAGCGGGCCGATCCACAGGCCGCCGACCAGCGACACCGCGAGCGACACGAGCATGTAGCAGGCGAGCGCCGCCTGCGGGACCTGGCCGTGGCCGACGGTGCCGAGCGCGCGGGGCAGCAGGCCCTCGCGGCCCATGGCGAAGATGACCCGGACCTGAGCGGTGACGCCGGAGATCAGGTTGGCGAACTGGCTGTTCAGCACGGTCAGCGCGAGCAGCCAGCCGAGGCCCCAGTAGCGGTGCATCAGGGTCGTCCACGGCTCGGTGTCGGTGCGCAGCGCGCCGTGCTCGCCGAACCCGGTCGAGGCCGCGAATCCGGAGAGGACGTAGAACGTGCCGATCGCGAGGACGGCGGTGAACAGCGCGATCGGGATCGCCCGCCTGGCCGACCGGGCCTCCTCGCCGAGCGTGCCCGCCGACTCGAACCCGATGAACATCAGGATGCCCCACAGCATCCCCTTGCCGAGCCCGCCGAGGCCGTCCGGCGAGGAGGACGGGCTGAACGGAGCGAGGCTCACGCCGTCCGCGCCGCCCTTGCCGAAGATCATGCCGAACAGGGCCAGCAGGACGCCGAGCTCCAGCACCAGGAAGATCAGCGCGGTCTTCGCCGACTGGGACACCCCGAGCGCGCTGATGCCCCACACCACCGCGCCGTACACCAGGGTGAGCAGCCACCACGGAACGTTCCAGCTCAGTTCGGTGCGCAGGAAGTCGTGGGTGTAGGAGCCGATCGCCGACAGCAGCATCGGCGCGACCATCCCGTACGCGAGCAGCAGCAGCCACCCGGACGCGAACCCGCCGCGCTTGCCGAAGCCGTGCGAGTTGAAGGTGTAGGCGAAGCCCGCCGTCGGCAGCTTGCGCGCGAACGAGGCGATGACGGACGCGACGAGCAGGCACACGACCATCGCCAGCAGGATCGCCAGCGGCAGCGCGTACCCCGCCGTCTCCGCGGCGAGGGGCGTGTTGAAGAAGACGCTGGTCGCGGGGCCCATGAAGGCCATCGAGATGACCGCCGCGCCGACCGCGCCGAGCGCGCCCCGGCGCAGGCCGCCGGGTGTTTGCTGGGACATGTTCTCTCCAGGGGGTGGAACGGCCGCCGAGGCGACCGGGTGGGACACGACGCCGGGGGAGACGTCAGGGGACGACGCCGGGGGAGGCGCCAAGGGGACGACGCCGGGGGAGGCGCCAAGGGGACGACGCCGGGGGAGGCGCCAAGGGGACGACGTCAGGGGCGACGTCCGGGGGACGGCGGCGCCAGGGGTCAGGCGACGCCGTCGGTCGGGCGGCCCTCGGCGTCGTGCACGGGACGGAGGTCGAGGACCCCGCCGCGGACGCCCGCGACGGCCTGCGTCCGACCCCGGGTGACGAAGACCTGCGGACGGAAGCAGAACACGACGGTGTCGCCCGCCTGGACGCCTCGTGCGCGCGCGCCGGGGATGCGGCAGTAGTAGTGGATCGCGCTCGGATCGGCCGTCTCGACGTCCAGCTCCTGCAGCCCGTCCTCGGACGAACCGACGAGCGCGGTCAGCCGGTAGTCGCCGAGCACCTTGTCCACGTAGTAGCCGGCCGCGAAGACGTACGCGTCCTCGCCGTCCAGGTGCGAGACCTCCGAGACGTAGACGATCGCGGGCACCTCGGGCTGGGACGCGTCGAACACGTGCAGCGGCGTCGTCCCGTGCAGGCCGTTGCCCGGCTCGACGTGCGTCGCGCCCAGCCGCGCCTGCTCGGCGAACGTCCCGGCGGACGTCGTGCCCGGCGCGTTGACCTGCGTGATCTCGAATCCGGCGGCGCGCAGCCGGGCGGCCGCCTCGAGCGCGGTCGCGAAGTTGCGGGTCGGGACGACCGTCCCGGTGTCCGCGTCGGCGAGCATGCACGGGAAGTTCGTGACGCCCGTGACGCGCAGCCCGCCGATCACGTCGACGCGCTTCGCGGCGGCCTCGACGCCGTCCAGCGGGAACCCTCCGGCGTGCCCGAAGTAGTAGACGTCCTCGGGGCCGCGCACCCGCAGCAGCACCGGCTGGACGCGTCCCGCGCGCACGGCCGCCGCGCCGATCCGCTCCGCGACGTCCAGGTCGAAGACCGTGACGACCTCGGGCTCCGCGGCGATCACCGCGTCCTCGGTGCCCCGGTGCGGCTGGACGAGATGACCGACATGCCCGATCCGGACGCCCGCCCTCCGCACGGCCTCCATGTCCTGGAGGTCGACGCAGACCGCGCTCTCGATGCCCTCGTCCGCGATGGTCCGCAGCGCGTCCGGGTTCCGGCCGAACTGCTTCGACATCACGTACAGGCTCAGGCCCGCCTCCCGCGCCGCGGCGACCTCCGCGGCGGTGTTGGCGCGGACGGCGTCCAGGTCGATGAGGTAGGTGTTGGCGCGCACCCGCCCCTCCCGGTGCAGCCGGACGGCGGTGGCGGCGAGACCCGGGTTGGTCTCACGCAGACGGCGCAGGAACATGGCTTCCCTCCTTGGTGATGTGCTCGAGAACCGACGCGGCGACGTCGCCGAGGTCGGGCTGGTCGACGTCCAGGTCGCGGTAGACGGCGTGCAGCGCGGTCACCCACGAGCCGACCGCGCCGCCCGGGTCGCCGAGCGCGGACGGCCGCAGCTCCGGCGGCGATTCCGTGAACGCCCCGAGTTCGGCGCGCAGGCCGTCCAGCCAGGGCGCGAACGACGGCGCGACGCCGCCGGACAGCACCACGACCTCGGGTTCGTACGCGACGGTCACGGCCGTGAGCAGGACGGCGAGGGCGTCGCGCGCCTCGTCCAGGACGGCCCGGGGCGCCCCGTCGGCGAAGATCCGCGAGGCGTCCGGCACCTGGTGTCCGAGCGCGCGGGCGCGCCGGACCATGCCGCCGCCGGAGATCGCGTCCTCCAGAGTGCCGGGCCCGTGCCGCAGCACCCCGAACTCGCCGACCGTCCCGGTGCGTCCGGTGAGCGGACGGCCGTCCAGCGCGACGGCCGCGCCGAGGCCGGTGCCCGCCGCGACCATCACGACCGCGTCGAAGCCGCGCGCCGCGCCCGCCGTCATCTCGCCGAGCAGCGCCGCGTTCACGTCGTTGCCCAGCAGCGTCGTGCCCGGCAGCGCGGCGGTCAGCTCCCGCCGGAACGCCGTGCCCTCCAGCTGCGGCAGGTTCGGCGCGGTCCGCACCGCTCCCGTCCCCGGGTGGACGGCCCCGGGCAGCCCCACGGCGGTCACGACCAGGTCGTCCCCGGCGAGCTCCCGGACCCGGGACGCCAGCCACTCCGCGATCCCGGACGTGGTGGTCTCGCGCGGCGTGGGCTCGCGCCGCCACACCCGGACGCGTCCGGCGGCGTCGGTGACCAGGAACCGGGTGGTGGTGCCGCCGAGGTCCACGCCGCAGACCGTCCGGTCCTCGCCCGCCAGCCGCAGCGCGAGCGCCTGGCGCCCGCGTCCGCCGCCGGGGAGCGGACCGGCCTCGCGGACGAGCCCGTCCCGCTCCAGCTCCTCCACCACCCGGGTGACCGTGGCCTTGCTCAGCCCGGTCGCCGCCGCGACCGCGGTCCGGGTGACCGCGCCGCCGGCCAGCAGGGCGCCCAGCACCGCCGCCCGGTTCGCCCGGCGCGCGTCGCTGCTCTCCACCCGGCGTCCTCCTTTGATTTCAGAGTGAAACGAATGATTCGGAGGTATATCCGGCGTTTCGCTTCCGCGTCAAGGGTGCGTTAAGGGCGACTTTGGCCGTGACTCGAAAAACAGCAGGTCAACATGGTGGCGCTTCGCTTCGGGATCGCCTGCGTGTGGGGGGATGGAGTACGTACAAGAGCTCTTGCACAAGAGCTCTTGTACATGTCATGATCTTCGGCATGACCGAAGACCGGATCAAGGACTCCGAGCGGCTGTCGGCGCTCGCCCATCCGCTGCGCCGGCGGCTGGCGGACATCCTGCGCGCCTACGGCCCGGCGACCGCCAGCACGCTCGCCGAGCGCACCGGGCAGGGGGTCGGCAACGTCAGCCACCACCTGCGCGTGCTCGGCGCGGCCGGGATCATCGAGGAGGCGCCGGAGCTCGCCCGGGACCGGCGGGAGCGCTGGTGGCGGCGGGCCTCGCCGAACCTGTCCTGGCAGCAGAGCGACCACGCCTCCGACCCGGCGAGCGCGCTGGTCGCCCAGACCGTCCAGTCGATGCTGCTGGACCGGCACACGGCCGCCGCCCGCGAGTGGCTGCGGGGCGAGCAGCCGCCCGAGTGGGTGGACGCGGCGTTCGTCGGCGACCGCTGGCTCCAGCTCACCCCCGAGGAGCTGGAGGAGATGGGGCAGGAGTTGCTGGCCGTCCTGCTGAAGTGGGGGACCCGGGAGGTCCCCGACGACGGTCGCGAGCGCCAGGCCGTCCTGGCGTTCACCTACGGAATGCCGGCCACGCCATGACCGACGTCCTCACCACCACCGGCACTGACACCACGACGCCGCGGCGTTCGGCGCGCGACTTCCGGCTGTTCTGGCTCGGCGAGACCACCAGCAAGATCGGCAGCGGCGTCAGCGGCGTCGCGATCCCGCTCGCCGCGGTCGGCGTGCTGCACGCGAGCACCTTCCAGGTCGGCCTGCTCACCGCCGCCACCTGGCTGCCCTGGCTGCTGGTCGGGCTGCCCGCCGGAGCGTGGGTGGACCGGATGCGCCGCCGCCCCCTGATGATCGTCTGCAACCTGGCGTCGATGGTGCTGCTGCTCAGCGTGCCGGTCTCCGCCTGGATGGGCGTCCTGACCTTCTGGCAGCTGGCGGCGACCGCGCTGCTCATGGGCGTCGCCGGGGTGTTCTTCCAGACCGCCTACCAGGTCTACCTGCCCTCGCTGCTCGACAAGCGGGACCTGGCCGCGGGCAACGCCAAGATGCAGGGCTCGGAGTCCTTCTCGCAGGTCGCGGGACCGGGTCTGGCGGGCGGGATCACCCAGGTGCTGGGCATTCTCGGCGGCCTGGTCGCCGACGCGGCCTCCTTCGGCGTCTCGACGCTGTGCCTGCTCGGGATCCGCGCCAAGGAGGAGCCGGTCGCGCCCCGGGAGCGGACGTCCCTCGGCCGGGACATCCGGACCGGGTTGCGGTTCGTCACCGGCGACCCCTACCTGCGGGTCTTCTCCCTGTTCGGCGCCGTGTTCAACCTCGCCTTCGTCGCCTACCAGGCGGTGCTGGTGGTGTTCCTGGTCCGCGAGCTGGACGTGGCCACCGGCGTGGTCGGCCTGCTGATGATGGGGATCAGCGTCGGCGGCGTGATCGGGGCCGTGTCCGCCACCCGCGTCACGAACCGGTTCGGCACCGCCCGCGGACTGCTCGTCGCGCTGTTCGGAACCGTCCCGTTCGCCCTGGCCATCCCCCTGACCGAGCCCGGCCCGGGGCTCGGCCTGCTCGTCCTCGGCGGCTTGATGATCGGTGTCGGGACGGTGATCAGCAACGTCGTCCGGGGCAGCTTCCGGCAGCTCTACACCCCGCGTGAGCTGCTCGGACGGGTCAGCGTCAGCATGATGTTCCTGAACTTCTGCACCGTCCCGCTGGGCGGCCTGCTCGGCGGCGCGCTGGGCGAGGCGGTCGGCATCCGCCCGACCCTGTGGGTCATGGCCATCGGCATGGCCACCTCGCCTCTGCTCCTGCTCATCGGCCCCCTCAAGCGCCGCCGCGACCTCCCCACCGCGACCGAACAGGCCACCGTCTGACCACACCGCACACCCCCGTCGCAGGCCACCGCGGCGGGGGACGGTCAGTCGGCGGCTTTCGTGAGGGCGCGTTCGGACGCAGGGTCCGCGACGTACCGCGGGCCCGCGTGCGCGCGCAGCGCGGCACGCAGCGGCTCCAGAATCCGCTCCCCGCCGTTCGCGCCCGAACCGAGAACCGGCTGGCACACGACGAACCCACCGGAGTCGTGGTACCCCTCGAGCTCAGGCCCCACCGCCGAGAGCTCGGCGGGCAGCAGCACGCCCTGGAACCACACGACGAGCCGCGACTCGTCGCCCTCCCTCGTCAGGCCGATCCGCGCGATGGCCGCCCACGGGATCGAGAACGACTGGGACGTCAGGTCGTCGCGGCGCCTGATGCCGACCGCCTCCCGGTCAAGGGCGACCGAATGCCAGGGGGAGAAGACCTGCAGTCCCACGCAGATCGCGAGCGCGACGCCCAGGACTAAGTAGTCCGGACCGGAGAAGCCCCACCCCTCCCGCGGATTGATCAGGTGCGCGAAGATCGCGAGTGCCGCGAGGAAGGCCGCCGCCCACAGCAGTTTCACCCCGAACCCGCGCAACCACCAGTCCACCGGCTTCCGCCGCGGAGACCGGAACACGGCCGCGGCCGTCGCCTCCACGCCCGCTCGCCCGCCGGCCGACGCCGGGACGGTGCGGACGGACGCGGGGACCGGTGTGGTCGCGGCCGATGCCCCGTCCACGGACGACGATCCGGCCGCGTCCGGATGGGAGCCAGGCGTGCTCGGACGACTCTCGGAGACGTCCCGCTCCGGAGCCGCCGCAGGCGGAACGGGAGCCACAGGAGCGGGCGCGGAGGGAACCGGAGCCACAGCGGCGGGCGTGGACGGAACCGGAGCGACCGCGGTGGGCGCGGGCCCCGCGACCCGGTCGAGGACGTGGGCGAGGTCCGGACGGTCACCGGGATCCTTGGCGAGGCAGGCGGTGACCAGCGGGACGAGGTGGGACGCCAGCCCGGACAGTTCCGGCTCGGCATGGACGATCCGGTACACCAGGGCGTCCGGATGGCCGGTGCCGAACGGGGCGCGGCCGGTTCCGGCGAACGCCAGGACCGCGCCGAGGGCGAAGACGTCCGACTCCGGGCCGACGCGCAGGCCGCGCGCCTGCTCGGGGGACATGTAGGCCGGGGTGCCGAGGACGGCGTGCGTGCGGGTCGCCGACGTGGCGTCCAGGGCGCGGGCGATGCCGAAGTCGATCAGCCGCGGCCCGTCCTCGGCGAGGATCACGTTGCCCGGCTTGAGGTCGCGGTGGACCAGGTCGCAGGCGTGGACGGCGAGCAGCCCCTCGGCGAGCCCGGCGGCGAGCTCGCCGAGCGCCGGGGCGGGCAGCGGGCCGCCGTCCCGGATCGCCTGGTGCAGGGACGGCCCGGGGATGTACGCGGTCGCCATCCACGGCGGGTCGGCGTCCGGCGCGGCGTCCACGACCTGGGCGGTGTGGAAGCCGCCGACCCGGCGCGCGGCGGTGATCTCGGCGGCGAAGCGGCGGCGGAACTCCGGGTCGTCGGCCAGGTCGGGACGGACCACCTTGACCGCGACCCGGCGTCCGCCGCGCGACCGGCCGAGGAACACCTGCCCCATCCCGCCGCCGCCGAGCCGCGCCTCCAGCGTGTAGGGCCCCACCTGGCGCGGGTCCGCCGCGCGCAGCGCCTCCATCCGCCCACCCCCCGATCAAAGGAACGCCGACGTTCGACTAGGCGTCGATCCTCCCAGCGAACCCTCGACCGGGGAAGCCCATCAGCCGGAAAGCCCCTTCGTCACCGCAGCCGGGTCAGGGGCCCGCGATGCCGCTGGCGATGTCCTCGGCGATGCCCAGGACGGCGGTCGTGTCGTTCGCGCTCATGCCGGGTGGCGTGTACTGGTCGGTCCCCCCGAGGTCGGACGTGCTCGACTTCTCCCAGTGGACGATCACGACCAGGTTGGACATGTGGAAGAACGCCTCGGTGCCCGCGGAGTTCGCGTAGATCCGCGTGCTCCCTTGGACGACGTTCGTGTGCCCGTCCCTCGTCTTGAGAGCGCCGGCCGCACGGGTCGAGGCGCCGACGAACAGGAGCCGCCGGTATCTGTGCTGCTCGACCCGGATCGTCCCCTTCCCTGCCTCGCCCGAGGCGTTCCAGGAGCAGTCCCCGGGCTTCGAGCCCCACACGGAATCCGTTGCGGACGACGGCTCGACAACGGAGCAGGGGAGCGTCCCGCTGAACCGCCCCTTGTCGATGTGGCCGCCCGGATTGACCGACGAGAGGACGAGGGCCCCGCCCAGCAGCCAGAGGACGACGTACCGCTTGCGCACGCGCGGCCGCGAGAGCTTCGGACGCGGGATCCTCGAACGCCGCAGCCTCGGACGGCGCTTCTGCGGCGGCGCCGGGGGAGCCGCCGCGCCCGCCGCCTCCGTCGGCTCGTCGGCGATGAGGGTCGGGCGGAGGACCACGGCGCCCGGCGCGTCCGCGACGAACCGCTTGAGATCGGACGCGACCGCCGACGCCGGGCCCGGACGCTTCCCCGGCGACTTGGCCATCAGTGCCTTGACCAGCGCGGACAGCTCCTCCGGGACGTTCGGCCGCCGCGACCGGACGGCCGGCGCCCCGGACATGACCACCGCCCGTTTCAGCGCGGCCGTGGACGACCCCGAGAACGGCAGCGCGCCCGTGAGCAGCGTGTACATCAGGCAGCCGAGCGCGTACAGGTCCGTCCGGGCGTCGGCCTCACCGTCCAGGTCGATCTGCTCGGGGGCCAGGTAGGCGAGCGTGTTGGTGCGGACGCCCGCGGACGCGATGGCGGACGCGACGCCCGCCGGGTCCGCGGACCGCGCGGCGCCGAAGCCGATCACCTTCACCTTCACCGCAAGGCCCGGCGGCCCGTCCGCCACGAACACCGTGGAGGGACGGAGGTCACCGTGGACGAGCTTCAGCCAGTGCGCCGCGTTCAGCGCCTCCGCGACCTGCGCTCCGATCTCGGCGGCGCGTCCGGGCCGGAGGCCGTCCGGGTGCTCGGCGATCAGCGTCGCCAGGTCCCGGCCGGGCGGCAGCTCCGTGACCAGGTACGGACGGCCCGCGTCGACCCCGCAGTCGTACGGCTCCGCGACGTTCGGATGTCGCAGCGCCGTGATCGCCCGGTAGGCATCGAGGAGCCTTCCGGCCTGCGCCTGCGCCTCCGCGTCGGCCTCGTCCGATCCGTCCGAGGCCGGAGGTATTCGCAGGACCACATGGCGGTCTCGGCGCATATCCAGCGCGCGCCACAGCCATCCCCGTGCACCTCGTCCGAGCGCTTCCTCCAGGCGGTACCGGCCCGCGAGTACATCCCCGTTGTCATCCATGAGCTTGATCATCGGGGAGAGCGATCTCGCGCCGGTCACAACGAATCCGGCACAACCCGGTCGCAGCCGGTCAGCGCCAGTGGATCGGGACGCCGTGGTGAGGAGTGTCCGCCAGGACGTGCCGCTCGCCCCCGCCCTGCGGCCAGAGCCGGAGCGTCAGCACCGGCAGGCTGTGGAAGTCCGCGTCGTCCGCCTGCTCCAGGTACAGGTGGGCGACCGGCGCGTCCGGCGTCGCCGCCGCGCCCGCGCGCTCCACGGCGGCCGTGAGCCGCGCCTGCTGCGCGGGGGAGAGGTACTGCCACATGACCGAGTGCCACACGACGGTGACCACGCCCGCCCGCGGCGCGAGATCGGCGAGGAACTCCGCGGCGTCCGCGCGGACGACCGTCGCCGGGACCCGCGCCGCGACCTCCAGCGCGCCCCGCAGTCGCGCGACGCGTTCGTGCTGGTCAGGCCACACGAACGAGAGCAACCGGACGCCGTCCGCGACCGGGTCCACGGGCGCGAGGTCGCAGCCCGTCCGCTCGACGATCGTGAGCCCTGCCGACAGAGGCGGCGGCGACCCGCCCCAGCAGCCGCGCAGCACCACCGGAGAATCGTCCGGCCCGAACGCCGGTCCAACGCCTGAGCTGCCGTCCGATTCGTACCGGTACTGGTCGGCGCGCAGGTTCAGCCCCGCGCTGGCCCCGACCTCCAGCAGCCGGACGGGGCGCTCCCCGATGGCAGCCATGATCGCCAGCAGGCCGCCGACGAGCGGCGCGGCCCGTCCGACCTCGTTGGTCTGCGGGTCTCCGGCCATCGCCGCGCGCACCTCGTCCGGACGGTCCGCCACCAGCGCCCGGAACGCGGGCCAGGCCGCCAGCGGATCGGCCGTCCCGCCCGCCGTCGGGTAGTGCGCGGCCAGGTCGGGCGCCCGCCCGGAGAGCACCATCCGGTGCGTCGCGCCGAGCAGCCGCAGGCACCGCCCGGTCTCCGGGCCGCCCGAAAGGACGGCCGCGACCGGTCCGTCAACATCGGCCGCGGCGCGCCGCATCAGTTCGGCGTACATGGGCGAGCCGCCCTTGTCGCAGGTCGCCGCCTGGGCGAGCAGTTCATCACGGAGGTTCACGTCCACGGACACGATTCTGCCCGTTGACCAAAGACGATCTTGATTGGGACGATCACGAACACTCACATCCGCGATCGGGGGGCTCCGCGAGGAGCGACCGAAGGAGGCGCGATGACGCGCACGGACCGACACGGAGAACGACATGCGCGACCCGGCGCGCAGAGGCGCGGCAGGGCCGCCACCGCGATGCTCGCGGTGGCGGCGCTCGTCGCCGGGATCGCCCCGGCCGCGCACGCCGAACCGGGATCGAACGGGAACAACAGGCTCGCCCGGCAGCTCGTCCGCGAGGTGACCACCGACAACGCCTGGCGGCACCTGACCGCCCTGCAGCGGATCGCCGACCGGAACAACGGCATCCGGGCGTCCGGGACGCGCGGCCACCTGGCGTCCGCCGAGTACGTCGAGGGCAGGCTGCACGCCGCCGGGTACAAGACGACCCGGCAGCCGTTCACCCACGACGACTACGACTTCCACGCCTCGGACGGCAGGGTGGTCGCGCCGTCCGCCCGCGCCCTCCACCCGCTGATCGCCCGGTTCTCGGCGAACACGCCGGTCGGCGGCCTCACCGCCCCGCTCGCGGTCGTCCCGTCCGGGACGGACGCGACGCCCGGCTGCGAGGCGTCCGACTACGCCGGGGCCGACTACCGCGGCAGGATCGTGCTGATCACGGCCGGCGGCTGCACCAACACCGTCAAGCAGAAGACGGCCTCCGAGGCGGGCGCCGCGGCCGCCCTGATCAACACCAACAACCCCAATCCGGACATGATCCTGCGGACCCGCCTCACCGCGGCGGACGTCAAGATCCCGCTCGCGTCCCTCGGCCGCGGCGAGTCCGAGGCGCTCGCGGCCGACGCGGCGCGCGGCCCGGTCACGCTCACCGTCGACCTGCGCGGCAAGGCCAAGACCGTGACCACGTTCAACGTGATCGCCGAGACCCCGACCGGACGCGCCGACAACGTCGTCATGCTCGGCGCGCACCTGGACGGCGTCACCGAGGGCCCGGGCATGAACGACAACGGCTCGTCCAGCACGATGGAGCTGGAGACCGCGCTCCAGCTCGCCAGGCACTTCAAGCAGATCAAGAACAAGGTCCGCTTCGCCTGGTGGGGAGCCGAGGAGCACGGCGACCTCGGCTCCGGCGCCTACGTCGCGCAGCTGTCGGAGCAGGGCAAGGCCGACCTGGCCCTCTACCTCAACTTCGACATGATCGGCTCGCCGAACTTCGCCCGGATGGTCTACGACGGCGACGACAGCGACCACGAGGGCGCCGGCGCCGGCCCCGAGGGCTCGGCGCAGATCGAGAAGGTCCTCACCGACTTCCACGCCTCGCGCGGCCTGCCGACCGTCGGCCGGGACTTCGACGGACGCTCCGACTACGGGCCGTTCATCGCCGCGGGGATCCCGGCGGGCGGCGAGACCAGCGGCTCCAACCTCATCAAGACCGAGGACTGGGCCCGCCTGTTCGGCGGCAAGGCCGGGCAGTCGCTCGACTGGTGCTACCACTCGGCCTGCGACACCCTGAAGAACGTCAACCGGACGATCTACGGGCAGCTCGGCGCGGGCATGGCCTGGGCCACCGGACGGTTCGCTCTGGACATCTCCGACATCGTCCCGTCCGACGCGTCCGCGCGGGCGAAGCAGCGCGCCGCCTCGCCGCGCCGGCTCGCCTCGGTGACGGCCGACGAGGAGTGATCACCCGGCCCCGCGTGTCCCTCCCGGGGCGCGCGGGGCCCCCTCGGAGAGCGATACGGGTCTCACAAGCTGGACGCCGGGCACGAGCCGCCCCGGCGAGTCAATAGGATCGTGGGCATGCTGCGCTGGTTGACCGCGGGCGAGTCCCATGGCCCGGCCCTCACCGCGATCGTGGAGGGCCTTCCGGCCGGCGTGCGTGTGACCTCGGACGACATCGCCGAGGAACTGCGCCGCCGGCGGCTCGGGCATGGGCGGGGCGCCCGGATGAAGTTCGAGCAGGACCAGGTGTCGATCCTCGGCGGTGTCCGGCACGGCTATACGCAGGGCGGCCCCGTCGCGGTCCAGGTGGGCAACACCGAGTGGCCCAAGTGGGAGACCGTGATGTCCCCCGACCCGGTGGACCCGGACGTCCTCGCCGCGCAGGCGCGGAACGCGCCGCTGACCCAGCCGCGTCCCGGCCACGCCGACCTCGCCGGCATCCAGAAGTACGGCTTCGACGACGCCCGGCCCGTCCTGGAGCGGGCGAGCGCCCGCGAGACCGCGGCCCGCGTCGCGCTCGGCACGGTCGCCAAGGCGTTCCTCAAGCAGGCCCTGGGCGTCGACATCGTGAGCCACGTCGTGTCCCTGGGCGAGATCGACGCTCCCGAGGACGTCGCGCCCGGCCCAGGCGACCTCGCCGCCGTGGACGAGTCGCCCGTGCGCTGCTTCGACGCGGACGCGTCCGCGAAGATGGTCGCGCACATCGACGAGCTGAAGCGGCAGGGTGACACGCTAGGCGGCGTCGTCGAGGTGCTCGCCTACGGCCTCCCGCCCGGCCTCGGCAGCCACGTCCACTGGGACCGGCGGCTCGACTCGCGCCTCGCCGGGATCCTCATGGGCATCCAGGCGATCAAGGGCGTCGCGGTCGGGGACGGCTTCGAGACCGCGCGGCGGCCCGGCTCCCGCGCCCACGACGAGATCGACAACACCGAGGACGGCGTCCGCCGCCGCACCAACCGCGCCGGCGGGATCGAGGGCGGCATGACCACCGGCGAGCCGCTGCGCGTGCGCGCCGCGATGAAGCCGATCTCGACCGTCCCGCGCCGCCTCGACACCATCGACGTCGCGACCGGCGAGCCCGCCAAGGCGATCAACCAGCGCTCCGACGTGACCGCCGTCCCGGCCGCCGGAGTGGTGGCCGAGGCCATGGTCGCGCTCGTCCTCGCGGACGCGGCGCTGGAGAAGTTCGGCGGCGACTCGGTCGAGGAGACCGCCCGCAACCTGTCCGGATACCTGTCCTCCCTCACCGTCAAGTAGAGGAAACGATGGCCCGCCCCAAAGCCGTGATCATCGGCCCGCCCGGCTCCGGCAAGACCACCGTCGGCGCCGCCCTCGCCGAACGCCTCGGCGTTCCGCTGCGCGACACCGACGCCGACGTGGAGGCCGCGGCGGGCAAGCCGATCGGCGAGATCTTCGTGGACGACGGCGAGGACCGCTTCCGCGAGCTCGAGCGGGCCGCCGTCGCCGCGGCGGTCGCCGAGCACGACGGCGTCGTGGCGGTCGGCGGCGGCGCGATCCTGGCCGCCGAGACGCAGGAGCTCCTCGAGGACGGCCAGACGGTCGTCTACCTCGAGGTCGGCCTCGCCGAGGCGGTCAAGCGGATCGGCCTGAACCAGGCCCGCCCGCTGCTCGTCCTCAACCCGCGCAGCCAGCTCCGCAAGCTGCTCGCCGACCGCCTCCCGATCTACGAGCGGCTCGGCACCGTCCGGGTCAAGACCGACGAGCGCGCCCCCGAGGAGATCGTCGACGAGATCGTCGCCGCCCTGGAGGCCGCCGGGTGACCCGCGCCGCTGACGAGACGACCCGCCGCGTCCACGTCGGCGGCGCCGAGCCGTACGACGTCGTCATCGGCGAGAACGTCCACGGCGCGCTGCCGGGGCTGCTCGGCGACAACGTCCGGGCCGTCGCCGTCGTCCATGACCAGGGGCTGCCGGAGCTCGTCCGCCCGGTGTCGGCCGCGCTGACCGCGGCCGGGTACGCCGTGCACGAGCTGCCCGTGCCGTCCGGCGAGGCGGCCAAGGAGATCGGCGTCCTCGCCGGGCTCTGGTCGAGGTTCGCGCAGCTCGGCATGACCCGCACCGACGCCGTCGTCGGCGTCGGCGGCGGGGCCACCACCGACCTGGCCGGGTTCGCGGCCGCGTCCTGGCTGCGCGGCGTGAAGGTCGTCCACGTGCCGACCACGCTGCTCGCCATGGTGGACGCGGCGGTCGGCGGCAAGACCGGCATCGACATCCCCGAGGGCAAGAACCTGGTCGGCGCGTTCCACCCGCCGGCCGGCGTCCTCTGCGAGGTGTCCACGCTCGCGTCCATGACCGAGCGCGACTACGTCAGCGGGCTCGCCGAGACCATCAAGGCGGGCTTCATCGCCGACCCGGTCATCCTCGACCTCGTCGAGGCCGACCCGGCCGCCGCCCGCCGTCCGGACGGCCCGCACACCGTCGAGCTGATCGAGCGCGCCGTCCGGGTGAAGGCCGAGGTGGTCTCGGCCGACCTCAAGGAGAGCGGCCTGCGCGAGATCCTGAACTACGGTCACACCCTCGCGCACGCCATCGAGAAGGCCGAGGCGTACCGCTTCCCGCACGGCCACGCCGTCGCCGTCGGCATGGTCTACGCCGCCGAGCTCGCCCGCCTCGCCGGACGCTCCGACCTGGTCGACCGCACCGAGCGCGTCCTCGCGTCGGTGCACCTGCCGACCTCCTACGACGCGGGCGCCTGGGACGAGCTGCGCGCCGCGATGACCATCGACAAGAAGTCGCGCGGCGCCACGCTGCGCTTCGTCGTCCTCGACGGCCTCGCCGAGCCGGGCCGCCTCGAGGGCCCGGACGAGGAGCTGCTCGCCGCCGCCTACCGGAGGGTCGCCCAGTGAACTCCGTCCTGGTCCTGAACGGCCCGAACCTGCGCCGCCTCGGCACCCGCGAGCCGGACGTCTACGGCGCCGACACCTTCGAGGACCTGGTGGCCCTCTGCCGCGAGACCGGCCGCCGCCTGGACCTGCACGTCGAGGTCCGGCAGACCGACGACGAGGCCGAGATGATCGGCTGGGTGCACCAGGCCGCCGACGAGAGGATCCCGGTCGTCCTCAACCCGGCCGCGTTCACGCACTACTCCTACGCCCTGCGCGACGCCCTCGCCCAGCGCACCGCGCCCCTGGTCGAGGTGCACATCTCCAACCCGGCCGCCCGCGAGGAGTTCCGCCACACCTCCGTCGTCGCGGGCGTCGCCACCGGCACCATCGCCGGGTTCGGCCTCATGTCCTACGTCCTGGCCCTCCAGGCCATCGCCGAACTCCTCGCCGAGCAGGCCGCGGCCGCCTCTTCCTGACCCACCCGGCCCTCGCCCGTCCGCACCCCGTCGCGGCCCTGATCACCCACGTGATCAGGGCCGCGACGCGTTTCCCCCGCCCGCCCCGCACGGCCGGGGGCGGGCAGCCGAGTTGATCGTTCGAGAATTGTCGCACTATCATCGTGCGAGAATTATCGAACGATTTGAGGAGGGGCGATGACACCGGCACGGGTGTACGAGCATCCCGAGACCGAGGAGATCGCGATCCCGCGGGTGCTGTTCGCGCTGAGCGAGCCGCTGCGGCTGTCGATGGTGCGGATGCTCGCGGAGCACGGCGAGGTGGACAGCGTCGAGCTGGGACCGGACCTGCCGCGGTCGACGCTCACCCACCACACGAGCCTCCTGCGCGAGTCCGGCGTGGTCTTCGTCCGCGCCGAGGGACGCAAGTGCCTGATCCGGCTGCGCCGCGACGACCTGGACGCGCGGTTCCCGGGCCTCATCGGCGCGGTCCTCGACGGGTACCAGGAAGCCGCCCCCGCGCGGGAGGACGCGTGATCCGCCGCGTCTGGCCCCTTGTCGCGGCCGCGGTCGCGCTGGGCATCGACGCCTACGTCCTCGCCGGTGTGCTGCCCTCGATCCCCGGTTCGCTCGGCACCACGCTGGCGGCGGTCGGCCTGTGCGTGACGGCCTTCACCGCGGCGTACGCCCTGGCGGGACCGCTGCTGTCGGGGGCGCTGGTCCGCGGAAGCACCGCGAGGGCGCTGCTGATCGCGCTGGGCGTCTTCAACCTCGGCAACGTCATCACGGTGGCCTCGCCGGGCATCGAGGTCTTCCTCGCCTCACGGGTGATCGCCGGTGCGGGCGCCGGGGTGCTCACCGCGGTGGCGACCGCGACGGCCGCCGCCATGGTCGCCGACCACGAGCGGGGACGCGCCATGGCGATGGTGACCTTCGGGCTTTCCACCGGGACGGTCGCCGGGGTGCCGGTCGGGATGGTCATCGGCGACCGGCTGAACTGGCGGTGGACCATGGGCCTGGTCGTCGCCATCGGACTGCTCAGCATGGTCGCCCTGGCCGTCAGGGCGCGCACGATCCCGTCGCTGCCCGCGTCGCGGGGCCCGGCCTTCGCGGTGCTGCGGTCACCGAAGACCCTCGTCGGGATCGCCGGAGCGTTCCTCCTCGGCGTGGCCAGCCTCGGGCTCTACACCTACCTGCTGCCCATGGCCGAGGCCCGAGGGCTCCAGCACTGGGACTTCGCGCTGGTGTGGGCGTGGGGCATCGGCGGGGTCGTCGGATCCGCCCTGGTCGGCAGGGTCCTGGACGCGTCCGGACCCCGCATGCTGCTCGTCGTCCTGCCCGTGACGCTCCTGGGGAGCTTCGCCGCCATGCGGGTCTCCGACGCCCCGGCGGTGTGGCTCGTCGCCGCGGCCCTGTGGGGTGCGGCGGGCTGGGCGAGCGTCCCCACCCTCCAGCAGGCCCTGACCGGTGACAAGCCCGAACAGGCGATGCCGATCGTCGCGTTCCAGATGGCCGCGATGTACCTCGGCTCCGCCGCGGGGGCGGCTGCGGGCAGTGCCCTGCTGGCCCGCGGCGCGGACCCGGGCGGCCTCTCCGCATGGGCTCTGGCGCCCGCGGCCCTGGGCCTGCTGCTCACGGGATGGATCGCGTTCGCCGCCCTCCGCGTCCGCGCCCGGCATCGCAGCACCCCTCGGGCCGAACAGCCCGAGTGCGCCTGACCGCCCGGCGCTAGCCGACGGCGGTGCGGGCGAGTTCCTTGAGTTCGGCGACGACGGCGTTCAGGGGGCGCAGGTCGCGTTCGGCGCGGCAGAGGATGGTGGCGCCCTCGACGGCGGAGACGATCAGGGTGGCCAGGCGGGCGGCGCGGTCGGGGGAGGCGCCGGCGTTCTCCAGGCCGGTGGCCAGGGTGTCCTGCCAGCGGGCGAACGCGTCGGCGGCGGCCTTGGCCAGCTGCGGGGCGTCGTCGTGGGACTCGACGGTCACCGCGACGACCGGGCATCCGGCGCGGAACTCGCTCTTCACCAGGACGCCGCGCCACCAGCCGACGAACGCGTCCACGGCCGAGGCGGCGTCGCCGCCCTCCACGGCGGCCTGGATGCCCGCGTTGAGGAACTCGCCCGCGTACTGGACGGCCTCCTCGGCGAGCTGCACCTTGCCGCCGGGGAAGTGGTGGTAGATCGACCCGCGCGGCGCGCCGCTGTGCGCGATGACGTCCCGGAAACCCGTCCCGGAGTAGCCGCGCTCGCGGAAGAGGTAGGCGGCGCTGCGCACCATGCGTTCCCGGCTGTCGGTTCCCATACCAGCGATTATGACATTCATCATAAGCTTCTCGGGTTGACCATGACGATCGTCATAGCGACCCTGGGGCATGACGGTCGTCATGGCCGTCGGGCGGCCGTCACGGCCGTCGAACTCACGCGCTGGAGGGTGGACGGTGACCGCGGGTCTGGAGCAGCTCAAGCAGGCGATCAACATGGGGGCGGAGGCCGGGATCGGCGTCGGCGCGCTGCTCGGCATGACCGCCGAGACGCTCGAGCCGGGACGCGTGGTGTTCGCGCTGACGCCCGACCCCAAGTTCAGCAACCCGCTCGGGACGGTCCACGGCGGCATCCTGTCCACGCTGCTGGACTCGGCGATGGGCTGCGCCGTCCACACCACGCTGCCGGAGGGCGCGGGCTACACGACGCTGGAGCTCAAGGTCAACTTCGTCCGCGCGGTGCCGATCGAGGGCGGGCGGCTGACCTGCGAGGGGACGACCATCCACGTCGGCCGCCGGGTCGCGACCGCCGAGGGCCGCATCGTCGACGAGAACGGCAAGCTCATCGCGCACGGCACGACCACCTGCATGGTCTTCCCGCCCGTTACCGAGCAGTAGGGTTCGGTCGACCACCCTTCCGGACGGGAGAACTCCGTGATTGAACTCAAGCGCGAGGGCGATGTCTTCGTCCTGCGGATGGACGCGGGCGAGAACCGCTTCCACCCCGACTTCCTCGCCGCCGCCAACGAGGCGCTGGCCGAGGTCGAGCGGGCCGAGGGCCCGAAGGCGCTCGTCACCACCGGGGCCGGGAAGTTCTACTCCAACGGCCTGGACCTGGAGTGGCTCGGCACGCACCAGGAGGAGTTCGTCCCCTACCTGGAGTCGGTGAACGCGCTGTACGCGCGGTTCCTGGAGCTCCCCGCGCCGACCGTGGCCGCGGTCAACGGGCACGCCTTCGCGGGCGGCGCGATGCTCGCGCTGGCGCAGGACTTCGCGGTCATGCGCACCGACCGCGGCTACTTCTGCCTGCCCGAGGTCGACCTCGGGATGAGCTTCACCCCGGGCATGAGCGCCCTGATCCAGAGCCGCCTGGCCGCTCCCGTCGCGCACGAGGCGATGCTCACCGGACGCCGGTACGCCGCCGAGCAGGCCCGCGAGGCCGGGATCGTCCAGCGTACGGCCGAGGAGGACCAGGTGCTGCCCGCCGCCATCGAGCTGGCCGCGTCCCTCGCCGCCAAGAACGGCAAGACCGTGAAGGCGATCCGCGTGGAGCTCTACAAGCAGGTGATCGCGGCCCTGCGCGGCCCGGCTCTGCCGGAGTAGGTCTCCAGACGCTACGTTTACGTCCATCAGAACCTGATTCGGTTCGTCTGTGGGAAGGATGCCGGGCATGCGCATCGGGATGGCCCTGAACTATTCGGGCGGCTTCAAGGAGACGGTCGCCGAGCTGGCCGACTACGAGAAGGCCGGCCTCGACATCGTCTACGTCGCCGAGGCGTACAGCTTCGACGCGGTGAGCCAGCTCGGCTACATCGCGGCGAAGACCGAGCGGCTGGAGATCGCGTCCGGCATCCTCCAGATCTACTCGCGCACGCCGACCCTGATGGCGATGACCGCCGCCGGGCTGGACTACGTGTCCGAGGGGCGCTTCACGCTCGGCATCGGCGCGTCCGGGCCGCAGGTCATCGAGGGCTTCCACGGCGTCCCGTACACCGCGCCCCTCGGCCGGACGCGCGAGATCGTCGACATCTGCCGCAAGGTCTGGCGGCGCGAGCGCCTCGAGTTCGAGGGCAAGCACTACAACATCCCGCTCCCCGAGGGGCAGGGCACCGGCCTCGGCAAGCCGCTGAAGATCATCAACCACCCGGTGCGGGCGGACATCCCGATCCTCGTCGCCGCGATCGGCCCGAAGAACGTCGAGATGACGGCCGAGATCGCCAACGGCTGGGAGCCGATCTTCTACCTCCCGGAGAAGGCCAAGGACGTCTGGGGCGAGGCCCTCGCCGCGGGCAGGGCCAAGCGCGACCCGTCCCTGGGCGAGCTGGACGTCGTCGGCCAGGCGCACCTCGCCATCGGCGACGACGTCCAGGACTTCCTGGAGTTCGGCCGTCCGATGGCCGCCCTGTACATCGGCGGCATGGGCGCCAAGGGCAAGAACTTCTACAACAACCTCTGCCGCCGCTACGGCTGGGAGAAGGAGGCCGAGGAGATCCAGGACCTCTACCTCGCGGGCAAGAAGGACGAGGCCGCCGCGAAGGTCCCCTACGAGCTCCTCGAGAAGATGTCCCTCATCGGTTCCGAGGGCCACGTCCGCGAGCGCCTGGCCGCGATGAAGGAGTCCGGCGTCACCACGCTGAACGTCGCCCCCATCGCCGGCGACCACAAGGGCCGCCTCGCCCTGATCGAGAAGATCAAGAAGATGGCCGAAGAGGTCTGATCCGACCCCGGCGAGCGCCCGCCCCCGTCAGGGGTGGGCGCTCGCGCGCGTCCCACAGGACGGCGTCGACCTCCCGCGCCCCCACTCGTTCTCGGCGATGAACTACAGTTCGATCATGCGGGAGAGACAACGCGAGCGCCGTGCGGCGCTGGCCGCGGCCGTCGAGGCGGCCGGCGCGGACGCGCTGCTGGTCACGCGCCCGGTCAACGTCCGGTACCTGACCGGGCTCCAGAGCTCGAACGCCGCCGCGCTCATCCGCGTGGAGGGGCCGGACCTGCTCTGCACCGACGAACGCTATGCCGGGACGGCCGAGAAGGTCGCGTCCGACATGGAGATCGTGATCGACCGGAGCACCGGCGGCGCGCTGGTCTCGCTCGCCGCCGACGCCGGCGCGGACACGCTCGGCTTCGAGGCGCACGACCTCACCGTCGAGCGCCACGCCGAGCTGGCCGCGCTCGACAACGGCATCGCGTTCAAGCCGCTCGGCCACCTCGTCGAGGAGCTGCGCGTCGTCAAGGACGAGGCCGAGATCGACCTGCTGCGCCGGGCCTGCGGGATCACCGACGAGGCGTTCGAGGCGCTGCTGCCGTCGATCCGCCCGGGCATCACCGAGCGCGCCCTGGCGGTCGAGCTCGACCGCCACATGATCGATTTCGGTGCGGACGGCCTGGCGTTCGACACGATCGTCGCGTCCGGGCCGAACGGCGCGATCCCGCACCACTCCCCGGGGGCGCGCGAGCTGGCATCCGGAGACCTGGTCACCCTCGACTTCGGCGCGCTGGTCGGCGGCTACCACGCCGACATGACCCGCACCGTCGCCGTCGGCGAGCCCGCCGCCTGGCAGCGCGACCTGTACGAGCTGGTCCGGCAGGCCCAGCGGGCCGCCGTCGACGCGGCCGTCCCGGACGCCGAGTACCGTCTCGTGGACGCCGCCGCGCGCGACATGATCACCGAGGCGGGGTTCGGGGACGACTTCACCCACGGCCTCGGGCACGGCGTGGGACTGGAGATCCACGAGGCTCCGCTCATGAGCACCCGCGCGACCGGTAAGCTGGTGGATCGAGTTCCGATCACCGCCGAGCCGGGGGTCTACCTCGCCGGCCGGGGCGGTGTCCGCATCGAGGACACGCTCGTGGCGCGAACGGGTGGGCCGGAGCTCCTCACCAAGACGACCAAGGACCTGCTCGTCCTCTAGCCGACCCGGCGGACGAGGCGCGGTCCGCCCGACCGGGAGAACACCTGTGGCGACGACGAACGACCTGAAGAACGGCATGACGCTGAAGATGGACAACGGCCTCTGGACCGTTCAGGAGTTCCAGCACGTCAAGCCCGGCAAGGGCCCCGCGTTCGTCCGCACGAAGATCAAGAACGTGCTCACGGGCAAGATCATCGACAAGACCTTCAACGCGGGCAGCAAGGTCGAGGTCGCCTCGGTCGACAAGCGCGACATGCAGTACCTGTACCAGGACGGCGACGCCTACGTCTTCATGGACACCGAGACCTACGACCAGCCGCACATCCCGGCCGCCGTCGTGGGCGACGCCGCCGACTACATGCTGCCCGACCAGAAGGCCATGATCGCCTTCAACGAGGGCAACCCGCTCTACGTCGAGCTGCCCGCCGCCGTGGTGCTCCAGATCTCCGAGACCGAGCCCGGCCTGCAGGGCGACCGCTCCACCGGCGGCTCCAAGCCCGCCAAGCTGGAGACCGGCGCCGAGGTCCAGGTCCCGCTGTTCATCACCACGGGCGAGAAGATCAAGGTCGACACCCGCTCCGGCGAGTACCTCGGTCGGGCCTGATGGCCGCCAGGACCAAGGCGCGCAAGCTCGCCCTGGACGTCCTGTTCGCGGCCGAGCTGCGCGAGGAGAGGCCCACCGAGGTCCTCGAGCAGCGCGGCCGTCCCAACCAGGGCGAGCTCGCCGAGTACCCGCACGCCGTGCGGATCGTCGAGGGCGTGCAGGCGCACGCCGAGCGGATCGACGAGCTGATCTCGACCTACGCGACCGGCTGGACCCTCGACCGCATGCCCGTCGTGGACCGCAACATCCTGCGCATGGGCCTGTTCGAGCTGCTCTGGGTGGACGACGTCCCGGACGGCGTCGCGGTCAGCGAGGCGGTGTCGCTCGCGACCGAGCTGTCCACCGACGAGTCCCCGCGCTTCGTCAACGGCCTGCTCGCCCGCATCCAGCAGCTGAAGCCGTCCCTGTCCGTCTGAACGGACCGGCCTGACGCCGTCCACGCGGTCACCCGACCGGACCGGATCCGCGCCCGTCGGACGCGGACGGTCCGTACGGGGTGACGGGGTCGTGGAGAAGTGAGGGCCGGGACCTAGGGTGAGGGGACATGACCGGTGAGAGGGGGGCGGCCGTGCCCGCCCAGCAGACCTGGCGGAGCCGCGGTGGCGGCCGGGTGCGCGGCGCCGTCCTGTGGGACGTCCTGCGCGAGGTGCTCGCCCGCGTGGCCGGGCAGGGCCCGTGCGACGTGGTGGACGTCGGCGGCGGCACCGGCGGGTTCGCCGTGCCGCTCGCCGAGCTCGGCCACCGGGTGACCGTGGTGGACGCCAGCCCCGACGCGCTCGCCGCGCTCGAGCGGCGCGCCGCCGAGGCGGGCGTGTCGGTCCGCGCGCTCCAGGGCGACGCGGGCGACCTGCCGGAGGTGCTCGGCGAGTCCTCCGCCGACCTGGTGCTGTGCCACAGCGTCCTGGAGTTCGTGGACGACCCGGCCGCCGTGATGCACGCGCTGACCCGGGTCGTCCGGCCCGGCGGGGCGGTCAGCGTGCTGGTCGCGGGGCAGATCGCCGCCGCGCTGCACCGGGCCGCCGCCGGCCGGTTCGACGACGCACGGCAGGTCCTGTCCGACCCGGACGGCCGCTGGGGCGAGCACGACCGGATGCCGCGCCGCTTCACCCGCGAGTCGCTCGCCGAGCTGGCCGTCGGCGCGGGCCTCACCGCCCGCGAGACGCACGGCGTCCGGATCTTCGCCGACCTCGTCCCGAGCGCGCTGCTGGACGACACGGGCGCCGCCGAGGGCCTGGTCGCCCTCGAACGCGCCGCGTCCGTCCACCCCGTCCTGCGCGAGCTGGCGACCCAGCTGCACCTGGTGGCCGAACGCCCCGCCTGAACGAGCGCCCGGCCGTCTCGACGGCCGGGCGCTCGGGACGGCTCGGCGGCCCGCGTTGACGGCCGAATGCGCACACCCGCGTCGAGCGGGCGAAATGTCCGAAAGGGCGTCTAGGTTGGGGGCATGAGCCGCAAGCAGCAGCTGCACCGGCCGGGGCCGCAGCCCGGCCCGCCGGGGGACGACACGGGCTGCTCGATCCTGCACGTCGACATGGACGCGTTCTTCGTGAGCGTCGAACTGCTCGACCGGCCGGAGTTGCGCGGGCGTCCCGTGGTCGTCGGCGGGGTCGGCGGCCGGGGCGTGGTGTCGGCGTCGTCCTACGAGGCGCGCAAGTACGGCGTCCACTCGGCGATGCCGATGACGCGGGCGCGGCGGCTGTGCCCGCAGGCGGTGGTGCTGCCGCCGCGGCACGAGCGGTACACGGCGGTGTCCCGGGCCGTGTTCGAGATCTTCCGGTCGATGACCCCGCTGGTCGAGCCGCTCTCGGTGGACGAGGCGTTCCTCGACGTCGCGGGCGCGCGCAAGCTGTACGGACGGCCCGCCGAGATCGCCCGGCTCATCCGCGCGAAGGTGTTCGAGCAGCAGGGCGTGACCTGCTCGGTCGGCATCGCGCCCACCAAGTTCGTGGCGAAGCTGGCGTCCACCCGCTGCAAGCCCGACGGCCTCCTGGTCGTCCCGGCGGACGGGGTGGAGGAATTCCTGCACGCGCTGCCCGTCGCCGCGCTGTGGGGCGTCGGGGAGCGCACGGAGCAGCAGCTGACCCGCCTGGGCCTGCGCACCGTCGGCCAGCTCGCCAAGGTCCCGCTCGCGACCCTCCAGCGCGAGCTGGGCAACGCGCTCGGCGCCCACCTGCACGAGCTCTCCTGGGGCCGCGACCCGCGCCCGGTCGTCCCCGAGAGCGTCGACAAGAGCATCGGCGCCGAGGAGACCTTCGACACCGACATCGAGGACCCGGACGTGATCCGCCGCGAGCTGCTCCGGCTGGCCGAGAAGGTCGGCGCGCGGCTGCGCGCGGGCGGCTACGCCGGGCGCACGGTCAGCGTCAAGCTCCGGGACGGCGACTTCAAGACGATCACACGCGCGCGTACTCTCCGTGAGGCCACCGATCTCGCGAGAGTGATCTATGTCACAGCCTGCGAGCTGTATGAGGCGTCCGGCTGGGATCGGGTACGACTCCGGCTGGTGGGCGTGCGCGTGGAGAACCTCACGTCCGCGGACGACGCTCCGCGCCAGCTGGCCCTGGACGAACCGGAGACCGGCTGGCGTGAGGCGGAGCGGGTGATCGACCAGGTCGCGAGCCGTTTCGGCCACGGTGCGGTCCGTCCCGCCGCGCTCGTCAAGCGCGGTGCCGGGCGTCCTCCCGGCCGGGACGGACGGGAGAACGGTGACGGGAGGGGATGAGGCGGATGCGGAGATGAACGGGAGAGGGTCCGTGGTCGGCCGTTCGCTTTCGTTGGCCAGTCCTGGCTCGTATTCTGGGCATATCACCGTTGAGGTTCCTGTCCTGCATCGGAAACCCCGTCGCGGGGCTGTCGTTGGGAGGCGCCGTGCCGCTCTCTGATCACGAGCAGCGCATGCTCGACCAGATCGAGCAGGCGTTGTACGCCGAGGATCCGAAGTTCGCGCACGCCGTGCGCTCGACGAGTCCTCAGGTGCACTACAAGCGCCAGATGATCAAGGCCGCGGTGGGCTTCACCGTCGGCGTCGCCGCCCTGATGGCCGGCCTGGTGGCCAACGCCGGCGCGATAACCATCGCGGTCAGCGTGGCCGGTTTCCTGCTCATGGTCGCCTGCTGCGTGTGGGCGCTCACCAGCTGGAAGCGCATGACCGGCATCGCCGAGCCCGCCGCCAAGGGCCGCCGCGCACGCCGCGGCCAGTCCGGAGGCCCGGCCCGCGGGGGCTTCATGGAGCGCATGGAAGAGCGCTGGCGCCGCCGCGAAGAAGAACGCTGACCCGCCCAGCCCGCCCGCGCACCCCGGCGCGCGGCGGGCCGAACACTGCCCCACCCCTCCACCACGCGCCTCACCACCTGAGGCGCGTTCGTGTTTTCCGGCCCCCTGTGAGGGCGCGCCGGCCTACTCGGGCTTGGTGGGGAGGAGGGCTCGGAGGCGCGTGACCACGCGGGCCAGGGCGTGTTCGGCGCGGCCGGTGACCAGGGCGGTGCGCTCGCCCGCGGCGCGCGCGGCCTCACGGGCCTCGGCGACGGTGGACGCCGGGAGCAGCCGGGCCCGCCAGCGCGCGGTCGCCGTCGCGGACGAGGCGAACGCCGACCGCATCGTCCGGACGTCGGCGCGGAGCAGGTCGGCGGACGGCGGGGTGCGGTCCGCCGGGGCGTAGCGCGCGAGCTCCTCGGCCCCGGCGATGCGGCGCAGCGCGGACGTGGCCGTGTCGTCCAGGTCGAGCAGGTCGCCCAGGCGGCGGACCGTCGCGCGCGGGGTCTCGCTGGACGGCCAGGGGACGCCGTGGTCGACGGCGTCCGCCCGCAGTTCCCGCCAGGCGGCGTGCGCCGCGTCCGAGGCGCCGCGCGGACGCGGCCCGCGCGGATCACGCTGCCCCGGACGGGACGTCTCGGGCCCCGGCGGCGGCTCCAGGGCCGTCGACCAGCGGCGCCGCCGGGTCAGGGCCCGGACGGCGGGCGCGGCGGCCATCAGCAGGACGATCAGCGTCCCCGCCGCGACCCACGGCGCGTAGCCCGGGCCGCTCTTGTGCTTCTTGGGCAGCGGGAACGCCGTCCCGCCGGTGCCGGGCAGGTCGTTGCGGAAGTGCGCGCCGCGGGTCGGCCGCCCGCCGGGGCCCGCCGAGGAGGACGGCTGCGGCCCGGGGGCGGACGAGTCGCCCCCGCCGTTCCCGGTGCCGTCCGCCGCGAGGGAGTAGGACGGCTCGGACGCGGTGCCCTGCCCCGCCGCGCCGCTCGGGGTCGGCTCGAACCGCAGCCAGCCCGCGCCGTTGAAGTACAGCTCGGGCCAGGCGTGCGCGTCGCGTCCGCGCACCTCCCACCGGCCCGGGGAGAGCTCCTTGCCGGCGGTGTACCCGACCGCCACGCGCGCCGGGATGCCCAGCTCGCGCGCCATGACGGCCATCGCCGCGGCGAACTGCTCGCAGTAGCCGCGCCTGTCGACGGTCAGGAAGTCGATCAGGTCCGAGCCGTGCTCGGGGGTGCCGACGCTCAGGTCGTAGCGGAAGCCGCCGGTCTGGGTGAACCAGGACTGGAGCTTCACCGCCGACTCGTACGGGCTGCGGGCGCCCCTGGTCCTCTGGACGGCCAGCTGCCGCACCTTGTCCGGCACGGACTTCGGCAGGTAGGTGAACTCGGCCAGCATGTCGCTGGTGTAGGTCCCCCCGGCCTCGAGGTCGCCGGGGGAGGGCAGCACGCGGCGGCTGGTCACGGTGAAGGGCTTCCCGCCGATGCCCTCGTGCAGCGAGTAGACCATCAGGGACGGCGCGTGCACCCGCCAGTCGCCCTTGATCCGCACGTGCGTGGGCGCGTACGGCATCGGCAGGAACTGCAGGTCCCGCAGGTCCTTGTTCACCTTGACCCTGGTGGTGACCGCGCGGGACGGCGCGTCGGTGAGGCCGGGCGGCGCCGGAAGGGGCGCGTCGGTCAGCTTGTCCTGGGCCCTGGACGCGACGTTGTAGGTCCAGCGGTCGCCGTCGAACCGGTCGAGCGCGTAGAGCCGCAGGTAGTCGGGCTCCTCGGTGTCGTCGGTCTCGTAGGTCAGCACGACCCCGTCGGTGAGGTTGGTGAGCTGCCGGGACAGGCTGACCATCGGATCGGGGGTCGTGACCGTCCGGGCGCCGTCGCCGCCGGGGCCCGCCCCCCTGCCGCCGAGCACGCCGCGAGGGTGGACGCCGGGCACCGCCATCGGCACCACGACGGCGACGGCGACGGCGGCCAGGCCGATCCGGCGGCCCGTGGTCGCCAGTGCCGAGACGTCCGGGACGTCCCGCTCGCCCGGGGACTCCTCATGCCAGCGCTGCGAGAACACCATGCGGCCCCAGCCGCCGACGCTCTCCCGCGCGTCCGCCATCAGCAGCGCGAGGAACCCGACCGCGCCGAGCCCGAACGCGAGCCAGTTCACGCCGTGCTCGCGGATCGCGGCGGGCACGCTGTACATCGCCAGCAGCGGCAGGCCCGCGGGCGCGGCCCGGCGCATCCGCACCGCGAGCAGGTCGACGACGGTCGCGATGGCGCCGACCCCGATCGCGACCAGCAGGTGGACGCTCCGCGTGTCCGGGACGGGCGCGGCGTACCGGTTCGCCGTGGACATGCCGTCCGACACCAGGTCGCGCAGCCCGCCCAGCGACGACGACGTCGGGATGATCCCGAGCAGCGCCCGTCCGGGGGTGAACACCAGGGTGCAGTAGAGCAGCAGCGCCAGCAGCGGGCCGAGCGGGTCGAACACCGCCGGGATCCGCAGCCGCCGCACCGCGACGGCCCCGGCGGACGCCGCGACGATCGCGCCGAGCGCGTGCCAGAACCACTGCCCGCCCATGAACAGCGGGTACAGCCCGACCGACCCGGCCAGCGTCGCCAGCCCGGCCATGACCGTCATCCGGATCCTCATGCCGCGCCTCCGCCCCCGTCCCCGCGCAGGTGACCCATGTCCGTGCCGTCCGGCTCCGCGACGACCCCCCAGGCTGCCGCGAGCTCCACGGCCGTCCGCACCGTCACGACCCGCCACCCGGCGGCCCGCAACACCCGGGCCGCCCCAACGCCTGCCACCTCGCCCGGCCCGTGCGAAGCCCGCACGGCCGTTTCGGAGGAGCCGTTGCCGGAGCGCCGCGGGGACGGGACGCGCGGATCGGCGGCCGCGGCCGCCGCCTCCGGGTCCACCAGGACCGCCACGCACGCCGCCGTGCCCCGCCGGACGGACGCGACCGCGCGCGCCTCCTCCGGTGTGAGCCGTCCGAACACCGCGACCACCAGCCCGTCGCCGTCCCGTCCGGAGCCGCCGAGCAGGGCCGCGAGACCCGCGTCCAGCGACGCGCCGTCGCCGGGGCGCGCGACGGCCAGGGTGTCCAGCAGCAGGCCCTCGAACTCGCCCTCGTAGTCGGCGGTCGGCGCGAGCCGCTCCCCGGCGTCGGTGACCAGGCGCAGCGCCATGCCCATCCGGCCGAGGTGCACCCCGACGGACGCCGTCGACGACACCGCCTGCTCGAACGTCGCGCCGGGCCCCTCGCCGCGGTGCGCCAGGCTCCGGGTGTCCAGGAAGAGCGTGCCCCGGCTCTGCCAGTGCTGCTCCTCGCGCCGCACCATCAGCTCGCCGCGCCGCGCCGTCGACCGCCAGTGGACGCGTCGCAGGTCGTCGCCGTGCCGGTACTCGCGCGGCGCGATGTCGTCCTCGCCCGCGGTGGAGACCGTCCGGGCCAGGCT
Organism: Spirillospora sp. NPDC052269; assembly: GCF_040679435.1. Classification (NCBI taxonomy): domain Bacteria; kingdom Bacillati; phylum Actinomycetota; class Actinomycetes; order Streptosporangiales; family Thermomonosporaceae; genus Spirillospora; species Spirillospora sp. NPDC052269. Next base: position 232,552 of record NZ_JBFAUU010000017.1, read on the forward strand.
GTCGCCGCCGCCCGCCCACGCCCCCGCGAGCCGCCCGGACGGCAGCGGCACGATCGCCGGGGTCACCGTCAGGGTGTCGGTGAGGCTGAACGAGCGGACCAGCTCGACCATCCCGAACGGGTCGGCGAGGCGGACCGTCAGCGGCCCGACCCGGAACCGCCCCCGCACGTCCGACCGGATCCGGTAGCTCAGCTCGCGGGACCCGCGCGGCTCGATCCGGTCGATCACGAACCGGGGCCGCCCGCCGAGTGCGAACGGCACCCGGTCCTCGACCATCAGCAGCCCGCTCGGCAGCCGGGACACGTTCTCCAGCCGCAGCTCCGCGCGCGACTCGTGCCCGACGGGCAGCCGCGGCGGGTCGAGCTGCCGCGCACAGGCCAGCCGGTACCGGGTCCGCGACACGACCCACGTGCAGATCAGAGGCAGCGCCAGCACGAGCACGCCCGCGCGCAGCAGGTCGCGCTCGCCGAGCACGAACGAGCACACGATCGCGGTGGCCCCGGCCGCCATGAACGACCGGCCCCGTGTGGTCAGACCCGCCAAGGCCCGTCGCACCGTGTCACCCCCGAGGGGACGGGACGGGCAGCCGGTGCACCAGCTCGGTCAGCATGTGCTCCGGCCTGCGCCGCTCGAGCTGCGCCTCGGCGCTCGGCAGCAGCCGGTGCGCCAGCACCGGGAGGGCCAGCTCCTGGATGTCGTCCGGCAGCACGTAGTCGCGGTCGTCGAGCGCCGCGTACGCGCGCGCCGCCCGCACCAGGTGCAGGGTCGCCCGCGGGGACGCGCCGAGCCGCAGGTCCGGGTGGTTGCGCGTCGCGGTGACCAGGTCGATCGCGTACTGCCGGACGGACGAGGCGACGTGCTGGTGCCGGACCACCTCGATGAGCCCGCGCACGTCGGACGCGTGCGCCACCGGCTCCAGGTCGTCCAGCGGGTTCGCCTCGCCGTGCGTGTCCAGCATCTCCAGCTCGGCGGCCGGGTCGGGGTACCCCATCGAGATCCGCGCGGTGAACCGGTCCCGCTGCGCCTCGGGGAGAGGGTAGGTGCCCTCCATCTCCACCGGGTTCTGGGTGGCGATCACCATGAACGGCCGCTCCAGCGGATACGTCGTCCCGTCCACCGTGACCTGGCGCTCCTCCATGCACTCCAGCAGCGCCGACTGGGTCTTGGGGGAGGCGCGGTTGATCTCGTCGCCGACCACGATGTTGGCGAACACCGGGCCCGGCTTGAACTCGAACTCGCGCAGCTCCTGGTTGTAGGCGCTGACGCCGGTGATGTCGCTCGGCAGCAGGTCGGGCGTGAACTGGACGCGCCGCACCGAGCAGTCCACCGAGCGGGCCAGGGCCTTGGCGAGCATCGTCTTGCCGACGCCGGGCACGTCCTCGATCAGCAGGTGCCCCTCGGCGAGCAGGACGGTCAGCGCGAGCCGGACCGCCCGGGGCTTGCCCTCGACCACCGTCTCCACGGCGTCCCGGATGCGCCCGCTCACCCGGGCGAGGTCGTCCAGGCCGCCGGGGAAACCCGTCCGCGAACCGTCCGCGGGGGCCTCCCCGGAGCGGGGCGCGGGCGCCGAACGTCCGGTCCCGGTCGACGGGTCCCCGTGCATCCCTACTGCCACCAACCAACCCTCCTCAGCTGTCCGGCCGCCCCGACGGCGCCGCGCTGCGCAACCCTTGCACGGACACCCGCGCGACTCCACCGTTTCGGACGAGCCGCGCCGCCGGTCCGCTCCACCCGCGGCTCCCGCCGCGGTGTTCCACCGACAGTACGTCTCCCGCCCGCGGTACGTCTTCTTCCGCCCGGCGGCCGGGATGGTCCTGGGGATCGGCTGCCCATTGTGCTCCACCCGGGCGTCCTCCACGGCCCGTGCGGCGCCCCACTTTCCCCCTCGGGGGCCCGCGGCGGCGCCCCCCAGAACGCTCCGGGCTGCGTCAGGACGCGTTGTCAAGTGGTCCCGCCGGACCGCCGCGCCTGGCCGCCCCACCGCCCACCCCCCGGAGGCCCACCCCGTCTGACCTGCGGAATCGTTCGCGAAATCCGCGCGCGGCAGGTGTTTTCGTAGTTGACGGTGGGGAAGAGTGGAGTAGAGTGGGGCGCCGTGGGGAGCGGTAGCGCCTCATGCGGCGCGGGAGGTGGGGCCGGTGTTCCTCGGCACCCACACGCCGCGCCTCGACGACAAGGGACGACTGTTCCTGCCGGCGAAGTACCGCGAGGAGCTGTCGGGGGGATTGGTGATCACGAAGGGCCAGGAACGCTGCCTGTACGTCTTCCCTATGGCAGAGTTCCAGCGCATCACCGAGGCGCTTCGTGCCGCGCCCGTCACCGAGCGCACCGTGCGTGCCTACGGCCGGGTCTTCTTCGCCAGCGCGTCCGACGAGCTCCCCGACAAGCAGGGCCGGATCACGATCCCGCCCCCGCTGCGGAAGTACGCCGGGCTCACCCGCGACTGCACCGTCATCGGCGCGAACACGCGCCTGGAGATCTGGGACAGCGGCGCCTGGGAGTCCTACCTCGAGCAGGAGGAGCAGGCGTTCGCCGACATCTCCGAGGAGGTGTTGCCCGGGATCCTCTGACGATCTGCCGAACGTCGGTCCCGAAGACCGGCACCGGCCAGCGTTCGGCCAGGTCTCCAGCCGCTCTCCAGACCCTCTGGCGCAGCTTCCCCGGCGCCAGAAGTCGACCCCCCGCGGTGACGCGGTGATCTTCCTCAAGGGCAGCGGATGGGGACCTGGCCGGACGAGGCCGCCGGCGGCGCCCACGGGGGTTCACAGGGCGCCGGCACCGACGGGAGACGGCTCGGCGGCACGCGCCGCCGGCCGCCGATGCCACAATTCCGCGAGCAAGGTGGCACCAACATGGGGGTGGAGCATGGACGTGGGCGACCACGCGGCGCAGGCCGGTCACATTCCGGTACTGCTCGACCGCGTTCTTGAGATCCTGGCGCCCGCCGTCCAGTCGGCCGCGGACGCCGGCCGGACGCCCGTCTACCTGGACGGGACGCTCGGCATGGGCGGCCACGCCGAGGCCATGCTCACCGCCCATCCGACGCTCCGCCTGATCGGCCTGGACCGGGACACCTACGCGCTGGAGCGCTCCGCCAAGCGGCTGGAGCGCTTCGGCGACCGGGTCTCGCTCGTGCACGCCGTCTACGACGACATCGCCGCCGTGCTCGACCGGCTGGACGTGCCGAACGTGGACGCCTTCCTGTTCGACCTCGGAGTCTCCTCGCCCCAGCTGGACGAGGCCGACCGCGGCTTCGCCTACTCCTACGACGCCCCCCTCGACATGCGGATGGACCGGACGCAGGCCCTCACCGCCGCCGAGGTCGTCAACACCTACCCGCCCGGCGAGCTCGCCCGCATCCTGCGCGAGTACGGCGAGGAGCGGTTCGCCCAGCGCATCGCGTCCGCCATCGTGCGCGAGCGCGCCAAGGAGCCGCTCGACTCGACCGCGCGGCTCACCGACCTCGTCCGCACCGCGATCCCGGCCGCGACCCGCCGCACCGGCGGGAACCCGGCCAAACGCACCTTCCAGGCGCTCCGGATCGAGGTCAACGGCGAGCTCGAGATCTGGCGGCGGGCCCTGCCCGCCGCGCTCGACGCCCTCCCGGTCGGCGGCCGGGTCGCGGTGCTCAGCTACCACTCGCTCGAGGACCGCATCACCAAGCAGGTCCTCGCCGATGTCACCGCCGACAAGACCCCGCCGGACCTGCCCGTCCCGCTGCCCGAGCACCAGCCGCGCTTCCGGCTGCTGACCCGGGGGGCCGAGGTGGCGTCCGAGTCCGAGACCGAGACCAATCCACGGGCCGGGTCGGTGCGGCTGCGCGCCGCCGAGCGGGTCCGGGAGGCCCCATGAGCACACGGACACGCAAGCCGGGGACCGCGACCCCGCCCGTGCCCAAGCAGCGCCGCGAGCGCCGCACGAGGCCCGAGCGTCCGGCCCCGCCCCGCCCGGACGCCAAGCGCGCCCGCCCCGCGGACGCGCCCGAGGACGCCCGCGAGGACGCGCGCCGCACCAGGACGTCCACGAGCACCGGGGAGACCGCCGCGCGGGGTTCCGCACGGGGGGCGAAGACGTCCGCGCGCGGGTCGGACACGGACGCGCGCGGTGCCAGGACGTCCGGTCGCGCCGCGAGCGGTGACGCACGTGGCTCGAAGACGTCGGCCCGCGGCACGGACACCGACGCGCGCAGCACGAAGACCGATGCGCGCGGCACCAAGACCGATGCGCGCGGCACGAAAAGCGATGCGCGCGGCACGAAGACCTCCGGGCGCGGGAAGGACGCGGCCGGGCGCGGCTCGGCGGCCTCCGGACGCGCCCGGACGGCGGAGCCGCGGGACGCCTCGTCCGCGCGGAGCGGCACGTCCGTGAAGACGAAGACCCGGACGCGCGCCGAGACCTCCACCAAGACCTCCACCAAGACCAGGGGCAAGGCCAGGACCGGCGCGGCCAAGGCGGGCCCGGCGCGGCGGACGGCCCGGGCGGTCCGGCAGTCGGCTCCGCCGCGGACGCCGTTCGTCCTGCTGATCGTGGGGCTGCTGGGCGGCGCGCTGGCGAGCCTGCTGCTGCTGAACACCGTCCTCGCCGAGGACGCGTTCACGCTGTCGCGGCTCCAGCAGAACAACAAGCTGCTCGACCAGCAGCGCCAGCAGATGCAGAGCGACATCGCGCGCGAGGAGGCGCCGGCCCGGCTGGACAGCAAGGCCCGCGAGTTCAACATGAGGCCGCCGACGCAGCCCGCGTGGATCTCGCCGGACGGCACGGTCACCGGAAGCCGCGGACTGCGCCCGGTGCCGAACGGGGCCGCCTCGACCGCGGGCGCGGTGGGCGTGCTCGGCGTCCCCGGCGCGATCATCCCGGGTGAGGGCGTGCCGAGCGCCCCCGCCGCGGACGGCGGCGGGCGGGTGACGCCGTGAGGACGGCTCGGGGGGCGCGGTGAGCCGGCGTCCGGCCGGTCCGCCGTCCGGACGCGGACGGGGACCCCAGGGGAGGGGACCGCGCGGCTCGGCCGGGCGGGACGAGAAGAACGGTCCGGGCGCGGCGCGCGCGTCCGGACGCAATACGGGTAACACCCCACCCCGGTCTCCATCTGCTGCTGGACGGTCTCGGGCGAGTCCTGCCCCATCGTGATCTGGACGCCGTCGGGGTTCTGCTCCCGGATCGGGTCCGAGTC